>JAJFUV010000282.1 GCA_021372245.1 Terriglobales bacterium
TCACTTCGGCAAACTTGCCGTCGGCCTTGCGGTCGCGCAGATGCGCGAACACGATCTGTTTGCCCCGGCGTCGGATGAAGTCCACCGGGTCGATCCCCGCTTCGGCCAGCCAGCCGAGATCCGGCCCCAGCGGCGCGTCCGTTATGCGGCTCAGCGTGCCGTTCAGGTCGTATTCGCCGTCCTTCACTTCATAGGTGTGGTTGTGCAGGTTCAGAACCACGCCGTGCTTGCGGCAGATCGGGATGAGCTTGCGCAACACATCGGCCTGCGCGTCAAACTCCGCGGCGGTTTTCTTGCGATTGGGAGTGCCGACGCCGGTGCCCATGGTGCGGCCGCCCAATTTCTGCAAGCGCGGCAACAGCACGCTCACCTCGTCGATGATGGCGTTGTGCTTGGAACGGTCCCACATGTCGGCCTGATAGGACATGCCGATGATGGGCAGCTTGTTCTTGCTGGACAGCGCCGCCACCTGGTCGACGGCTTCGGGCTTTTGGATCACCGTGTAAATCAGCTCGATGCCGTCCATTCCGGCATAGCGGAAGTCGGCGAAGATCTGGTCCAGAATGCCGTTGATGTCGTAATTGGGGCGGAACTTGGCGTACAGCCATGGATGGCCGCCCACCGGAATCTTAGTCTTGGGAGCGGCCACGGCCGTAGCGGCCGTGGCCAGCAACCCGAACAACTCGCGTCGGGAGCTTTTAGGCATCAATAATCTCCTCACGAGCGGCGTCCCAGCGGACGGTGCGCCGCCTGCGGTAGGCTTCCACCGACATGCAGATAGTCGCGGCCTCTTCGAAGGCGCGCTCCATGCCGCAACGCGGTTTCCCGCCATTGCGGATGCAGTCGAACAGGTTCTCCATGTGACTGGTCACCTTCAACTCGTCCGGCTTCATGGAATATTCGGGCCGGATCCTGGCGTCCAACTGTTGCACGCCGATCTTGGCGGCATCGATCTGCGCCGCTTTCAAGCGCGCCGCGTGACTGGGCTTCCACTCGGCGTCGTAAAGGCGGCAGTACTGATCGTTCACCTCGAGAGTCTTATCGTAACCAAGCAACTGTACGTAACGGAAGTTGTAAATGTTCGAAGCCGTGCTGGAGAACGTGACGGCCACTTCCTTGGAGGGATACTCAAACGTCGTATTCCAAACGTCCGGAACGTCCCGCAACTGCTTCCACATGTATTGCCCGCCCTGCGCGGAAACCATCTCGGGGATGCCCAGGCCCATGATCATGTTCGTGGCGTCCCACATGTGGCTCATGACGTCGCCGGCCAGTCCGGTCCCGTAATCCCAATAGCAGCGCCAAGTGAAGAAACGGTCCGCGCTGAATTCATGTTTGGGGGCGTTGGCCAGGAAGCGCTTCCAGTCGATGTGTTCCGGCGTGGCGTCGGCGGGGATGGTGTGAGCGTCGTAGTCGCTGGCGTAAAACTTCCAGTGGGGATACTGCCCGCTGTTGTCGTAGCAGGAACGCACGAGCGCCACTTTGCCTAAAGCTCCGGTCTTGAAGATCTCTTTCGCGCGAACATAGGTGGGCCAACTGTTGTAGTGATGCCCGAGTTGGAACACAACCTTGTTCTCCAGAACCGCCTTGCGGATGGCCTTCGCCTGTTGCATGTTCAAGCACAGGCCCTTTTCGCAATAGATGTGTTTGCCGGCCTTGGCGGCGGCGATCACCATGGGTGCGTGCCAGAAGTCCGGCGTGGCGATAATGACCGCCTGGATCGACGGGTCTTCGATTACGCGCTCCCACTCCTTGGTCAGGCGCACCTTGCGGTTCATGCACATGTCCTGCGCCTTGCGGAGGTTTGCGTCGTAAAGGTCCGCCATGATGCGGATCTCGGCGTTGGGCGCCTGTTGCGCCCAGCCCAGCAGGCGCTTGCCACGCAGGCCGACGCCGATGATTCCGACGCCAATCGTCTCTCCGGGCTTGGATTGCGCAAGTAAGGCGGGCGCGCCCGCCAGCGTCGTCGCTAGAAAAGTCCTTCGGGGATGCAAAAGATTATCCGGCATATTTGGGTACTCCAGTGTATTGCCACCCTTGCTGGCTTCAGGAGGCGTTCTTCGATGGGTCGGGCTCGATGACTTCGTCGAGCATGGCCGCCAGCGGGCCAGTCTTCGAGGCGCACCACTCCTGTATCTGGGACACCTGTCGCTCGAGCGATTGCAGGCGGTCCGCCAGATGGAGACAAGCCAGTACGGCCACACGGGTAGGGTCGCTTGAACCCGCGCGCGCGGCGATTGTGGCCATAATCTCATCCACCCGCGATGCGAGAGCCGCCGTCTCGTCGGCGTTCACGGACGCACGTAGGGTATAGGTCTGGTTGAATATAGTGACGCGAACAGTTTGCTTGTCGGGGGCGCCGGGATCCATCCCCACTATTCTATTCGCTTAGCAGGTCCATTTGGCCGAGCAGTTTCTCGATGCGCGTGCGAACGTGCTTGCGATCGTTGCGCAAAGATTCGAGTTCCGCGGCCATACTGGCGGCTTGGGCGCGCGCTTCGGCTGCCTCGGCCACAGCCGCCTCTCGCTCTTTCTTGAGGCGGGCGATAAGTTCCACGGCCTTGACGATGCGTTCCTCAAGACCGGCCAACGAATCCATTTCTTCTTCGCGCAGCATGGGCATCACGCAGTCTTCAGCGCGGCCTGGGCCTGTTCAATCAGTTTTGCGAAAGCCGCGGAATCGTTCACGGCCATGTCGGCCAGCATCTTGCGGTTGAGGTCGATGCCGGCTTTCTTGAGACCGCTCATGAACTTACTGTAACTGGTTCCGGCGGCGCGGCAGGCGGCGCCGATGCGCACGATCCACAGTGCGCGGAAATCGCGCTTCTTGCGCTTGCGGCCGACGTAACCATGGCGCAGGGAACGCTCAACGGCTTCCTGCGCGGAACGGTGCAGCTTGCTCTTGGTGAGGAAAAAACCCTTGGCGAGTGCCAGGGTTTTCTTTCTGGATGCACGGCGTTTGGTACCGCGTTTTACTCTAGGCACGTTTGTCTCCTTTGGCTGTGTTCACTAAATGGGGCGAATCGGGCACGTGCCGCGCGCACCGTTCGCACCCGCCGCCGCCCACATGGGGCGGACTAACTGCTTAGTTGGGAAGCATCAGCGCCACGCCTTTGTGATCCGCCTTATCGACGGTCACGCCCTTGCCGAGGCGCCGCTTCCGGGTGCGGGTCTTCGATGTCAGGATGTGGCGGGTAAAAGCGTGATGACGTCTGATCTTGCCGCTACCCGTCTTCTTGAACCGTTTGGCCGCACCTCTATGTGTCTTCAGTTTAGGCATGGTCGGGAAAGCCTTAGTATAACATGCGCGCTAGCGGCGTTGTCTCGCCCGGCGATCCACCAGCAGAAGAAACACGATGCCGAGCAGTTCCACTGACAAAACGGCCACGACGAGCCACACGATCAGCCACATCAGGGCCTCGCCGAACCGGAGCGCGAAAGCGGCGTCGAGCAAGCGCAGATCCATGCCAACCTCCTATTTCGCACGCGCCTTCAACTCCGGGAAT
>JAJFUV010000305.1 GCA_021372245.1 Terriglobales bacterium
CTGATCGCGGCGTATTACGGCGTGAAGCCCACGCGGTCGTATTTCGAAAGCTGCTCAAACGGCGGCCGGCAGGCACTGATGCTGGCACAACGCTTCCCGGAAGACTTCGATGGGATCATATCCGGCGCGCCGGTACTGGCGTTCACAGATATGATGATCCGCTTCGCCTGCACGGCACAGGCGTTGGCCGCCGCGCCGATTCCATCCGCGAAGCTCTCCGTTCTGGCCGGCCGCATCTATGAACTTTGCGACTCGAAGGACGGCGTGAAAGATGGGCTCATCGACGACCCGCGCCGCTGCGATTTCAAGCCCTCGCGCGACCTGCCGAAATGCGCGGAGGGCACGGATTCCTCGAATTGCTTCACGGCCGCGCAGATCGGCGCACTGGAGAAGATCTACGGTGACGTGGTGGTGGATGGTAAGCGCGTCGTGCGAGGCTGGCCGGTGGGCGGCGAGGCAGCGGACGCCAAAGGTCACAGGGGCTGGCAGAACTGGATCATCAGGGATGAGGGCCAGAGTATCTCCGCGGCTTTCGCGGAGAGTTTCTTCCGCTACATGGCGTTCCCGGAGAAGGACCCCAATTACAAGCTGGCGAATTTCGACGTTGCCAAAGATCCCGCACGCCTGGAGTGGATCCGGAACGTCGTCGATGCCACCAACCCGAATCTGGCGCGGTTCAAGAATCATGGCGGGAAATTGCTGATGTGGTACGGGTGGTCGGACCAGGCGCTGAATCCCCTGAGCGGGGTCGATTACTACGAGAGCGTGCTTAACCGCATGGGGCCGTCCACACCAGACTTCTTCCGCTTCTTCATGGCACCCGGCGTTTGCCACTGCGGCGGAGGCGTCGGCACGAGTCCCTCTGATCTGTTCACGCCGCTCATGCAGTGGGTGGAGAAAGGTGCCGCTCCCGACAGCGTGCTCGCCTCGCGCAAGATCGACGGCAAGGTGGTGCGCACGCGTCCGCTATGCCCCTACCCTCAGGTGGCAAGGTACAAGGGGAACGGCAGCATCGACGACGCCCCGAATTTCGCCTGCGGGGCGCCGCCGGAGAAGTGACGCAATACGGGGTTGGGGAGTCTAGCATGCGAAACGACCGATATCGCGTTCCGCGGCGTGCTCTTTGTTTCGGACTTGTGGGGCCCGCGGCAACGGAAAGTATGCAACGGCAGACAGATCCACGGATACTCAGGTCCGAGTGGAATGTTTTGGATTACGGGGCGGCGGCCGACAGCGTGACCGACAACACCGAAGCTTTCCAGCGGGCGTTGAATGCCGCCGGAGAGGCACGCGGCGGGGTCGTCCGCATTCCCGGTGGACGATACAGCTTCTCCGGATCGCTTCGCGTGCCGAAGGATGTCATCCTTCGTGGACTCTTCAACACGCCCACGTCGCATTCCCTCGCGCAGACCGGGCAGAAACCGGAGTACGGAACGGTGCTGTTGCCCAAGGCAGGTGCGGGATCGGAAGAAGGCCCTGCGTTCATCGATCTGGACAGCAACGCAGTGCTTCAGGGCGTCTGCATCTTCTACCCCAATCAGAAACTCGATCCACCTCCCACGCCCTATCCTTATACGGTGTGCATGCACGGCAATAACCCGGCATTGTTGGATGTCGAGTTACTCAATCCTTACAACGGCGTCAAAGTCGAGAAAGGCGGCCGCCAATTCGTTCGCAACGTGTGCGGCCAGCCGCTGCATATAGGCCTCTTTGTCGATGAGGCGTATGATTGCTGCCGGCTCGAGAACGTACATTGGAACCCCTGGTGGACTTTCGAGTCTCCGATGGCGCGCTGGCAACTCGACAACGGCACCGGGTTCATCTTCGGACGAAGCGACGGACAGTACGCCTTGAACACTTTCTGTTTCAACTACAACATCGGCTACAAGTTCATCACCACCGCCAAGGGAAATGCTTACGGGAACTTCTCGGGCTTCAATGCCGAGCTGTGCCATGTGTGCGTGTACGTCGAGGGTTGCTGCACATGGGGAATCCTTATCAGCAACGGCGGCTACGCGCTGCTGGATCCTCCGCGCTCCATGATGGTGCGCGTTGGGCCCAACAATCGCGGCACCGTCCGTTTCAACAACTGTGCTTTCTGGGGGCCTACCGACCGTTGCGCCATCGTTGAGAGTTCTGATATCGGGTTCGTCTCTTTCGCCAACTGTACCTTCGCGGAATGGCCCGAAAACCGCAAAATGCCACGTGAACTGAAGCCGAAGCGCGATCCTTGCATCGCCGCACTGAGCGGAACCATCACGGTTCAGGGTTGCCAGTTCCGCGACCACAAACCACAAATCTATCTCGGCCCGAATCTTCGTGGGGCCATCATCGCCAACAACGTCATGCACTGGCCGGTCGATATCCGCTCGGAAATGAAACAACCGGCGATTATCAAGGACAACCTGGGTCTTCCCGAAAGCCAGTCAGGCAAGAAGAGCTGACTGCTCGGCGGAGCGGACAACGCATCGCAGGCTCCGCGCTGATACAATAGCGTGACTGCGGCCAAGTCGCGTGACAAGGGCGCGTGGCGCTGCGGTCTGAAAGAGCGAAAGACGGAATCCTTTTACAGGTTTTGAAGATCTTCGAGCACCCAGGAGAAATCATGGCAGAAGAGAAGAAAAGATTTACCCGGCGCGGATTCGGCAAAGCCGTCGCGCAGGCAGGCGGTCTGGCTGCCGCGGCGCCCGTGCTTGCCGCCGGCCAAGCCCCAGGCCCCGGAGCGGAACGGCCTGTCGTCGGTCCCGCGATCGTCGCCAACTACGGAATGATCGACCGGCTTCGCTTCGGCGGCATCGGCCTCGGTGGCCGCGGAATGGGCGACCTGCGGCAGTTGCTCGGCGACGATCGCGTCCAGTTCGTGGCTATTGCCGACGTCAAGGAGAGTGCCCGCGAAAACGTCAAGAGTTTCGTGGATCGACATTACGGCAACAACGCCTGCCAGATGTACCGCGACCCGGCGGATCTGCTTGCCCGTAAGGACATCGACGCTCTCCTCATCGCTACCAGCGACCGCTGGCACGGCCCGATGGGGATCTGGGCGGCGCAGGCCGGCAAGGACATGTACATCGAAAAACCCGCCACCATGTCCATCATGGAAAGTTACGCCCTTGCCGATAACGTCCGGCGCTACGGCATCGTCTACCAGTCCGGCTGCCAGCGGAAGAATCAGTACGCCTTCGAATTCGCGGTGGGACTGGCGCGCAGCGGCAAGCTTGGCAGGCTGCTCGCCGTCCACGCCGACACGGCCATAGGGCTGGGAACCGTGGATGAAGGTGGGCACAGTTGGTGGCCGGAGGAGCCGGAACCCGATCCTCTGGTAGTGGATTGGGACAAGTGGCTCGGCCCCTGTCTGTGGCGGCCTTACAACGCTCGGTATCCCAGCGGCGGCCGCGGGCAGTTCTGGGATTTCCATGCCGGCCTCCTGGAGTGGGCGTCTCACACCGTCGCTATGGCCCAGTGGGCCGCGGACATGGAGTACACTGAACCCATCGAGTATGTGCCGGAAGGCGGCGAATTCCGTGGCGATGGCCTGATCAAGCGCTACACCATAACCTGCCGGTACACCAACGGCGTGAAGCTCATCCTGCGCAACCATAGCTGGATGGGGATGGGGTCGTGCAGCAACCGGTTTGAGGGCACCGAAGGATGGGTCGAAACCGGCGACAGCGGCAGGATTGAGGTTTCGCCCAACCTGAAGTCACTGGTTCCCGCACGCTTGGGCAGAAGATATGACCCGACGGGCGAGCACATCCGCGAGTTCCTGCAGTGCATCCGTTCCCGAACCGCACCGCGTGCGAACGCCGAGGTCACTGCGCACACTCACGTGGCTTCCCACGCTGCTTCGATCGCGGCGCAACTCAACCGCAAGTTGACGTGGGACCCCGCGAAACGAATGTTCATCGGCGACGAGGAAGCCAACAGGATGCGCAGCCGGGCGTATCGCGAGCCGTGGCGGCTCGAAGCGTTGGCCACCAGCATGTAAGAGGAGTCAGGGACGAGGAGATTACAAAAATGCAAACACCTGCACAAACCCAGCAAGTGCCCGCTCAGAGCGGCGCGGCAGCGCCGAAACCAGCGCGTCCGCCGGCTCCCAAGGTTCCGCCCGAGTTCGATGCGCTGCCTATCTGGAAGATGGATGCGGAGAAGCTCGTCGCGATGGTAAAGGACCCGAAGTCCACGGTGTTCCAGAAAGCGATTGCGTGCAAGAAGCTGTCCATCGTGGGGGGCAGGGAAGCCGTCCAGCCGATGGCCGCCCTGCTGAGCGACCCGCATCTGGGCTGCTACGCGCGATTCGGCATGGAACCGAATCCCGACCCATCGGTGGACGACGCCTTCCGAGCCGCTCTTCCCAAGCTGAAAGGCAAGCTTCAGATGGGCGTCATTCACTCCATCGGATTCCGCAAGGATCCCAAGGCCGTGAGCGCCCTCGGCAAACTGATTCACGACAGCGACCCTGAGATAGCGGGCGCTGCGGCCGCATCCGTAGGGATGATTGGCGGCCTCCAGGCCGGCAAGGTGCTTGAAGCGGCGTTGAAGAGCACCAAGGCCCCGGTGTTCCCAGTGGTCGCCCGGGCTTGCCTGCTGTGCGCGGAGAGCTTGATGACGAGCCACCGCGCGCGGGCTCTGGAGATATACAACGGATTGACCTCACACTCCATGCCCGAACCGGTGCGCCTGGCGGCGTTGCGAGTCCTGAATGCCACCGGACCCGCGCCGGAGTATACAAAGAAGTGGCCGGCTCCGACCGGCGCCGCCGCGGACGCCGACACCAGCGGCTTCCTGGGAAGAAAGCCCCAAAAGTGACTTGACGCGGGACGCCGTAGTGCGTCCCGCGCTTTCCCGCATTAGGTCCTAATACAGTCT
>JAJFUV010000306.1 GCA_021372245.1 Terriglobales bacterium
TTCGCTTTGAAGACAGCACTGTGACAGGAATTCGGTGACAGACGGGACAATTTCCTAGAGGCAGCCGGAAACCGTCACCAAACAGTCACTCCTGCCTCGCAGTCACCCAGTGCCATCCCCCCGCTACTCATACCGCAAAGCATCAATCGGATCGATCTGCGCGGCTTTGACCGCCGGATAAATCCCGAACACGATGCCAACCGCGGCGGACACGCCAAAGGCCACCAGCACCGATCCCACGGTCACGATGGTCTGCCACTCGGCGGCTTGCGCAATGACCCAGGACAGGAACAACCCGAATCCGATGCCCAACGTCCCCCCGGCCACCGAGATGACCGAAGACTCGGTGAGGAACTGCCGGACAATGTCGCGCCGCCGTGCGCCGATGGCTCGCCGAATCCCGATCTCGCGGGTGCGCTCCATCACCGTGGCCAGCACGATGTTCATGATCCCGATGCCGCCCACCAGCAGGGAAATGGCCGCGATGGCCACCATCACGTAAGTGAAGATGGTCTGCGTTCGCTTCTGCTGGGCCAGCAGCGCGGCGGGGATCGTAACGGTGAAGTCCTCGGCGTTGTGGTGTGTGGAATTCAGGATGGCCGTGACCACCTTGGCTGCGACCACGCTGTCGACGCCGGGCTTCAGCCGCAAGTCCACGCCGTCCAACTCGTCTTTCAGAAAACTGCTGCTGTCCCAGAATCGGTAGCGGAACGTATTCACCGGGATGAAAATCGCGTTGTTCCGGTCGATAGTCCGGCCCCCGCCGCTGCCCGCGTCACCCGCCTGCTCGGCCAGCACGCCCACCACCTGCAGCCACGTATCGTTCACCTTGATGTGTTTGCCGGCCGCGGCGTCGTAACCGAGCAGGTTGATCTTGGCCGTAATGCCGAGCACGCAAACCGCGGAAGCCGCCTCGTCGTCTCCAGTACTGAGGAAGCGACCCTCGTTGACCCGCAGGTTGTGGATCGCCTCATAGGACGCGCGCACGCCGAACAAGCCTGGGATCGTCCCCGCCGGCTTCGGCAGAATGCGAGCGGGGTGCAAGTAGCGGCGCGGTGACGCCACATCAAGGCCTTCCACGTTCGCTTCCAGGACTCGTACGTCGCGCTCGGTCAGCCCGGGCGAGATGCGCCGCCGTTGCTGGCGTTCTTCCGGACTCATCATGGGCCGCGAATCCACCAGAATGTTCCGCACGCCCAGCCGCTCGATGAACTGAAGCGACTGCTCGCGCGCGCCCGCGCCGATGGAGAGCATGGCGATCACCGAGCCAACGCCGAACACGATGCCCAGTGCCGTAAGCAGCGTGCGCGTCTTCTGCGCGCGCAGGTTGCCGAACGCTTCGCCCAGGTCGCTGAAAAGGCCGCGCGTCGCGCGTCCCACGGGGCGGGGAAAACCGGGTGCCGCCGCGCTCATTTGGCCACCGCCTTGGCTGCGTTGCCCGTCCCGGCGGACTTGCTATCCGCCTTCTGGTCCGGACTGGCGAGGGCCACTTGTTCACCCTCGTTCAGGCCGGTCACAACCACCTGGCCCTCTCCTCTGCGGACAAGCTGGACATCTCTGGCGGAGAAGCCCTTATCTTTCTTCACGTATGCAAAGGTGCGCCCGTCCCGCTCGAACAGCGCCGGCGCGGGCAGCCACAACACGCCTTTCAGCGTTTCCATTGAGATCACGATGCGCGCGCTCATGCCGGGCCTGAGTTCCGCCACGGGATCGTCCACCGTCGCTTTGCAGGCGAAACGGCGCTCCCAGGGCGGCCCGGTGGTGCCCCCAACGTCCTTGACCTTGCCGTGGAACTCGCGGCCCGGCATGGAGACTAGCTGGAGGGAAACCGGCTGTCCGACGGACAGGTGCCCGCGGTCCTGCTCGGCGATCTGGGCCGTAACCTCCCAATTCGCGAGGTCCGGGATCTGAGCCACCGCCATTCCGGGACGAATCTGATCGCCCACCTGAAACAGCGGCAGCGTCATGCCGGAATAATAGAAGTTGGTGTTGCTGTTCCGCTCTACGTTAATGTAGCCGTCGGCCGGGGCCTTCAACGTCATCATGTCGATGTTGCGGCGCGCTGTGTCAGCCAGCATTTTGGCTTTGCGCCGCGCCGCCTCTTGAATGGCGATCGAAGCCTTGGCGGCGGCTTTGCTCTGTGGATAGTCGCGCTCCAGCTTGGCCAGCCGCTCGTGGGCTCCCTCCAGGGCCAGATTATTCTGACGGGCGCTCAACAGCGCAATCAGCGGGTTGCGCCGGACTTCCAACTCGGCTTGCTTCAACTCGCCCCGGGCCCGGAGGAGTTCGTAGTTCAAGTCCTCTTCTTTGGCCAGCGCTTCATTCTGGGCCTGGATTACCTGCTGTTCGGCTTCAGCCAGGTCGGCCTCGGCTTCCCGCAGTTTATATGCCTCTTCCGTGGTATCGAACCGGGCCACGACCTCGCCCGCCTTCACCGGTTCGCCGGACTTGCGCAACTCCGTGAGGATCATCTGGGAACTGCCCACCATGGGCGCGGTGAGCATCCGCGAGTTGCCGCCCTCCAGGTTGCCGTAGGCCGTGACGGTGAACGCTACGTCGCCCCGCTTGACGTGCGTGGTGGGGACGGGCGCAGGCTGCGTCGCGGCGAACCTCTCATAGAGACGAGGCACATAACGCGCTCCCGAAGCGACCAGTATCGCGGCCGCCAGAAGAAAGACCGCTTTCACGGCGCGTGTCATTTTGTCCGCACCTCGAATGAATTGCCTGTTTTGCCGCGCTTCTTTTCCGTGTCCGCGAGTTCTTCCACCAGTGCCACTTGCGTCCCCTCCCCGATACCCCGCACCGCGACTTCATCGGGATTGCGCGCCACCACTTCAACCTTTACCGGCTTCAGGCCTTCTTTCCCAGGGACCAGGACCACCGGCCTGCCGCCGCGGGCAAACACCGCCTTCGCCGGCACGCTGATAGCGTTCTGGATGCGATCCACTATGACGTCCAACCGGCCGTTCATTCCTGGCCGCAGGCGGTTATCCGGCTGGCCGAGCGAGGCGAAGGCCCGGAAATTCCGCGACGGAGGCCACTCGAACGTTTGCTCCGTCAGTGCGGAAATTCCCTCCAGCTTTCCCACGAAGGCCTTTTCCGGGAACGGGTCGAGCACGGCTTTTACGTCCTGCCCGACTTTAATCCGGCCGCGGTCGATCTCCTCGGTCTTGCCCTTGAACTGCAGGCTCTCCAGTTCGGGGATCTCGGCGATGGCGCTCCCCGGCCAGACGTTATCGCCCCTGGCGAACGGCTTGGCGTTCATCCAGCCCTGGCTGTAATTCATCAGGAAGTTGACCACCCCCGTTGCGGGGGAACTCAGCTCCATCTGCGAAATCCGGTAACGCGTGACATCGACTTCGCTCTTGGCCTTGTCCCGCTGCGTGACCAGCGAGGCGATTTTCGACTTGCTCGAAACGGCATTCAAATCCGCCGCGGCTTGCTGGACCTTGAGCTTCTGCTCCACGAGGCTGAGGTCGATCCGGTTCTCCTCGCCTTGAATCGCGCTCACGATCTCTTTTTTCGACGCCTCCAGCTTGGCCTTCTCAACCGATAGCCGCAAAGAAGCCAGTTCCAGCTTGTCCTGCTCCGCGGTGATGCGGGCTTGCGCAATAGCCTGGTCGAGCGACGCCTGCGCTTGTTCGAAGGCGGCTTGCTTTTCCTGTAACTGGCGCTTCGCTCCGCTCGCATCGAAACGAACCACCGGATCGCCTTGCTTCACCGCAGTGCCCTGGGGCGCCAGCCAGACAATCTGCAGGTTGGGAACGTTCAACGGCGCGGTAATCTGCGCGGACCGGCTGGCCACCAGTTCTCCCCGGCAGGAGACAATGACCAGGAACTCACCCTTGCGCGCCGTCGCCACGGGCAGGTTGCTGGGAAGGGTCGCCGTGCCTGGGCGCAACATGGTCAGGGCCACGGCGGCCGCACCGCCCAGACTCAGTAGCGCGCCCAGCCAAAGAGCAATCTCCCGGCGCCACCGGCGCAGGATTCCAGGCACAGGAATTCTCATGGTTTCGCTCCGGCGGCGGGTGCCGCGGCGGATGCGGCCGTCGTGGAGGTGCTGGTGTCGATCTCGAGCGCCGCCGAAAGATCGGGCAGCAGGAGCGGGCTTTGCTGAACGATCCGAAAAGATGCGTTGAAGGTCCTCACCTGCGAGTCCATTCCCGCGGTCGCCACGGGATTCGCGGAATCCAGTATGGCTTCAAAGACCGCTCCTGGGTAAGCGTCCAGGTAAAGCCTGGCGCTCGGCGACTTCCACAGCGAGGCTATGTCGGGCTCATTCACGCTGGCCACAACGATCATCCGCGCCGGATTGAAGATCCGCACCAGCGGCATCCCCGGCCACATCTGGTCGCCTACCTGAGCCGGCCCCATCGAACCGCTCCGCCACGTATTCTCCAGGACGATCATCCCGTCCAGCGGCGCCCGGACCTGCAACCGTTCGAGGTTGCTTTGGATCCTTTCGAGCGACACCTGCTGGCGCTGCCGTTTCAATTCCAGGATCTTTACCGCCGCCTCCTCCGCCCGGCGCCTGCATTCGTCTGATTTCCTTAGGCTTGCCAGCCGGACCCGGGCGTTTTCGGCCTTGGCTTCGTTCTTCAGGCGGTCGATCTCGCTCAGGACCGGGCCCTTCCGAAGTTGGAGTTGGGCCTTTTCCAGATCCGCCTCGGCCTCCCGCAACTGCGCCACTCGTTTGGCGGCATCGCTGTTTACCTGGGCCTTCTTCTCCTCCCACTGGTGGGAGAGGTCGTCCACCTTGGCCTTGGTATCCCTTTCCTCATCCAGGATGGTGGTCCGGTCGAACTCCGCCAGCATCTCTCCCTTGCTGACCTTGCTGCCGTTCGGTATCAGCCGCGTCAGTGTCATGCGGTTGCCTGTCCCGCTGATCTGAGGGACCCGGATCGATTGCGATTCGAGTGCTTGGATCAGGCCTGTAGTACGCACAGTCTTACGTTCGGGGGAAGGTTGGACCGCAACACGATCGGGCCGTCCCGTCTCGGCGGTCCGGTTGGGCGCGCGGGAACACGCCGGCTGAAGCAGACACAGGAGTACGCAGCCCCCCACTTCAGCCCATCTTCCAGTCTTCCAAAGCCGCGCACAGCCCGAGTGTCTGGGCACTCCGCTTCCTCCCGTCAAGTGTAGACGCCGCAAAGTGTGTTTCTGTTTGAGGAAATTGTGTCTTTTTTTTACAAATTAAGGAACGAGAGTTGGTTCCAAACTCGACCTGGACTCCCTCACCCTGCGAACCGTGGTCTCTCGGCCAGTAGCCATTCTATACCAGGAAGAGTCGATGTGGGAGCTGTTTATCCCATTTCAACGTCCGGATCTTCCCTGTCTCCCGTTCCCCGGATTTTCCAGGTGGCCGGCCTTTTTCGAAAACTCTTGCAAAGATCAACTTCTAGTAGTAGAATCACAAACACGAGTAGTAGAAGCTATGCCGACACCGAAATTGACCAAACTGGAACTTCAGATCATGAATGCGCTCTGGGACCAGGGCGCGTGTTCCATTCGCGAGATTCAGCAGGCATTCCCCGAGCGCGACCGGCCCGCCTATACCACCGTGCAGACCACCGTTTACCGCATGGAATCCAAGAAGGTTGTGCGCCGCATCAAGAAGATTTCCAACGCGCACATTTTCGAAGCCGCGATTAGCCGCGAGGCCGCGCAAGGACGCTTGATCGACGATCTATTGGGCCTGTTTGGCGGCCGGACCCAGCCTGTGATGGCTCACCTGGTTGAATCCGGCAAGCTCACGATGGATGACATAGAGGAAGCGCGCAAGGCGCTTCGCAAACTGACCAAAGGAGGCTAGCGCCGTGACGCTGGAATCCTATGTCTTGAGCGAATTGCTCCGCCAGGCGGGAAACCACCTGTGGCAATCGACCATTTTCGCGGTAGTAGCGTTTCTGTTGACGCTCGCGTTGAGGTCCACTCACGCTCGGGCGCGGCATTGGATTCTGTTAGTTGCCTCCCTGAAGTTCCTGATGCCGTTCGCGCTGTTGGCCAAGCTCGGCGATCTCCTGGGGTCGCGGGTTGTTCCGGCAGCGCCCGCTGCCCACATTCCGCTTGTGGTAGGGCAGGTGATGCAGCCGTTTGCCTTGCCCGAACCGGTCGTTCCCACCCTTGTGGCGGCCCCCACGCATGAATTGGCCTTCACGATTCACGCTGTAGTGTTCGTCTGCTGGCTGGCCGGTTTCGCGGCCGTTCTATTCCACTGGTGGGACCGATGGCGCCGCGCTCGGGCGGTTGTGCGCGCGGCCGTGCCGCTGCGGGAAGGGCGCGCGGTGGATGCCCTCCGCCGCGTGCGTTCGAAAGGCGTTCTTCGCTTGCCGGATATTCGACTGGTGTCTTCAACCGCAAGGATGGAGCCGGGCATCTTCGGCATCTTCAGACCGGTACTGTGGCTGCCTGATCGAATAGCAGACCATCTTTCGGACACAGAACTGGAAGCGATTCTGGCGCACGAACTGTGCCACGCCCGGCGCCGCGACAATCTGGCAGCGGCGTTTCACATGGTGGTCGAGGCAGTTTTCTGGTTTCACCCCCTGGTGTGGTGGCTGGGAGTCCGCATGGTGGAAGAGCGCGAGCGCGC
>JAJFUV010000318.1 GCA_021372245.1 Terriglobales bacterium
TGTCTTCTTGAGTACTACCAGTCGGTCTCGTTCCCGCTGGGTCATGAGGAGTTCTCCTGTGTCGGACACCTCCCCAGCCTGTACCGGTCAAGACGACATTTCTATTCGGCACAAATACGACATTCTCATTTGGCGGCGACAGTTTTTGTGGGGGCCTTTGCCATCGACCGGTGGTTCTGCTACTTTGGAGTCCCATGAGGCAATTGCAGCCGGTGATCTGGATGAAAGGCACTTTCCTGAGCCCGCAGCATTTGCAGGCGCAGGACCGGTTCATAGAGGATTCGCTGCGGTTTCAGATCGAGTCGCTGTCGGCTCACCCCTGGGGATTCCTCAACGTCCGCGTCGATCAGGAAGCCCTGGCGGCCGGGGTGTTCTCCCTGCAGGAGGCTTCCGGCATCTTCCCCGACGGTCTGCTGTTCGATTTCCCGTCCTCGGACGCGCCACCCGCCCCCAAGCCGCTGCAGGACTGCTTCCAGCCCGACCAGACCACGTTGGACGTCTATCTGGCGGTGCCCAACGCCCACATCCCCGGCCTGAACGTCGCCATGACCGACCACGGCGCGGATACGCGCTATCTCGCCGAAGCCGTCATGATGCGCGACGAGAACACCGGCATGACCGAGAAGCCCGTGGAAGTGGCCAGGAAGAATTTCCGCCTGATCACCGAAGGAGATTCGCGCGAGGAGTGCTCCAGCCTGCGTGTGGCGCGCATCCGGCGGACCGAGGCGGGGGCGCTCGAAATGGATCCGCAGTTCATCCCCCCCTTGCTGGATCTTTCTGCCAGCGACCATCTGCTGGCGATCGCCAGGCGGCTGGTCGAGATTCTTTCTGCCAAGAGCAGCCTGCTGGGGGGCCTGCGCCGCCAGAAGAACCTGAGCCTGGCGGACTTCGGCGCCACCGACATCGCCAATTTTTGGCTGCTCTACACCATCAATTCGCACTTCCCGGAGTTTCAGCACCTGTTTGAAACCCGGCACGGCCATCCCGAGCGGCTGTTCAAAGCCATGCTCTCGCTTGCCGGGTGCCTGACGACTTTTTCGCCCAAGATTCATCCGCGCGACCTGCCGGTTTACGAGCACGACGACCTTTCCGGGTGCTTCTCGAATCTTGACGAAACGGTGCGCACGCTGCTGGAGACGGTGGTGCCCAGCAACTGCGTGTCGCTTCCGCTCAAGCTGGTGCAGCCGTCGATTTACGCCACGGCGGTGGCCGACGACAAGTACTTCGCGGGGACACGGATGTACCTGGCCATCAGCGCCGAGATGAATGAAGCCGAGATGATCGCCAAGACGCCTTACCTGGTGAAGGTCTGCTCGGCGAGCCACATCGAGCACCTGGTCCGGCAGGCCCTGCCCGGCATCGCCTTGACGCACATCCCCAAGCCTCCCGGGTCGATCCCCGTGAAGCTGAACTATCAGTACTTCAGCCTCAATCAGTCCGGCGTGGTGTGGGAGGCTGTAGGACGAGCGCGGAACCTGGCGGCATACGTGCCGGCCGAGATCCCTTCCCCGCAACTGGAGCTGATTATTCTGCTGCCTGAGGCGGTCTAAAGCCGTCTACTTCGAGGAAGCCGCCTGAAATCAACGGGCGGACGGCTTCGGCGAATTCGGCACCGGAGACTTGCGGTGGGATCGCTCCGGTTTCCTTCAACTGCTCGAACAGTTGCCGCCCGGTTTTGACGCCGTCGCATTGCGCGAGCAGGTGAGCCGCCCACGCGTCGATTTTGCAATCCATGCTGAACGGCCGGTCCATGCTGAGGTGGTAGGACTTGGGCGTCCACCCTTCGCCGGTAAGGCCGTGCGAGACACTGAAGTCCGTGCGGCGCGAAGCGTGCAGCCGGGAATTCAACACGGCGGGAACGAGGCGTCCATCCGCGGCGGCGGTTTCCCAGGACAGGAGCCATTGCCAGTCGGCGCGGCGGAAGCCGGCAGCAGCCTGGCGGCGCACGGTGAAAGTGCGTTCCGCGCCGTTCCTGCGTTGGATCAGCACCAGGCCATAGACCAGAGAGACCACTTCGAGACGCGCGAACAGCTCCCGCCAGGCTTTCGCCTCGGCACGCGGCCGCGGTTCAAACGGGACCGTACGGACGGCGTACTGTTCCGGCTCCATCAGCTTTCGCACGACGAGGGCAACGTCGAAGTTCGATTGGTCCTCGCCCAGCCACTCGCGGATGCGTTGTTCAAATGGGCGTCCGGTCCGGTCACTGCCCATGGTCAGGCAGAAACACAGGCCGCCGTCGTCCAGGTATCGCGGCAAGCCTTCGATGAGGCGGCGCGTGATCTGTTCGCCGTCCTCGCCGCCGCTCATGAAGATCCATTTCTGCGAGAGGACGGGCATGTACGGAGGGTGAGACACGATGCGGTCAAAGGTCTGCCCTCCGAACTCCTCGTAAAGATCGCTCGTCACGGTGGTGACGCGATCGATCCCATTCAGGAGGCGGTTGAATTCGGCGAACCGGGTGGAGCGCTCGGCGATGTCGGAGGCCCAAGCGTGCCGGGCTCCGCAGCGGGAGGCTTCGAAGGCCGCGATCCCGGTCCCGGAACCCAGGTCCAACAGATTCTCACAAGGCGTATCCGGCAGCAGGTCCAGGAATAAACGCGTATTGCGGATCAAAGCGGGATACACGACGTCGGGCGGCGTTTCAAAAGCTGAGCCATCCGCGTTGGACCAACGGCTGGAAGCAATATACAGGCCATCCAAAGGATAGAGGGCAACCGTGGCCGCGCAACGATCCGCTTCCGCCGCCTCCAGCAAGCCCATGCCTTCGAATAGAGCAGCCGCGCCCGCGCCGAGGAACGCATCCACGCCGGCGCGGCTGACGTATTCGCCGACCAGAAACAAGGCGACGAGCAAATCCGACGGGGTGGCAGGTGGAGGAACCGCTGGACGCTGGGATGACTCCAACTCGAAGTCCGCAAGCCGGTTAAGATGCAGGCACCGGCAAATGGCTTCCTCCGTGTAGCCGGCTGCCTCGAAGAGCCGCCGGAGTTCGCCGTACTTACCGGCGACGCCGAGTTCTTCCAATTGCTTCACTTCAACACCACGAAGAGGACGATCACTATCACTGCGACCAGGAAGAATCCCCCCAAGATAAGGATGAGCGGCAGGTTTGAAGATTTGCGCGCGGGCGAGGCCGCGCGCGCCGGCTGTGCGGCCGGGAGCGGTGCGGGGGCCGGGGCGGCGACCGGTACCGTCTGCGGGCCGAACATTCGTGTGTACTCACCGGGTCCCGCGGGCTGTTGCGGAGCCGGAGGTTCGCTCGGCGCGGCGGGAGGGACAGACGGCATAGGCATAGGCGCAGCGGGCGGTGCGCCAATGTCGCTCTTTCCGAAGATGCGCGTGAATTCGCCGGGCGGCGCGAAAGGCTTCTGCGCTGGTGGGGGAGTCGCGGCGGGTGGCGTGTACGGCGTCTGGAAGGGCGCCGGCCGCGGAGGCTCAGATGACGGAAGCGGCGACGAGAAGAAGCGGGTGAATTCCCCGGGGCCGGTCTGTGGCTGCGGAGTTGGCGGCGCGGGCTGGGCGATGGGTGTTGCCGGTGCCCCGCCCTGGAACATCCGCGTGAACTCGCTGGGTGCGGCCTGCGGCGGTGCGGGCGGCGGTGGCGGAGCGGGTTCGCCGATGGGTGCTGCGGGAGTGCCGGTCTGGAACATCCGTGTGAATTCGCCGGGCGCGGCCTGCGGCGGTGCTGGTGGCGGGGGCGGGGTGGGTTCGCCGATGGGTGCTGCCGGAGTGCCGGCCTGGAACATCCGCGTGAACTCGCCGGGAGCCGCTTGCGGTGCATTGGGCGGCGGCGGTGGCGCGGGTTCGCCGATGGGCGCTGCCGGAGCGCCAGCCTGGAACATCCGCGTGAACTCGCCGGGAGCCGCTTGCGGTGCAGCGGGCGGCGGCGGTGGCGCGACCGGTGCGGGCGGCGGGCTGGGAGGCGCCGCGGACGGAACTTTCCACTTTCCAACGCGGGTCAGGTGGTCAAAGCTCCCCGCCGGTTTCGGTATTCCGTAACGGTCCGTTAGCGCCACGAGCCATTGGCGTATATTCAGCACGCCGGGCATGGTCTCCGTCACCACGTACGGTGTTCCGAAATTGTCCCCGGTTTCTATCAGCTCGGATGCATTCTGCTGCTTCAGCGTGCCAACCTGGTCCAGAATTTCGCGAGCCGTTTGCGGATGAATCCCGGTGAACAGATAGACCGAAATCGGCCGGCCGGTGGCGATCTCTCGCGCCGCGAAGGTCTTAATGCCGTCATCGCGGAGAAGCTCCAACAGTTCGTATCGATCCGCAAAACCCGTACTCATCTGAGCCGCCTCCAACTCTCCCAGTTATAATGACACAGCGATCCGGCTCCGTATACCACTGGCAACGGGTTCGCATCATGGGGTAATCTCTTGCATAATAGGGCAGTGAGCGGGAAGCCGGACGCCGGGGCGAGCGGCGAATTCAGACTATGAAACATCTAGCGAGGGTCGTCTGGTCCGAGGGGATGTACCTGGGCCCGCATCATTTCCAGGCCCAGAGCCGGTACTTCGAAGATTCCATCCACTTCGCGACGTCCGCGCTGTGGTTCGAAGGATATGGATTAGTGGGATGCGGCCTGGACGCGGAAGCGTTGCGCAACGGCACCCTATCTCTACTGCACGCGCGTGGCATTCTCCCGGATGGATTGTCCTTTCACATGCCGGAGTGCGATGCGCTGCCGCCGGCGCGTAACATCACGGAACTTTTTCCGCCCACGCGCGACAAGGTGACTGTACTGCTCGGACTTCCCGGGCACAAGCCGGGCGGCGCGAACTGCGCCATGACGCCCGCACCGCAGGCCACGGCGCGTTACGTGGCCGAGGCGCACCCAACCTGGGACGAAACAACGGGGCGGGACGAGAAGCCGGTGCAGTTCGGCCGGAAGAATTTCGCCCTATTTCTCGATGAGGAAATGCCTGAGGGAGTTGTCGGGCTGCCGATCGCGCGTATCATGCGCGACGGTTCGGGACATTTCATTTTCGATCCGGAGTTCATCCCACCCTCCACGCACATCGGCGCCAGCGAGCGTTTGACGCGCATGCTCGGCAGGCTGATTGGGATCCTCGAGGAAAAGAGTTCGGCGATGTCGGCTCAGCCGGGCGGCGCGGGCCGGACATGGTCGGAATACTCGACGCGCGACATCGCTCAGTTCTGGCTGCTTCATACGGTCAACGCGGCGCTGGCGCCCCTGCGCCAACTCGCCGCCGCGCCGCGCGTCCATCCCGAGGAACTGTTCGTGGAAATGCTGCGCCTGGGAGGCGCGCTGTGCACCTTCGCCATCGAGAGCCATCCGCGCGTGCTGCCGCTGTACGACCACTTGAAACTGGACGAGTGCTTCGGCGCCCTCGACCACCACATCCGGACACACCTGGAAACCGTGGTGCCGACCAACGTAGTGACGATTCCGCTGCGGAAGACGGCCGACTATTTCTACGAAGGCGATGTAACCGACCAGCGGTGCCTGGATGCGTCGCGCTGGATCTTCTCCATCCGCGCCCCCGTGGGCGAAGTGGACCTGATCTCGAAGACGCCGCAATTAGTGAAGATCTGTTCGAAGTTGTTCATTCCGAAACTGGTGGAAAGGGCGCTGCCGGGCATGCCCCTGGCGCATTTGCCGGTGCCCCCATCGGCGATATCGACACGAGTGGACGCCCAGTACTTCAGCGTGAGCAAGGGTGGGCCGTGCTGGGACCACATTGTGAAGACCCGCCTGGTGGGTGTGTACGTCCCTGGAGAGTTGCCCGAACCTAACCTGGAGTTGCTGGTTGTTCTGGAGTCCTGATCTCGATAAAAAGGTTCAAAATGATGCCTACTGCAAGTCCCCAACCGGGTGGTGGAAGGCGCAAGGAAAATCTTGCGCTGGCGTTTCAGGAAATCCTGACGGTGAGCGCGCGGTTGCGCTCGGGCCGCCAGACGGTCACCGATGCGGCCTCGTTCCGGCACAACATCATGGAAGGCCTGAAAATCGCCGACCAACAGGCGCGCGCCCAGGGCTACAACGGAGAGGACATCAAGCTGGCGATCTTCGCCGTGGTGGCCTTCGTTGACGAGTCGATTTTGAACCTGCGGCATCCCGCCTTCGCCGACTGGCCGAGGCGGCCGTTGCAGGAAGAACTCTTCGGGCATCACATAGCCGGCGAAGTGTTTTTCAAGAATCTGCAGGAGCTGCTGGCAAGCACCGAATCGCAAGACCTGGCGGACGTGCTGGAAGTCTACCAGCTCTGTTTGCTGCTCGGGTTCGCGGGCCGCTACAGTCTAGGCGGCCGCGGCGAGCTCAAGGCAATCATCGACGCCACCGCCGCCAAGATCCAGCGCATCCGTGGGGGCGCGGGCCCTCTTTCACCCGTCTGGGCGCTGCCCTTGGAAGCAAAGCGGCAGGCCGGCTCGGATCCTCTGGTAAAGACACTGGGGATCGTGGCGGCAGCGTGTCTCGCGCTCACACTGTTGCTGCTGGTGGTTTACAAACTTGTTCTCGGTTCGGGAGTGTCGAGCCTGGGAGAATTGGCCGGAGTGGTCCGGTAAACAAGGAGCTGCGATGAAGATCTATTGGGGAGCGGCCGGGGCACTGGTTGGTTATCTTGTCCTGGCGTGGATTACTGGCAGTCTTCTGCATCTCGACTCGACTCGCTTTTACCTGCTGTTCGCGATCCTGGCTGCGCTTGGCATATCCTGCACGGCCATTTTCTTCTGGCTCCAATCGCGCAAGGCCGCATCCGGCGAATCCGGCGCGGATGCCGGGGCTGCGCCGGCCGGAGGGGATCAGGAGATCGACGCCCTCATCCGGGAAGCGGAAGCGCGGCTTGCCAAGGGCACCAGAGTGGCCGGCCTGCCGGTGGTTTTCGTGGCCGGGGACACCGGATCGACGAAGACGAGCACCATGCTGCATTCGGGACTCGAACCGGAGTTGCTGGCCGGGCAGACGCACCAGGACAACAACGTCGTGCCGACGCGCACCGCAAATCTCTGGTTCGCGCGGCAGATGATTTTCCTGGAAGCCGGCGGCAGCCTGCTGAGTGACCCGACGCGGTGGCAGCGCCTGTTGGCCAGCGTGCGGCCTGGCCGGCTGAAGTCCGTGGTCGGCTCAGGCGCGGCGGCTCCTCGCGCGGCGCTGGTCTGTGTGAACGCGGAGACTTTCACGCAGCAGGGCGCTGCGGAAGCCGTGGCGGGCACGGCGCGCCTGCTGCAGGCGCGTCTAAGCGAGATCAGCCAGCAATTCGGCATCAGCTTCCCGGTCTATGTGCTGTTCACGAAAATGAACCGGCTGGCGTTCTTCGAGGATTTTGTGCGGAACCTGACCAGCGAGGAAGCCAACGAGGTGCTGGGCGCCACTCTGCCCATGCGTGTGCAATCGGCCACCGGCGTGTACGCGGAAGAGGAAACCCGGCGGCTATCGAAGGCCTTCGACGAGGTGTTCTATTCTCTCGCCGACCACCGCATCGCGCTGCTCCCGCGCGAGGGCGACACGCAGAAAGTGCCGGGCGCGTATGAATTCCCGCGCGAATTCCGCAAGCTGCGCGCGACCATCGTGCAGTTCCTGGTGGATGTCTGCCGGCCCAGCCAGTTGCGGGCAAGTCCCTTCCTCCGTGGCTTCTATTTCTCCGGCGTTCGTCCTGTAGTGATGCAGGAATCGGCCGTGGCCGAGGCGCAGCGCCCGGCAATCCAGCGTTCGCCCTTCGAGACGGCCGCGACCGCGACGGGCGTTTTCAAAGTGGGAGGCACGCCGCCGCCCCCGCCGCTATCCACACCCACGCCTCTTGGCGGCGCCGGGCGCAAAGTCCCGCAGTGGGTATTCCTCAGCCACTTGTTCAACGACATCATCCTGAAGGACGAAGCGGCGCTGGGAGCCAGCGGAAGCAGCACGAAGACCAGCATGATGCGGCGGATTCTGCTGGCATCGGCATCGGTCCTGCTGTTGATCTGGCTGATCGGAATGACGGTGTCGTTCTTCGGCAACCGGTCGCTTGAAGCGGAGGCGTTGGAAGCGGCCAAGGGCATTCCGGCCGCGGAAGCCAGCGGCATGAATCTGCCGACGCCGGACGCGTTGCAGAAACTGGAGACTTTGCGCCAGACGCTCGAACGCTTGACCACTTACGAAAGGGACGGCGCGCCGTGGCGCCTGCGCTGGCTGCTCTATAGCGGCAACAACATGCTGCCCAAGGTGCGGCGAATCTACTACGCCCGGTTCAACCAGTTGCTTTTCGCGCAGACGCAATCCGAAATGCTGAGCACGCTGCAGCGCCTGCAAGTCCCGCCGGCGCCTACCGACGAGTACGGCCGCACCTATGACACCCTGAAGGGCTACCTCATCACGACGTCGGAATGGAAGCGCAGCACGGACTGGCTCTCGCCGGTCCTCATGGCGCACTGGTCCGCCGGACGATCCGTCGAACAGTTGGTTCCCCTGGCAAAGAAGCAGTTCGATTTCTACAGTGTGGACCTGGCGCGCGGCAACCCGTTCAGCGAGCAGAACGACGCAGCCGCTATCGATCGCGCGCGCGTTCACCTGGCAAAGTTCTCCGGCGTCGAGCAGATCTACCAGTTCATGCTGGCGGACGCCAGCCGGCGTGCCAAGAAGGTCAATTTCAACGAGCAGTTCCCTGGCTCGGCGGAAGTCGTCCTCAACAACCGCGACGTGGCGGGCGCATTCACCAAGGCCGGTTGGGCGGCCATGCAGGACAACATCAAGCGATCCGACAAGTTCTTCGGTGGGGAGCGCTGGGTGCTGGGCGACTATGCCGCCGCCAAGCCGGACCCGACGAAGCTCGAAGAAGAACTGCGCAACCGCTACACGAACGATTTCATAGCGAAATGGCGGGAGTTCCTGAAGAATACGGCCGTTTCCCGCTACGCCAGTCTGCAGGACGCGGCCCGGAAGCTGAATACCCTGTCTGGAGCCCAAACGCCGCTAATGGCGCTGTTCTGGGTGGCCACGCAGAACACGGCGGTGGATTCCCCCAAAGTGACGGAAGCCTTCGACGCCGTACAGAAGGTGGTGCCGCCGCCCGCCACGGTGGTGCAGTACGTGTGGCCGCAGAACCAGGAGTACATGGGCTCGCTGGCGGCTTTGCAGACGTCCATTGGGCAGGTGGCCGACATGACCGGGCCGCCCGACCCGAACCGCGCCGCTCCGGTGCGCATGAGCGCGGATAACGCGCGCAACGTGGTGAAGAAGATGGGCTACACGTTCCGGATCGATCCGGAGGCCCACGTGGAGACCACGGTGCTGAAACTGCTGCAAGCGCCCATCGATTACGTGGACGCGCTCACCAAGGGGATGGGCGCGGGCGAGATCAACGCCAAGGCGCGCCAGTTCTGCGTGGCCTACGCGCTCGTGGCGAACAAGTTCCCGTTCAATCCGAACACCTCGGCCGAAGCAACGCTGGCGGAGGTGAACTCGATCTTCCGGCCGCGCGAAGGCAGGCTGTGGATCTTCTATGAGGAGGCCTTGCGCAATTTCCTCCAGAAGCAGGGGACGCAGTTCGTCGCCAATCCGGGTGGAATCGCACTGACCCCCGGCTTCGTGACGTTCTTCAACCACGCGGCCCAGTTCTCCGACGCCGTCTATCCGGGCGGCTCGATGGATCCTGCTCTCAGGTACGCATTGCAGCCGCAACGCTCCGACCAGATCAAAGCGATGACGCTCACCATCAACGGCCAGGGCGCCAGGTTCACGGGGCAGGAACCCGCGCGGCAGTACGTGTGGCCGGGCCTGGGCGCGCCCAGCGTACGGTTGAGCGCCAGCCTGACCGGCGGCAGCGATTTCGATTTCCAGAATCGCGACGGGCTTTGGTCCGTGTTCCGTTTCTTCGCCGATGCCGACCGGTGGAGTCCGGGCGGTGGCGGGTATAACCTGGAATGGGTTGTGCGGCAGGGGCGCGAGGGACGTCCGGTGACGATCGGCGGCAAGGAACTCACCTACCGGTTCATCCTGAACACGGGTGGCCTGGCGCCGGTCTTCCAGAAGGACTTCCTCAATAGCCTGCGGTGCGTGTCGCAAGCGGCCCGTTAACCAGAACGATGGAACTCCCGGCGAATATTGGCAAGTATGAGTTGCTGGAATTCCTCGGCGGTGGGATGTCGCACGTCTACCGCGCGCGGGACACGGTGATCGGCCGCACGGTTGCGGTGAAGATCCTGACCGACGAAGGCTGCCGCGACGCGGAGGCCAAGGCGCGCTTCCTGCAAGAGGCGCGCATGGCCGGCAACATCGAGCACGAGAACATCATCCGTATCCACGATTACGGCGAGGAGGCGGGCCGGCCCTACATCGTGATGGAGTTCCTGGTGGGCGAGGACTTGCGCCACGCCATCCGGGACGGCCACACCGGCGATCTCAGCAACAAGCTGCGCATCGCGCGCGATGTCGCCACGGCGCTCGAATACGTTCACTCGAAGAAAATCGTTCACCGCGACATCAAACCCGAGAACGTCCACATGGACGCCGCGGGCAAGGTGAAGCTGATGGATTTCGGCATCGCCAAGAGCGAGGGGCTTTCGCTCACCAAGGCCGGCTTCTCGCTCGGCACGCCTTACTACATGGCGCCCGAGCAGGTGCTGGGCCAGCCGCCCACGGACCTGGTGGACATTTACGCGTACGGCATCATGCTGTACGAGCTTCTCGTGGGCGAGAAGCCCATCCAGGGTGATTCGGTAGAACGGCTCTTTTACGCCATTTTGAACGAGCCGCTGAACCTGGAACCCCTGCGGGGGGTGGGCGTGCCGGAAGAAGTGATCGCCCTGGTGTCCAAGTGCACCGCCAAGCAAGCGGATCAGCGGCCCCAGAGCTTCCGTGAAGTGATCAGTGAGATCGACCGGCTGACGCGAAAGGCTCCCGAACCTGCGCCGACTCCGGAACTTCCACCCACTCCTCAGCCGGTGCCAGCGCCGAGGTCGAAGGGCTTGTTGATCGCGGCGGGCGCGGCGGTAGCCGTGGTCGTTGTGCTGGCGGTTCTCTTTTTCGCTTTGCGCCCGGCCAAGGCGCCGCAGCAGCAACAGCAGACCCAGGCGGAAGTGAAGAAGGAACTCGCGCCGGCGCTCACTATGGAGAGCGGCGACATGCTATTGGTGCCGGCCGGAGCGTTCCTGGCCGGGCAGGAGAAGCGTAGCGAAACCCTGGGCGCGTTTTACATCGACCGGACGGAAGTCTCCAACGCCGCCTACGCCCGGTTCTGCCAGGCGAAGTCGAGGCCCCTGCCGACAGGTTTCAAGGCGGACCAGCCGGACATGCCGATCGTCAACGTGACCTTCGTAGATGCGGCGGAGTTTGCCAAG
>JAJFUV010000129.1 GCA_021372245.1 Terriglobales bacterium
TGGTTCCGCCGCTCAAGGTGAATGTGCGCAACCAGGGCGAGTGGAACACCATGCGGATCGTGATGGACTGGCCGTCGCTCAAGGTGTGGATCAACGACGCGCTGGTGCAGGATCTGAACCTCGAATCCAATCCGGAATTGCGGTACCGTTTGCGCAGCGGCTATCTGGGGATCGAATCGCTGTCCTACCCGATCCGTTTCCGCAACCTGCGGATTAAAGAGCTTCCCTCGAAAGAGAAGTGGGAGATCCTCTACGAGAAGCCGGAAGACTTCGCCAAGTGGCGCATCACGGACGGCAAGCCCAAGTTCGAGGCCCTGGGCGGCGTTATCCGCGGCGACGGGGCGGGGCATCTCGGAACTATCGAGAAGTACCGCGATTTCGAGCTGCACTTATACCTGCGTAGCGCCAAGCACGCCAACGGCGGCATCCTGTTCCGCCATCAGCAGCCTGAGTTGGGAACCCGCGGCACGCACTACGAGATCCAGGTGCATGACGTCGAAGGCGCCGTTTACCCGACAGGTTCGCTGTATCACTACAAGAGGGCGATCTACCCAAGGATCGAACCCGAGAAGTGGTTTCTGTTCCAGTTGGTGGTGAAGGACCGTTTCTGCCTGGTCCGCATCAACGGCGAGAACGTGATGGAGTACCACGATCTCGACAACGTCGAGCCCGGCCCTATCATGCTGCAGGCGCATCGGCCGGGTTGGTGGATTGAGTATAAACAGATTCGCATCAAGCGGATCTGAACATTCAGGACAATACTAACTTATGAAAATCGCCATGATCGGTTTGGGTTTCATGGGCAGCACCCATTTGAAAGCCCTCAGCAACATCCCGGGCGCGGAGTTGGTGGCCGTCAGCTCGGCGGACCCGAAGCAATTGAGCGGCGACCTCAGTGGCGTTCAGGGCAATATCGGCGGACCCGGCGAGAAGCTCGACTTTTCGAACCTGCGCCGCTACGCCGACGCCATGGAGGCCGCGCGTGACCCGGAAGTCGAGGCCGTGGACATCTGTCTTCCCACCAGCCTCCACGCGCCGGTAGCCATCGAGGCATTACGCCATGGCAAGCACGTACTCGTCGAGAAGCCCATGGCTATCGACGGCACGGTCGCCGACCAGATGATCGAAGAGGCCGCCAAACAGGGCAGAATCCTGATGACGGCGCAGGTGCTGCGTTTCTGGCCGGAATACGTCGTGATGCATGACCTGGTCAAGGGCGGCAGCGTGGGCCAGGTGCGGGCGGGCATGTTCCGGCGCCGCTGCGCCGCGCCGATGTGGGGCGCCTGGATCGCCGATCCGAAAGTGAGCGGCGGCGGCATCTTTGACCTGCTCATCCACGACGTGGACATCTGCCTGCACTTGTTCGGAGCGCCCGAGGCGCTCGCAAGTTGGGGATACGAGGACATGCCCCACGGCATCGACATCCTCACCTCGGAATTCTATTACCCCGAGATCGGAACCGTGACCGTCACCGGGGGGTGGCACCATCCCAAGGCGTACCCGTTTTCGGCGGAGTACACAGTAGTGGCCGACGGCGGCACCATCGAATTCAGTACGGCCGGCCGGCCGGCCACGCTGTACAAGGCAAACGGCGAGGCCCAAACGCTGCCGGTGGCGCAGAAGTCGGGCTACCAGGCGGAGATTGAGTACTTCCTGGATTGCGTCAAAGTGAACCGGCAGCCGGAGATTTGCCCGCCGGCCGAATCGTCATTGGCCGTGAAGTTGACCAGGCTGATGGTGGAAGCGCGCAAGCAGAAAGGAGAGAAAGTCTCATGTCACTTCTGAGCGTCATGGAAATCGGACTGATGTTCTGGGCCGGCCCGGATCCGGTGGCCACCATTCAAGGTGTGAAGGCGTACGGACTGCGCTGCGGCCAGTTGGGCATCCCGGGTGACTATAAGATGGACGCGGCGGCGTGGAAGCGCGCGCTCGACGCCGAGAAGTTCACCATCGTCACCGTGTTCGCCGGCTACGCCGGAGAGGACTATGCGGACATCCCGACCATCCAGCGCACGGTGGGGTGGATTCCGCCGGCGACGCGCGCCGAACGTGAGAAGCGCACGTACGAGATCAGCGACTTTGCCGCCGCCATCGGAGTCAAGAGCATCGCTCTGCACGTCGGTTTCGTTCCCGAGGATAAGACCGATCCGAACTACATCGCGGTGCGCGAGATGGTGCGCCGCGTGGCCGATTACGCCGCGAAGAACGGTCAGACTTTCGCGCTCGAGACCGGACAGGAACCGGCGCCGATCCTGCTTAAGTTCTTCGAGGATGTCGCCCGGCCCAACCTGCGCATCAACTTCGATCCGGCGAACCTGATCCTGTACGGTTCGGGCGATCCCATCGAAGCGATGGGGCTGCTGTCGAAATACGTGATCACCGTCCATTGCAAGGACGGCAACTGGCCGCCGAAGGACAAGCCTGGCGCCCTGGGCACCGAGATGGCGCTCGGGAAAGGCGCCGTCGGCATCGACCGTTTCATCGCCAAACTGAAGGAAGTCGGTTATCGAGGCCCGTTGACCATCGAGCGCGAAATCGAAGACCAGAACCAGAAACGCGAAGACGTCAAGATGGCCATCGGCCTTCTCGAACGGTTGCGTGGTTAGCAGACGCCAATTCCTGTCTTTTGCCGGCGCGAGCGCTTTTGCCCGCGCCGGCGTTCCACCCAACATCCTCTTTGTCATCGTCGACGACCTCGGCTGGGCCGACGTCGGCTTCCACGGTGCGGAGATCGAGACGCCCAATCTGGACCGTCTGGCGCGTGGAGGTGTCGAGTTCAGACAGCACTATGCGACGCCAACGTGTAGTCCCACGCGTACGGCCATTATGAGCGGGCGCTTCCCCGGACGTTACGGCGTCACTGCTCCGACGAACAACCGCGTTTTCGAGCCCGGTACGCTGACGCTTCCCGCAGCGCTGCGGGAAGCCGGCTACGACACCTGCATCTCCGGCAAGTGGCACCTGGGCTCGCGTCTGGAATGGGGGCCGCGCAACTACGGCTTCAATCGTTCCTATGGGTGCCTGGCGGGGGGGATCAACCAGTATCTGCACCGTTACAAGCACGGGCCGTTTACCCAGACCTGGCATCGCGACGGCCAGTTCATCGAGGAGGAAGGCCACTCGACCGACCTGATTGCGCGCGAGGCCGTGCGATACATTGAAGCGCCGCGCAAATCGCCTTTCTTCATCTACACGGCCTTCACCGCGCCGCATATTCCCATCCAGGAACCCAGGGAGTGGCTGGCGCGTTACGAGGGCGAGATCGCCGATCCTTCGCGCTCACGGTACGCCGCCGCGGTCACGCATATGGACGACGCCGTGGGAGGGTTGATCGCCGCTCTCGAGCGCACAGGCCAGCGGAGCCGCACGCTGGTTGTTTTCACTTCTGACAACGGGGCGCAGCGGGACTGGAAGAACCCGCCCGAGTATCCGGGCGATGGCCTTCTCCCCAACACCACATTGGGCCGCAACACGCCTTGGCGCGGATGGAAAGGTGAAGTCTACGAGGGCGGCATCCGCGTACCGGCCTTTGTAAACTGGCCCGGCGTTCTCCACCCCGGCAAGTACGATGCTGCAGCGCACGTGGTGGATTGGATGCCGACACTGTGCCATCTGGGAGGGTACAAGCCGTCGGGCCGCACGAATTGGGAGGGCCGGAATTTCTGGCCTCCGCGCGCCGGCGCCGCGCAATCCGATGATCGCGTCCTTTACTGGCGCACTCCTTCCCAGCGGGCCGTGCGGCAAGGACCGTGGAAGCTCATCGCGACGCGCGGTAAGGGTGGCGAGACGCTGGAACTTTACAACTTAGAACAAGACTCTTACGAGACCAAGGATCTGGCCCTGGCTGAGACGGGAGTTGCCGCACGATTGCGGCAACGCATGAACGAACAATCGCGATTGGATCGCTTGCCCTCTATTGCTTAATGATGGTGCCGTCGCGGCGGCGCACTTCACCCCAGCCTCCGTTCAGGCGCTTGTGTTCGCCTTGCTCGAAACTGCCGAAGGGGTACTTCGCCGCGGCTTTCTCGTCCACTTCGATTCCCCAACCGGGCTTCTCGTTGGCGTACAGATAGCCGTTGCGCATCTCCGGGCATCCTGAGAAAACCTCGCGCACGCGCTCGCTGAACGGTGAGTACTCCTGCACCCCGAAGTTATGGCAGGCCAGATCGAGTGCCACGTTGGCCGCGTGCCCGATGGGCGAGACATCGCCCGGACCGTGCCACGCCGTGCGGACACCGAACAGTTCGGCGAAGGCCGCCACCTTGCGCGCTGGAGTGACCCCACCCATCTGCGAAATGTGCATGCGTATATAGTCGATGAGCCGCTCGGCGATGAGCGGTGTCCACTCGTGCGGGCTGTTGAACAATTCGCCCATGGCGATAGGCGTGGAGGTCTGCTGGCGCATCTGGCGGAAGTAGGCGATGTCTTCGGGCGAGAGTGGGTCTTCGAGAAAGAACAAGCGGAACGGTTCGACGTCCTTCGCGAACTGGATGGCCTGCGATGGCGACACGCGCTCGTGCACGTCGTGCAGCAGTTCCACTTCCTCGCCCAGTTGTTTGCGGCACGCTTCGATCATTTTGAGGGCGCGTCGCAGGTAAACCGCCGGCTCGTACACTGGCGACTGGTGCAGTGCCTCAGGCCGCGCGCCGGCGCCGCCCGCTCCGTAACCTGACATGCCGGGGACTCCAATCTGCACGCGCACGTGCCGGAAGCCCCGTTCCATGAAGCGGCGCGCGCTGTCGATGACCTCGGGAATCTCCGAGCCGCCAGCGTGCCCGTAGCAATCCACCGCTTCCCGGCACTTGCCGCCCAGGAGTTGATACACGGGCAACCCCGCCTGCCGTCCTTTGATGTCCCACAACGCCATGTCCACGCCGCTCAACGCATTGTTGAGCACGGGACCGTTGCGCCAGTAAGAGGAGTTGTAGCAGGCCTGCCAGATGTCGTCGATGCGGTCGGCAGGCTTGCCTTCGAGAAACGGCTTGAGATAACGCTCGACCGCGGCCACCACCAGATCGGCGCGTTGAGTGAACGTGGCGCAGCCGTAACCGTACAGACCGTCCTGGTCCGTGAGGATCTTCACGACTGCCAGCCGCAAGCCGGCGGGTGCAGTGGCGATGACGCGCACATCGCGAATCTTGGGGGACGGCATGCCACGCAAGACTGCCTGACCCACGGAGCCGCACACTGCCAGTTGCAGCAGGTCGCGCCGCCGCATCTACTTGCGCTCCCTTTCCTCGATCATGCGCTTCAGGCCTTCGATTTCCTTCTTGAGCTTGTCCTCGCGCCTGGCCAGCACCACCACGTAAGCGAACAAGATCAGCCACGCCACCGTGAAGCCATAGAACATGTACAGGAAATTAGTTGTATCCACCCCGGCATCCTCCACCTATGACCTTACCGGATATCCGGTAGATCCGCCAGTTGCACGGCCGCCGTCTTACTCTGCCACTCGCACCAGCACCTTCCCCATGGGGCCTCCGGCGAGGCGTGCGAATGCGGCGGGCACTTCTTCGAACAGGAACACACGGTCGATCACTGGCCGGCGCCCGGCGGCAGCCAGACGGGCCACGATTTCCTTCCACAGCGTCTGCGCGGTTGCATGTGAGTAATCGCCCGCCGCGACACCTCCGATCCGGATGCGCCGGAAAAACAGCGTCGCAGTATTGAACTCGCGGACGACACCCCCGCTGCGGCCCACCGTGCTGATCCGCCCGCCATAGCCCAACACGGAAATAGCCTGACTAAAGAGCGGACCGGCGACGTTGTCGACTACCAGGTCGACCTTGCGCGGATCGAGCGATCTGAGGATTGCCCTGCGCAGGTCCGGGCTGGCCGGATCGAAGACACAATCGGCGCCGAGCTGCCGGAGCCTTTCGCGTTTTGACGCGCTTCGCGAAAGCGCAACTACGGTCAGGCCCATCGACTTGCCCAGTAGCACTGACGCCACGCCCACGCCGCCTGACGCTCCCGTGACCAGCAGCACTTCCCCGGCGGGCGGCGGAGCTTCCGGTGTGCTCCACTGCGTGAGCGCCTGCCATGCGGTCAGAAACACCAGTGGTGCGCCAGCCATCTCTTCCGGTGTCCAGCCCGAAGGAATCGGCGCAAGCGCGTCCGCCGGAGCCACCACTCTTTCGGCCAGCGTGCCGCGGACGGTGACGCCCACTTCGCAGCGAAGGATGCCGGCGACGTCGCCCGGACGCACGTTCGTCACGCCCTCGCCCACGGCGAGAACTTCGCCTACGGCGTCGCGGCCGAGAATGTGAGGCAGCGGCGGCTTGGCCGGATACTGCGCCTGGGCCAGGAATGCATCGGCCGGATTGAGCGCGGCCCACAGAACTTTGAGCAACACTTCCCCAGGCCCGGGCGCCGGTTCGTCCGTCTCGCCGAGCCGGAGCTTTTCCACGCCGTCATAGGAATCCATCAGCCATGCGCGCATGCTTCGATTCTCTCAACTTACGACCACGAGTAACCGGGCCTGCCGGCGGTACGCGTGCGAGCGTTAGTTTCCTGAATCTCGTGGACTCCCGCAGCAGTCCTCCGGTTACAATATCGAGATGCAGGGCGCGGCCTGCCGGTAGATTGAATTTGGAGGATTGTGAACAGGCATCGTGCGGGCACCCTCACAATCGCGTTCGTGCTGCTGGCGGCACTAACCGCTCCAGAGGGGCGAAGCACGGCGGTTCCGCTCATCATGATCGATTATCCGGCCGAAGGATCCATCTTCCCTCCCGAGATCACTCCTCCCACGTTCCTCTGGCGCGACACGGCGCCCGGTGCCACCGTGTGGAAGATCAGCATTCGCGTCGCCGGCGCGACCGCCCCCATTGAGGTCATGTCCCGGGGCGAACGGCTGCAAATCGGTGAGATCGACCCGCGCTGTATCGCAAAGACCAACGAACTTCCACGGCTGACACCCGAACAGTTGGCTGCTCATACCTGGATGCCGGGTACTGCTACCTGGGAAACCATCAAGCGGCTTTCACAGGAGCGGACAGCAACAATCACCATAGCCGGCTTCCGGGATACAAAGAGCAAGGATGAAGTGTCGCGAGGAACTGTCAGCATCCTTACATCGAAGGATCCTGTGGGCGCGCCGATCTTCTATCGAGACGTACCGCTCATGCCCTCGGACCTTGAAAAAGGCGTGATAAAACCCCTGGCCGCTAGCGCCCTGCCGCTCGTCGCCTGGCGGCTGCGCTATATCGGCGAACGTAAGAGCAAGTTGCTGATGGAGGGGCTTCATACCTGCGCCAATTGCCATTCGTTTTCGCTGGACGGCAAGACCCTGGCGATGGACCTCGATGGCCCGCGGAGCGACAAGGGAATGTACGCCATCGCGAATCTTGCGCCTCGGACTGAGATCCGCAATGAGGATGTCATCAACTGGAGTTCCTTCCGGCGCAAGCAGAGCGGGCTTCTGCGAGTCGGTTTCATGTCGCAGGTTTCTCCTGACGGGCGATACGTTGCGACCACCATGGACGAATCCGGTGAAAAGGACCCAGGCCGAGCTTCGCCCAAGTCGCGTGGGAATCAAAGCAATTACTACGTCGCGAATTTCAAGAACTACCGTTTCCTCCAGGTGTTCTATCCCACGCGCGGTATCCTCGCCTGGTACAACCGCGCCGCAGGCCGGCTGCAGCCGCTTCCCGGCGCCGACGATCCCCGGCTTGTGCAGGCGGGCGCGGTTTGGAGCCCCGATGGCAAGTACCTGGTGTTCGAACGGGCGCCCGCCCAGGATCCTTACTCCGAGGGAGCAAAGCCAGCGGCTTTTGCAAACGATCCAAACGAGACCCAGATCCAATTCGACCTGTACCGGATTCCATTCAATGAAGGCCGGGGCGGCAAGGCAGAACCGATTGCCGGCGCATCGCAGAACGGCATGAGTAACACCTTCCCCAAGGTCTCGCCGGACGGCCGGTGGATCGTCTTCACCCAGTGCCGCAACGGACTGTTGATGCGCCCCGACAGCCAGCTTTACATCGTTCCGGCCGGTGGAGGCCTGTCGCGACGCATGAGCTGCAACACGCCGTTAATGAACTCCTGGCATAGCTTCTCGCCCAATGGCCGCTGGCTGGTGTTT
>JAJFUV010000330.1 GCA_021372245.1 Terriglobales bacterium
CGCCGTGCGAGGAGTGCGGCGAGCGTCTGCATGAGGCTTGCGCGGAAAGGATGCTCGCCGGCTTGATGCACCCGGAGTGCCGGAAGGCGTACCTGGCGCGGCTGGCGAAGGAGGACCCCGAGGGGGCCGTGGCGGAGTACCGGTTCCTGGCGGAGCGGCTGGAGCGCCAGGCCGGGGTGTACCGCGCGAACTTCGCGGTCGTCCGGGCGGTGCTCGCGGAGGACATCAAGGATCGGTACGGATACGCCGCGAAGCTGGGGGCTATTGCGTGCATCGCGAACCTGCCGCTGTGCCCTGCCGACATGGCGCAGATACTGACCCTGCTGCACAAGCGGGCGGAGGCGGCGTAGATGCTGACCGCAGAGATGCAGGCTGGCGGGCTGGCGGCGCTGGGTTACGTTCGCGAACTGTTCCAGGCGTCGGGACGCGAGAACTTCACGCGGGAGCAGATCGTGCGGCTGCTGGAGTTGGTGATGAGCGACCCGGAGCTATTCGGGCTCGATGCCCAGGCGCGCTACGCGGCAGCATCGGCGGCTGTGGATGCCAGGGAAAGGGCCCAGGTGAACTGACATGCGCGAGGAGATCGCCTACTACACCGTGCACCCGACGCTCGGAGTGGAGCGCGAAACGGGCGACATCGAGGACATCGTGGACGACATGAAGTTCGTCGCGCGGCGGAAGGGGTACGTGATTCTGGGCTGGGAGCCGGAGGAGGCGCGCCAATGAAAGCCCTTCATTGCTCCTGCGGCTCCCCGATCCCCGCCGCGAGGCTGGTCGCCCTGGTGCGCTACGGCTTGCCCATCCGCTGCAGGGAGTGCGCCGAGGCGCGGCCGGAGCCCACGCCGAGCATTGATGATGTGGACGTCGCGGAGAGCGCGGCCGCGCTGCGAGAGGTGGCGTTCCATGCTTGAGCTGCTCTACCCCGCCGCCCTGATCTTCGCTGGCTGCCTCTGCATCAGTGTTGCGGTCGCCTGCGCGAAGTCGAAGCGGGTACGGCGGATTTTTGGAGGTGAGGAGTGATCACCTGGCGCGACGTACTGATCGTCTCCAGTGCCGCGTTGCTGGCCGTGTTTGCGGCGGTGGCGAAGGAGGGGTGGCTGTGGTAGACGAGTTTGCGAAGCAGGCGGCGGAAGAGATCAATGCGGCCATCGTGCGCATTCGGTGCGATAGCTCGTACCCGGCGCCGGATGTAGCCGCCATCATCGCCCGGCACTTCGCGGGGATGGAGGCGCAGGTTGCGGCCCTCAGAGAAGCGTGCGTTGCTATGCGGCGCACGATGTACAGCCCGGACAGCGCCGAAAGCAAGATGGCTGACGCCGCCCTGGAGATTCGCAAGCGGCTGGAGGGCCGCTAAGTCATGCCGAAGTTCCAATTACACGTTTCCGGTCTCAATATGCTCTCCAAGTGCGGCATTCAGTTCGAACGCCGCTACATTAACGGCGAAAAGGTGCCGCCGGGCGTGTCGCTTGTGATGGGCACCGCGGTGCACAAGGCCGTCGCGGCGGACCTGACGGAAAAGATCACGGCCGGCAAGCTTCTCCCGTCCGAACAGGTACAGGACATCGCTCGTGATGCCCTGGCCGCCGAGTGGCAGAAAGGCGTGGTTCTCGAAGAGGACTACGCCGCGCTCGGGGAGAAGAAGGCCGAGGCGGTGGCGGTGGACACGGCCGTGTCGCTTGCCGAACTGCACCACGAAGAGGCGGCGCCGGGGCTGCAACCCACGCACGTAGAGCGTCCCTGGGTGCTCGATATCGAGGGGTTGCCGGTGCAACTGGCGGGCACGATCGACGTGCAGGAAGGGTTGCGGTCGATTCGCGATACGAAGACCTCGAAAAAGAGTCCGGCCGCGGACGTCGCCGACACATCGCTGCAACTCACGACTTACTGCCTCGCCGTGCGGCAGCACGACGGCGCCGTGCCGGAGAAGGCGGGGCTCGACTTCCTGGTGCACACGAAGGTCCCGAAGCTGGTGCAGATCGAGTCCAGGCGCACGGACGCGGACTTTCCGCACATGCTGGAGCGGGTTTACCAGGCCAGCCGCATGATCGAGGCGGGCTTGTTCATGCCGGCAAGCCTTGACGATTGGTACTGTTCCCCCAGGTGGTGCGGTTTTCACCCGACCTGCAAATACGCCCGCCGTCTGGTGTCGGTTGCCGTGGGGTCCGAGAAATGACAAACCGGTTCGAAGTTCAGGGCGACAAGCGAGTACCAGAGGAGTACCAGATGCAAGATGTAGAACGTGTAGTTATCCAAGGCCGGAACGCTTTGATCCCGGTCACCCAAGACACCGAACTGTCAATCATCAACTCACGACTTGAAGTCGTCGTAATAGGTTGCAGGGCAACGATTTGCGTAGAAGGAGGGAGCAGGGTCTTCACGTCCTTCGTGGGTAAGGAACCGCCGACAGTGCGAGTCCAAGGCACATCCCCGCTGGTGTGGGAGACGATTCGATGCGGCTCCCGGATGCACCATGACGGGATCTGTGAAGGTGTACTCCCAACCAATTCTTCTCGCCTGTTTTGCCGCTTCTATGGATTGCCCGTCTCGGAGGACGGCTTCTGTGAACTGTACAAGCGTGTCGATGACGAATATCACGACTACTTTTCTCGGCGCCTAACCTACTCTCCGGGGGCCACGGTGGTGGCAGAAGACTGGATTCAAAATGAGCGCATCGTATGCGGAAATGGCCTGCATCTGTGCGCCAACAGAGATCAGAGCGAACAGTGGAACGAGGGCGGGAAACTCCTTCGCTGCCGGGTCGCCCTGGAGGATATGTGCGTATTCCCGTATAACGTGCAACAGGTACGGTGTCGCATGGTTCACGTCATCGGGGAGGTCTAGCACTCCGGATTTTACTGTGCTCAAGCACGTCAAAATCCGGAGAAGGAAACAGATGAGTGAATGCGAAGCGCGCAAATGCGCATGAATCAGGAGGAAAAGTGGCAACGCAGACACAACCAATCAACGGGGCGGCGCAGGCGCAGGAAGACGCGCGCGCCGAAGAGCGCCGGAACCTGGCCGCCCTCGATGGCGTTATCAGTGAGACGGAGCGCGCGGCGAAAGAGCGGCTGATTCTGCG
>JAJFUV010000338.1 GCA_021372245.1 Terriglobales bacterium
GGAAAACGCGCGATGAACGGCTCGCGGACGCCGCCTTCATAGGTCGAGCCCTTGCGCCCGCGCAAACGTCCCGGACTACCCAGGAACCACGGCCCGTTGTCAGAAGAGAACATAACCAGGGTGTTGTTGTCCAGGCCATTCTTTTTCAGGGCGGCCAATACCTCGCCTACGCTCCAATCCAGTTCCGCGATCACGTCACCGTAAATGCCTGAAGGAGACTTGCCGCGGAACCGCGGCGAGGCCGCCAGCGGGATGTGCGGGTAGGTGTGCGGCATATAAAGGAAAAACGGCGAGCCCTTGGACCGCTCGATGAAGCGCACGGCCTGTTCGGTGTAGCGCGGGGTCAGGGTTTCGAGCGTGGCTTCCGCTTCGACCACTTCGGTGTTGTGGAGCAAGGGCCGGGGCCTCATGTCGTTGCTGTAAGGTATGCCGAAGTACTCGTCGAAGCCGCGGTTGGTGGGCAGGAAGCGCGGCAGGTGCCCCAGGTGCCACTTGCCCACGCACATGGTCCGGTAGCCGCGAGGGTTCAAAACCTGCGCGATGGTGGTCTCGGAATCGGGCAGCCCGACGGTGTCGCGGGGAAACAGAACCCGTGGCACACCGGCGCGCGTGGGATAGCGGCCCGTCATCAATGCGGCTCGCGAGGGGGAACAGACCGGGTTGGCCGAGTAAAATTGCGTGAAGCGCACCCCTTCGGAGGCCATGCGATCCAGGTTCGGCGTGCTTAGCCGGGACCCGTAGCAGGCCAGGTCGCCATAGCCCAAATCGTCGGCGTAAATCATCACTACGTTGGGTGGTTGCGACGGCGCGGCAAAGGCTGCCGCCGCACCGTACGCCGTCGTCAGGAATTCGCGTCTATCAAGGGATGCCGCCATGCCACTACCCGCTTTCCGGCTTCGGACTGGACGCCAAAGTCATGATTATTCTACTCTGGGGAGAGATTATTCGGCTGAGAGATTGCCATGCCCCCCTGCACCTGTGGTACACCATAGGTTTAGTTGGGCGTGGCACCCTAGTTGCGGCCAGCCACGATCGTCGCTAGAATCAGTGAGTTTGTGAATTTGAGTGGAGGAATTCATGTCTGTTGAGCAGAAAGTAAAACAGATCATTGTTGAGCAGTTGGGAGTAGACGAAGCCCAGGTGGACAGCACGGCTTCGTTCGTGGACGACCTGGGCGCGGACTCCCTCGACATCGTGGAATTGGTCATGGCCTTCGAAGAGGCCTTCGAGTTGGACATCCCGGACGAGGATGCCGAGAAGATCACCACGGTGAAGGACGCAGTCGATTATATTGAAGCCAAGCAGGCCAAGAAGTAGGCGGAGCCTGCCGGCTTCGGCGCATACCAGGAGTGTCAACCTTGCCGCGTAGAGTCGTCGTTACTGGTGTCGGTATCGTGTCTTCGCTTGCCACGGGCACCGAAGCAACCTGGCAGGCGGTCCTTGCCGCCCGCTCGGGGATCTGTCGCATTACAGCCTTCGACACTACGGGGTTTCCGTGCAAGATCGCCGGCGAGGTTCACGACTTCGATCCAACGAAGTTCATGGAGAAGAAGGAAGTCCGCCGGCTGGGCCGTTTCATCCAGTTCGCCGTGGCGGCTTCCGACTTCGCCCTGAGCGATTCGGGGTTGAAGATCACGCCGGAATGCGCCGACCGCGCGGGTGTTTACATCGGAAGCGGTATCGGCGGTTTCGAGGTGATCGAGCGCGAGCACAAGGTGCTGCTGGAGCGCGGACCGGAGCGCGTGAGCCCGTTCTTCATCCCGGCGACCATCATCAACCTGGCTTCCGGTTATGTTTCAATCAGAACCGGAGCAAAGGGTCCGAATTCGGCTACTGCCACAGCCTGCACCACCAGCAGCCACTCGATCGGCGATTCATTCAAGATTATCCAGCGCGGCGACGCCGACGTCATGATCTGCGGTGGAGCCGAGGCGTGCATCTGCCCCATGGGCATCGCCGGGTTCTCGGCCATGCGCGCCCTCTCGACGCGCAATGACGAGCCGGAGCGGGCCTCCCGTCCATGGGACAAGGGGCGCGACGGCTTCGTGGTGGGCGAGGGCTCAGGCATATTGATCCTTGAGGACCTGGAGTTCGCGCGCGCCCGCGGCGCCAGGATTCTGGCTGAAATAGTCGGCTATGGCATGAGCGGGGACGCCTTCCACATCACCGCGCCTTCGGAAGACGCCGACGGCGCCTACCGGGTGATGCGCGCGGCCATGCACGACGCCGGGATCCAGCCCGAACAGGTGGATTACATCAACGCGCACGGCACGTCCACGGACGTGGGCGACCGTATCGAAACGCTCGCCATCAAGCGCGCTTTCGGCGAACACGCATACAAAGTGGCGATCAGTTCCACCAAGTCCATGACAGGCCACCTGCTGGGCGGCGCCGGCGGCATCGAGGCAGGCTTCAGCGTGCTGGCCATCCGGGATCAGATCGCGCCTCCCACCATCAATTACGAAGTGCCGGATCCGAAGTGCGATCTCGATTACGTGCCCAACAAGGCGCGGCCGATGCACATCGAATACGCGTTGTCGAACTCGTTCGGCTTCGGCGGCACCAACGGATGCCTGATTTTCAAGCGTTTCCAGGGATGAGTGCGGACGTATTCCGCACTGCGGTTCCGCGCGCGGTATAATGTGGTTTGGCACGTGGTTGGGAAAGTAAGTCCGTGGCATCCCAGATAGAAACCTCCGAATCAGAACATCGAACCCCGTCAAAGAAGAAAGGCCCGAGTCCAGAGCAACTCGCCAGGATTCGCCAGCGCGAAAACCTCGAACTCTCCAAGACGCGCGTCTTGCACGACTTGGAACACGCTCAAAATCCTCGCTATGAGAAGGTCTTGCGCGCGGCACTGGCACATCTGGACACCGAGCTTTCGCATCTTTGTTGATCGCGCGACGCGCACTGGGGCAGGTTCCGGAGCTGCGCGGGGAGTCTATCCCTCGAGCATAATGGCGCCGTTGCCCCATACGGTCTGCCGGCCGACGCCGGTCCACTCGGCGGCTCGCAGTATGGGCAGAAACTCAGCCATCTCGCCCTCGTAAGTGGCAGTTCCAGTGAATCCCCCCACCGGGTGCCGCTGTCCGGTTCCCTTGGACAGTCTCTCGACACAAGTATGCCGCATATCGCATGCGGTCATCCGGACCCGTGCCGCCCGTTCCGCCATCCCCGCAAAGTCGATATCGAGGGGGCCGTTTCCATAAGCGGCGCGTAATGTGCTGACGCGGTCCCGGGCGCGCGCGAACAACACGGAAAACTCGGGGCGCGCGGCGATCTGCGCGCCGCTCTTGAGCTCGGTCGGCGTGAGGAAGCGGACACGCAACTTGGTAATAGACGCGGGGGGCGAGATCAGGGGAATTGAGACCTGCTCAACGGCGGCATCGCGTAGTTCCGCCCTGGCCCAACGCGTGAATGCGTTCTTCACCTCATCGGCGGCTTCACTCCCCGGAAGAAACAGGTGCACGTCGACATAGAACGGCTCTCCCCGGCTGACAGTCACGCCATCCAGGTGCGCGGCGCGCAGCACAAACGGCCGCGGCGCGTCCCTGAAGCCGCTGGGGCCGGATTCGTTGCGGGGAGCGAATAGCCGCGCATAGGCGGGCGTCGCGAACAGCGACGCCCCCAGAAAACCGCGAATCACGTTAGCCGGCATGCCCCGTGCAAAATGGAGCGGTCCCCGGCTGGTGAAGTGGAGCCGGCAAACCGTCACCTCGAACGTGGGCGCCTCGGATGCCTGCATACCAGAAGCTCAGCTTAGCGCCGAATCAGGCCCTCTGTTGGCCGGCGAGGGCCGCGCGGCAGGCGTTGAGCGCCATCAGCGGGAAGTAATTCCGGTATAGGTGATATTGCAGATAGAAGACATTCGGGAAGCCGGTGCCCGTAAAAAGCGTCTCGTCCCAGGTGCCATCGCCCTTCTGGGTCGTAACCAGGTACTCGATGCCGCGGCGCACTGCGCTGGACGAGGCGTCGCCCGCCGCGAGCAACCCGAGCAGGGCCCAGGCGGTCTGCGAGGGTGTGCTGGGAGCGGCCACAAAGCGGTTGACGCGGTACCCGGCTGCACTTTCGCCCCAACCTCCGTCTGCGTTCTGCACGCTGCGCAACCATTCGGAAGCTTTCTGCATCGCCGGGCGCGCCGAAGAGGCGTGCGCATGCTTTAGTCCGCGCAGGGCCAGGAACGTTCCGTAGATGTAGTTCACACCCCAGCGCCCGTACCAGCTTCCGTCGTCTTCCTGATGATTAAGCAGCCACTCGACGCCCCGCTTGATCGCCGGATGCGTAGCCTCGACTCCACGCCGCGACAGCGATTCAAGCACGCGGCCCGTGATGTCCGGGCAGGATGGATCGAGCATCGCGTTGTGATCGGCGAACGGCACGCTGTTCAGGATGTCCCAGTTGCAGTCGACGTCGAAAGCGGCCCATCCGCCATCGCTCGACTGCATGCCCAACAGCCAGTTGATGGCCCGTTTTTCGACGCGCTGCTGGCGCACCGGATCGCTTGCCTTGGCGTGCAGCAGCGCCAGCAGCACCATGGCCGTGTCGTCGATGTCCGGATAGTACTCGTTGGCGAACTCGAAGGCCCAGCCACCCGGCTCCAGGTCCGGCCGCTTCACGCTCCAATCGCCGCGGTGCCGCACCTCCTTCGTCAGCAGCCAATCGGCCGTGCGCGTGAGTTCCGCCGGATCGGCCAGGCCCGCTTCTCCGAGCGCATACGCCGCGATGGCCGTATCCCACACCGGCGAAACGCAAGGCTGGAATTGGAAGCGGTCTTCCGTCTCGAGGATGAGATCTTCGAACTGGCGAATGACGTCCATCAGATCGGGATGATCGTCCGGATACCCGAGCGAACGCATCGCCATGATCGTGTACATCATCCCCGGATAGATAGCGCCGAGCCCTTCGGTATAGCGTGTGCGGTCCAGTATCCAATGTTCGGCTTCGCGTATGGCAGCGCTACGTACGTTCTTCAAGCCGCGGCGCTCCCACAGCTTCAGCGCGCGGTCCAGTTGGCGGAACAGGATCGCCATCCCCTTGCGATTCACCAGGGTCAGCTTCTTGTGCGGATCGTAGAGCTCCTCCACCGTGATCCCGTTCGGAGCCAGGCGGTGCGGCCCGATGGCCTGCACGATGGCCAAGGGCACGATGATTGTTCGGCTCCAGGACGACATCTCATAAAGGATGTCCAGCGGAACCAGCACGATCTCCGGAGGAACGGTGGGCGTGTACTTGCGGGGAAAAAGCCCCACTAGGCTGAAATTGATCTTCGTGTAGCTATTGGCCGCCTGCAGGCCGCCTAAGGCCAGCACGCGCTCCCGGGCGCGTCGCATGTAATCGGCTTCCGGCGAGTGGCCGCAGACCTTCAGCATCGTGTATGCGCGCGCGGTGATGTTTACTTCCGCGCCTCCCCCGGCGAAGGTCTCCCAGCCGCCGTCGGGAAGTTGCCGTTCCAGGATCGACCGGCAAGCCTTGTCGATGCGCGGTCGCGAGGGAGGATTCCATCCGTCGCCTTCCGGTGGATACAGCCAGAGTTGCAGCAGGATGTAATCCGTTTCGAGCGTCGCGTCGGCCGTCAGTTCGCCGCACCAGTAGCCATCGTCATGACGCATGCCGAGCAGAGCCGTGGCCGAGTTGCGCATGGTGCTCTCGACGCGCGCCAGCCGCTGTTCCCGCGATTCGGAAGTTTCAATTCGCCGCCTGCGCGGCCCCGCCGGTTGAATCAGCTCAAATCCGCCCATATGCACTCCGAAACTACTAGGTTACCAACTGCGACGGAATGCACGTGCCACCGTGCGCATCGGATAAGATAGTGGCCTGTCATCGGAGGACACAGAGTGAATCGCAGACAGTTCTTCAGCCGGGCAGGCGCCGCCGCGCTGGCAGCTTCCCGCATCGCCGCGGCGCCGGCGCCAGCCAGAATCCGCATTCGCCCTATCGAATTCGGCACCGGCAAGATGGTGTTCTGCGACTGGTGGTTCGTGGAAGCCGGCTATGGGCTGGCCTTCTCAGAACGCCAGCAGCTTGCCACGCGCGACGGAGCCGTCTTCATGCCCCGCGGCGTCCGCCTGCGCGCCGGCCGCCCCAGGCTCACGCCCGCCCCGGTGATCCGGCCCGACTGCCCCACCGACGGCGTCACCATGGGCGGCTACTGCACGCTGCTCAAGGACGGCGGCAAGTACCGGCTCTGGTACGAGAGCTACCTTCCGGGCTTGACCAAAGACGAGGAGGTCCGGATCTGCTACGCGGAATCCGACAACGGCTTCGACTGGGTCAAGCCCGATCTCGGCATCCTGGAGTATCAAGGCTCGAAGCGCAACAATCTCATTTACAGCCGCGGCCACGGAGCCAGCATCTTCATCGATCCGTCGGCCAAACCTTCGGAACGTTACAAAATGGTGCACCTCGACAAGGTCCCGTTGCAGGAGCACAACGGCAAACAAATCGAAGCGTTCCTCTTCGGAGCCGTTTCGCCCGACGGAATCTGCTGGACGCGCCTGGCCGAACCGGTACTGAAGCACACCAGCGACACGCAGTCGGTAGCCGAGTACGACGCCGGCACCGGCAAATATGTGGCCTACGTGCGGGGCTGGGAGCCGCAATCGAACGCCGGCTACGGCGGGCGCCGCATCGTCATGCGCACGGAATCGGCGGAGTTCGGCAACTTCCCCGCCCCCACGCCGGTGCTCTCGCTGGGCCCCCATGACCCGCCTGACGCCGACATCTACACCAACGCCTATCAACGCTGGCCGGGCGCGAGCCGCGCCTACCTGATGACGCCGGCCATCTATCATCGCTCGGCCGACACAGTGGACCTTCGGCTCGCATCTAGCCATGACGGAGTGCGCTGGCAGTTCGTCCAGGAAGAACCCTTCCTGCCTAACGGCGATGCCGGCTCCGGCTGCGAAGGCGCCATCTACGCCGGGCGCGGAACGGTGCCGCTCGGCAAAGCCACCTGGGCGTTCCCGGTGACCTATTCTTCCCGGACGCACAACATGTATTTCCACCCGACGTCCCAGGAGGCCACGCAGGGCGGCGTCTGGCTCGCCACGCTGCGCGAAGACGGCTACATGGCGCTCGAAGCGGAAAGCGAGGGCGAATTCTGGACGCAGCCGGCCACCTTCACCGGCTCGCGCCTTCTGATTCACTGCTCGGGGATGAAAGGCGCGCGCGTGAAGGTGGAGATCTCCGACCGTGAAGGCAAACCGATGCCCGGGTTCGCGCTGGAAGAATGCGATGGGCTCTCGGGCGAGCAACTGTGGTCGCCGATGTATTGGCGCGGCTCAAGCGACGTGAGCGGGCTGCGTGGTCAACTGGTGCGCGTACGCTTCCAGTTGCACCGTGTGCGGCTGCACGGCTTCCAATTCGCTTGAAGGGCCGGTTTAGGCCGCATTCAACTTCTTTCGCAGTCGCACCCGCATTTCCACGAAGAAGTCGTGTTCGGCGGCGTCGAACCATAGATCGTTGAGCAGCTCGACGCAGGGAGCAAAGCCCGTGGGCGCAAGCGCGGCACGGTGCCGGCGCTTGGCCTCGCGCCAGGCTTCGCTGTGCGCCAACCAGCCATCGAGCCACTCGTTGATAGCGGCTTTGTCGACGGGCGCCAGAAGCAGCCTGCGCCCTTCGTGCAGCGCCAGCGCAAAGCGGCATTTCACCGTGATCGAATGCGCGCACATGGCCAGCAGATCGAGCTGCCGGCGGCCTCTCGTGCATCCCGGGCCGAGCCGCGCCAGGATTTCCTCGGCCTTGCCGCTCTTCGAGAAGGCCGTGTGAAGCTGTTCGAGCACCTCCGGCTCCCAGCACTTCTGGTTCTTGTAGAACTGCCGCAAAAAGCTCACAAACAAAGTCGCCACGTCCTGGGGGCGATGCTCCGGCGTGGTGTAGTGCGGCCACTTTTCGCCGAAACGGAAACCCGTATTGTCGTAACGGTTGATGTTGATGGGTTGATGCGCCTGGACCGGCTCGCCGTAAGGCAGGACCTTATTGCTCAACAGGTCGTAGACGTCGACGAGCGAGGAGTCGTCGCAGCCGAAGGCGGCCTTCGCGTAGCGCCGCGTGAAATCGTCGCGCCGCGCATCCGTGTTCCAGCACACCTCGGCCGCCCACGCGAAGCCGTAGTGACAGTTCTCGTAAGGACTACCCTTGGTCCAGTTGGTGACCATGATTTCCGGGCAGCGATCCTGATACGCGCGGCGTATCAGCGTTTCGATGCCTTCGAGCGCCAAGGGGTAATAGATGGACATCTCCGAATACCCGCCATAGCGCACTGCCGGAGCCGCCACCACGTCGAAACCCTGCGCGCGGAACTTATCGACCGCATACTTCCGGGGCCAGCTCGGCAGATGGTAGTTCCAGTACACGATCTTGAGGTGCTTGGGCAGCTCCTCTACCGCCTCCGGATGGTGTTCGAGCATGTCGCTCCACACCATCGGCCGGAGGCCCGCCGCCTTCAGACGATCCGCCACTGCGCCCACATAGTCCACGTAAACTTTCGACAGGCCTTGCTTTTCGGCCTTGGCGCGGCAGCGATCGCACTGCCCCAGCAGGTAGCTTTCGTCGCCGCCCATGTGCCACTGGCGCAGGCCGGGGAACAACTCGCGATAGTCCTCCACAAACTGCATGTAGAGATCCGCCAGGCGCGGATTCGTGGGGCAGTACTGCTGCGAACAGCCGGGCACCTCTCTGTACTCCGCGTACTCGTCGTGCATCAGCACGTTGTAAGCGTGCCCCAGGCACTGCACCAGCGGCACGATCTCCATGCGATGTCTGTCGGCGCGCTCGCGTATGCGTTCGACTTGGGCTCGCGTGAAAGCCAGCTTGCAGCTTGCCAGCGGGTTGCGCCGGAACGGGAACAGGGATTCCAGTTCGAGCAACAGCGCATTGTACTTGAGCGCGGCCAGCTCGTCGATGTGCGCCAGCAGCGCTTCGAAATTGGGTGTGTTGTAAGCGAGATTCTCGCGCACCAGGTGATAGCAGATGTGCGCGGCGCGGAAGGCTACGTCCGGTGCGTCCTCGATTTCGCAGCACGGCATCGGCCCGTCCGCGGAGAGCTGCGCCAGCGTCCGCATCCCAGCCGCAAGAGCCGCCTGGCTGCGCCCGGTGAGGATGACATCTCTTTCCGAAACCACAAGCCGATAGGCTTCCTCGGACTCCGCCACCGCGAGCTTCTGGTCAATCACCACACGCGGCCGAGCATCTCCGGCATAGGTCCCGCCGGTGAACAGCAGTTTCTTGGGCTGAGGGATTAGCGCGGGTGCGCTGGCCGATGCGGCTCCAGGCGCAACAGACGCGGCGAGCAGTCTCACGAACGATTGCCGGCTGATATGATCCATGATCTTCCGAGGATAGTACAGTAGAACAGATGCGCCGTTCACTTTGCCTGCTCATGCTCACACTGTCCGCCATCGCCTGCGGCAAGAATGTTCAAGTTGCGACGTTTAGCGCTGACGTGACGCCTCCTCTCGGCTGCCCGCTCGAAATGGGCGTTATCGAGCCGGCGCGCGAGATCGTGGCCCCGCTGAGCGCGCGCGGTATCGTGATCATGGGCGCCGGCAAGCCCCTGGTGCTCGCGGCGGTGGACTGGATCGGGATCGCCAACTCGGGCCACGAGCAGTGGCGCAAGGCGCTGGCTGAAGCCGCCCACACCACGCCGGACCGCGTCACCGTGCACACGCTGCATCCGCACGACACGCCCGGCTACGATCCCGACGCCGAGCGCCTGTTGGCGCGC
>JAJFUV010000349.1 GCA_021372245.1 Terriglobales bacterium
CCCATCCCTGCACATCACGCCCAAGGGCCGGCTGCTGGCGGGCTACCGCGCCGCGTTCGACGATGGCCGATGCCAGGTGGCCTCCAGCACGGACGGCGGCGCTTCCTGGCAATTTCAACTGCAGTTGGATCCCATCAAAGGACCGTGGCATTATGGCGGCTATCCCGTCTTAACGAACCTCGCCGATGGGCGCATCCTGGTAACATTCCACAACGCCGCGCCCAGGCTGTACGTAGCCTATAACGTGTTGGAAGAAAGCTAAACGGGCTGGTTCCCCGCAATACGCACCGTCCAGGCGGAGGTGCGCGCCGGGCGATCGGCAACCAGCAGAATTCGGCACAGGCGGTCGCCCCATACATTCTTCAGGTGCCCGTCGGTGATGGTGACTTCTTCCACCTTGGGCGTCAGTTGAGCGCTTTCAAACAGCACACGCGCCTTGCCAAATCCCGCCTGCAGGCCGTCCAATTCCAGTTCGCCGGGCGATGCGACGCGCACGCTGCACGGCGTCATCAGTGTCAACGTGATCTGTGCCGCGTCCCGCTTGAGCTGGCAGGCATCCGCGATCGAGATTTCGTTCTTCGCTCGGTCCAGCCGCAGTGTTCGCCGCCAGGATTCCACGCCCGCCTCCTCCGGATAGGTTTTGGCGATGTCCATGCTCAGCTCCGCGCCGCGAGCGTCGGCCTGATAGCGCACGTCGCGTGCCTCGAACTCGCGTCCATCGTGCTGCATGACGCCATCGATAGTCGGCAGGTTATGGTAGGCCGACTGCATGGTCCAGATCTCGTACCGCTGCTTGCTGAAGGTTTTGGCGGTGTAGGTTTCCACGCCCACGTCGATGAGAACCGGCTTGCCGTCGCTGTAAACCACGAAGTTGCCGACGTCGTTGTGGTTGTGGCTTTCCGCGTTGTGGCCGCCCTTCGCCGCGATGTATAAACCCGCGGAGGAGCCTTCCTTCACCCGCGCCGCCATCACCTGAATGCCGGACAGCCACACGTCGCCGATCAGGGGCGCTTGCGGCCGCGCGGCGCGCAAAGTCTCGTAGTTGAAGATGGCCGGCAGTTGGCGGCCCAGGCTGTCGCGCCGCAATTTGCCGCCGCCCAACTCGGATGAGCAGAAGGCGCCGAAGGCCTGCAGACGTTCGTCCTTGATGCGGCGCCCCGCGCGGAACACCAGGTCGCCCGAAGGCGAGGCGTGCGCGGATGCGTCCGCGAAGTTGATGAACCAATTGCCGGCAACATGGGCGCGCATGATGTAGCGGGCGATCTCGCGGATGAGCGGGGCATCATAGACGTCGAGCACGCCGCCGGTCGCCGAATGGAGCAGGTCAAGGCAATCGAACAGTGACGCACCCGCGCGCGACCAGTAGCCGGGGCCTTCATCGCAGCCGCCGTCGTCGTGATAGGGATTGATGAAGTTGTCCAGGCTGCGCAGGATCCGGTAAACCGCCGCGACCCGCCGCTGTTCGTTCGTTTCCATGAGCAGCGCCGAAATGAGCCAGTTCGAGTTGATCCACGGGTTCCAGTTGTTCACCGGCCGTGTGCGCGA
>JAJFUV010000143.1 GCA_021372245.1 Terriglobales bacterium
GGCTAACCATCGCAAGAATCGCATACGGAGAGTATACAATGAGTGTACGATTCCGGGTTGAGGCGTTCAACTCCGAATAGGTCGGCTACCTGCCTCGCATTGTGCAGTTCGGAATCAAGGTTGTATTCTAGTGCCTTCCGCGCGCAGGCGCGGTTTGTTAATGGAGGCCCGGGTATGAAACGGCGTGAGTTTCTCTGGGGCGGTGCCGCGGCCGGCATCGCCCCGCATTTGGCGGCAGAACCGTCAATCGCGAAGGCGAGCACCGAGTTGGGCCGCAAACTGATCGCGGTCCACACAATGGTCGACATGCCGGAGTGGTCTCGCGATGTCGGGAAGAAGTGGAATGCCCAGGCCTTCATCCGCGACTGTAAGCAGACCGGTGTCGAAATCATCGAGCTGAAGACCAAGAACGCCATGGGGGACGCAGCCTTTCCTTTCAAAGGTCGTCCCTGCCGCGGCGATTGGACCACCCAAACCCGCGAACTGGCCCGGCGCGAGGGCATGCCTTTCATCGCCTATTACAACGTCGGGCTGGACAACTGGATGGCGCGACAGCGGCCCGAATGGCGCTGCGTGGATCCTGCCGGCAAGGAAAAGATCGCCTTCGGGGCCTACAACTGGATGTGTCTGCGCTCGCCGTGGCGCGACCATGTGCTGGCGGAACTCCGGCAGGTAGCGGAGGCCATCCGGCCAGAGGGCTTCTGGTTTGACATACTGGGCGCGCCCAACGCTTACGGCGTCGGATCGTTCGACCCCGGCCAGGCCTGCTTCTGCCCGCACTGCCGCGCGGCGTACCGCAAGGCGTTTGGAGAAGAGCCGCCGCTGGCCTCGGACGACCCCGCCGTGCGAATGCGCGTCAATCGATTCGGGAATCGCGCTCGCATCGAGATGCTGCGTGATGCCGTGAACGTGCTGCTTTCCATCGATCCCGCCATGGTGATCGGCTATAACGGCGCGGGCATGCGCGACCTGCTGGACGGCACGCCGCGGGACATTCAGGACCACATCGGATTGCATTCGACCGAAGCCAAGCCGCACCGGAGCATCAGCTTCACGGCGAAATCGATGTGGGCCATGGGGAAGCCCTATCAGGTACATTCCTACGGCGGCTTCATGAGGCTGCAACCGGGCACGGCGCAGGGCACCTGGTCGGCCTGGAACCTCATCCCGTCCTCTTATATGCAAGTCAGCGCGGCCATCGCTACCGCGCATGGCGGGCGCATCTCGGCAGGCATCAATCCCCTGCCCGACGGCAGCTTCTACCCGGGCGAGTTCCGCAACCTGGAGCCGACTTTCCGCGCGGTGCGCGAGCGGGAAGCCTGGCTGGCGGGGCTGGAGAGCGTGCCGGACGTGGCTGTGGTGTACGACCCGGTTTCGGAACTGAGCCTGCTGCCGCTCCCCGGCCGGCGGGGCTTGCGTGTCCAGGAGGAAGCCGGCGGCTTGCACAACGCGCTGCTCGACAGCGGCATCCATTTCGACGTGGTGGACACTGCGCGGTTGAAGCCATCGAAATACCGTACGCTGCTGGTGGGCGACGCGGTGGCGCCGTCTCCGGCCCTTGGCGAAGCATTGCGGGCCTTTGTGAGCGCGGGCGGCCTGCTCATTGTCACCCATGAGACGTCCTTGCGCGACGCTGGCGGGAAGCGCCGCGAGAATTTCGCCTGGTCCGACCTGCTGGGCGTGCGCCTCACCGGCGTCTCGCCATTCAAGGAGGCCAACTACGGCTGGCTCAGCGAGGAACTGCGCGACGGCGCTCCCGAATACCCTGTCCTGTTCCTCTCCGAAGTGCTGGAAGTCCAGTGCACGACCGCCCGTCCGTTGGCGGAACTGGTTTATCCGGAGGACCACCGCACGAAGGATCGCTTCACCGACGGCGAGACCGCCTATATTCACTTCAAGACCTTCACCGGAAAACCGCTGGTCACGATGAACCGAGTGGGTAAAGGCAGCGTTATCTATATATCGGCCCCTATCGGTCAGCAGATCGCCGCGCGCGAGGACCCTTGGCTGAAGCGGCTGGTGGCTTACGCGGTGCGCAAGTATGGCCCGGGGTTGGCGGTGGAGGTGTCGGCCCCTCCGGGGATCCAGGTGGTCTTCGGGCAGCGTGACGCCGGCGCGACGCACGTGCTCTCGCTGGTGAACCTGTATACAGGCCTCGCCGCTTCGGGCGGCAGCATCAAGCCGCAGGTGGGGCCGGTGAAAGTGACCATTCCGCTACGCGTTTTCGCCACCCGGCCCAAAGCCGTGCAGGCCATCGACGCGCAAGGCATGCGCTGGCGGGTGGGCCAGCAGGCACTTGACATCGATATAGCTACCGTGGGGCACCATGCAGTGCTGGTGATTACGTAAGCGGCCTTCGCCGTTATTCCACAACCAACGCATCCAAGTCGATGAAGCAATCCGTGGCGGCGGCGTTCTTGTCTCCCAGCGCCCGCACTTCCAAGGTGTGCGTTCCGGCGCCTAATCCCGCGAACCGGGAGCTGGTCCTCCACAGCGGCTCCTTCGAGTAAAGGTCGACCATGCCTACGCGGTTGCCGTCGATGCGCGCCTCCGCCTGCCCGCGATTGAACGCCTTCGTGTAGGTCCAGACGATCCCGGTCCCCTGGAAGGCGACACGGAACAGGTCGCCAGCGCCGCTGGAGTATGTGATGGAACCGTTCGCTGCCTCACCGAAGCGGCCGCTGTCCCACCGCCCCAGGTACTCGATCCGCGGATCCAGGTCGTCGTAAGTTCCGTGCGACAGAACGACCGGTAACGCTGCGGTCAGCGGTGCCTCACTCAGCGTCCGAACCTGCCAGCCTCCATAGCTGAACTCGGGGCCAGTGAAATCCGTGACCATGCGCCGCAGCGCCACGTGAGCCACTTGGTCCGCAGCGGCCGGTGCGACAATCAAACGAATCCCGAGCCGCCGAATCACGTCCAGGCATTGCCGGGACGAACCGGCCGCCGTGATGCGGTCATAGAACATGGCGTTATGCCACGTCGTGGTGAGGGCGCGGCCGGTCAAGCCGGCGATCTGATTGGTCTCGACGAACACAACAGGCTCGCCGGGGTGTTTATCGTTGAGCCAGGCAACGATCTTCCTGACCGGCGCGGAATGGGCGAGGTAGCTCTCCACCCGGTCCTTGCCGAACACGAAGAATTGCTTGTGATACCCACCGGAGGCGGGCGTGAAGTAAACATTCAGCGCCAACAGGGCCACCGCTGTGGCAAGCAGGGCGCGATAGCAAACCACCCCGCGCTGCTTCAGGTCCCCGAGGACGGCCGCCGCAGCCACAGCGCAAAG
>JAJFUV010000144.1 GCA_021372245.1 Terriglobales bacterium
ATAGTCGGCGTACCCTTGCCGATGGATTCGAGGTCGATGTTCATCCTGCGCATCAGGCTGCCCAGACGCAGCATGGTCATCGAGGCCTGGAACTCCAGTCCCTCCCGGCCGAAGCGTTCCAGCAGGCGCGCGTACCAGTCCGCGGGATGGGAGGTCCAACGAGTGTATTGCTTGCGGTCGCGGGCCACCACCATGTCGAAGCCGTCGCTCGGTTCAATGGTGGAAGGGTACTGGGGACCGTGGTACCAGATCACCGGATAAGCCAGCAGGCTCTGCCCCGTGTGGCGCATCATCGCCACCAGGTGGTCTATCCACTCCTCGCGGCTCATGGCGCCTTCGCTGGCCCCTGTTCCGCAGGGATCCTCGTACTGTATGCCCAGCTCGCGTCCCGCCCCCGGCGTCACACCGGCGGGAGCAGGAGCCGCCGGAAGTTCATCCAATTCGTACACCTCGAAGCCGGCGATGGCAGCGGGTTCGTCCTTGCCCCAGGTGAGGAAGGTAATGCTCGAGTCCTCCCAGCGCGGCCAGAAGACCTGCTGGATTTCTAGCATGCGGCCGGTGAGGGGCTGCGCATAGCCGGTGAAAACGCCGGTGGAAAGGTCGTAGCTCGTGCCGTCCATGATGCACATGTAGCGGCGCTTATCATCGGGATAACGTATGACGGCGAGGTGCGGTTTACCGGGGTGCTGAACTCTGAACCGGTATCCGAAACGCGCGGAAGGCGTGGCGGCCGCCTCGCGATACCGGCCTGCGCGCGACTCTACGACGCGCGTCTCGCCGTGGGACATGAACCGGTCCGCGCCATACTCCTGCGTCGCGTCCACGCTCAGCAATAGTCGCTTTGCCTGCACGGACGCCGGTCCTCCCAGCGCAGTTCCGGCGGCGGCGCCAAGGACTTCACGTCTGGTCCACATGTTCCAGCACGGCTCCCTTCCACACTCTCGCGGTCCAGTACAATCAGCAATTGTATCCATTGCGACGCCGTATGTTTTGTGATGAAGTGAATGTTGGAAAGATAAGGGAGGGAGCCGTATGAAATCACGTTACTTACTGCTAATTCTAGCTTTAATGCTGGTGGGTATCTCTTGCAACCGCGATCCTAAGATTGTCAGCCGCAAGTACGTGGAGAACGGCAACAAATACTTCGATACCGCGAAGTACAAAGAAGCCTCCATCATGTACCGGAATGCGCTGAAGAAGGACCCGCGCAACGGTGACGCCTATTACCGGCTGGGCCGGTGCGACCTTCGCATGGGGCAGCCCGGGCTGGCCGCGCGGTCCCTGCGCCGCGCCATCGAGTTGCTGCCCGATAACCTGGATGCGTCTCTGACCCTGGCCGACCTCTACCTGGCGGCGGCGGCCGCCGAGCCGCGCAACGCCAAGACACTTATGCCGGAACTCGAGGAGTTGGCTGCGAAACTGGGAAAGAGGGATAAGTTCCACGGATATCGGGTCAGCGGACTCATTCTCCTGCAGAAGGGACAGACCAAAGAGGCCGTCGAGAAGCTGGAAGAGGCCAATAAGTTGAAGCCGCTGGAGCCGAGCGTAGGCGTATTCCTCATGCGCGCCCTCGCGATGGAGAAGCGCATGGGCGAGGCGGAGACTCTGGCCAAACAGCTCATTGAGAAGCACAAGAATATTTCCCCTGCCTACAACTTCCTTTACCTGCTCTATGTGTCCACCAACCGCATGAACGACGCCGAGGCCATCCTGAAGCTGCATAGCGCCAATAATCCGAAGGATGAAGCGGCGTGGCTGCAGTTGGCGCAGTTCTACATGGCCACGCGCCGCGGAGCCGAGATGAGGAGCGCGCTCGACAAGCTCACTTCGAATCCGCAGGCCTTCCCCAACGCGCATCAATCCGTGGGCGACTTCTACTTCCGGAATCGCGATTTTGCCACGGCTCTTGCTTACTACGACGGAGGTAAGAAAACCAACCCGTCCCAGAGCGCGGCTTACGACAAACGGATCGCGGAGGCTTACATCGCCCAGGGCAAAGTGGAAGACGCGCTCAAATTGCTGGAAGGCGTTATAAAACGCGACTCCAAGGATAATGACGCCATCGCCATGCGCGGTTCGCTTCTCCTGCGCAGCGGCAAAACCGAGCAGATCCAGTCTGCCGTGAACGACCTGCAGGGTGTTGTGCGCAGTTCGCCACGAAACTTCGTGGCGCGCTACGACCTGGGCCGTGCCCATTTGGCCAAGGGGGAGGTGGAGAAAGCCCGCATGGCTTTTGAAGAGGCTATCAAGCAGCGCGGCGATTATCTGCCCCCGCGTATCGCCCTCGCGCAGCTCTACCTCCGAGGCGGCGAGAACGCCAAGGCGATTCAGGCGGCGGACGAGATCCTGGCCATGGACCAGGGGAATCTGCCCGCCCGGCTCGTGCGCGCAGGAGCGCTTACCGGCATGCGCGATTTCGGACGCGCGCGCCAGGCGGTTTCCGAGACGATCAAACTCTATCCGAATGCCCTGGAGGCACAACTGCAGCTCGCCGTTGTAGACATGGCTGAGAGGAATTTCAAGGCGGCCGAGGGCGCCTTCCTCAGGCTGTACGAGAAGAATCCCAAGGACCTACGCAGTCTGTTCGGATTGGTCGAGTGCTATATGGCTCAGAACAAGTCGGCGCAGGCCCTCGACCTGGTGCAGAAAGAAGTTTCGAAGAATCCGGGACGCGACGACCTCGCGCTCGCGCTTGGCAACATAGCCGCCCGGACAGGCAGAAACGATGTGGCGATCCGGCAGTTTGAGGCGCTTGTCGCCAAGCGGCCCAACGACGCCATGCTGCACACCCGGCTAGGCGAGATCTATCGCCGCGCAGGCAGAGGGGATCTTTCTGTTGGCCACCTCCGTAAAGCCATCCAGATCGCTCCGGACCAGCCGTCCCCGAAGCTGCTCCTGGCCATGCAGCTAGACGAGCAGGGGCAGCGCCCCGAAGCCCGGCAACTGTACGAGCAACTGCTGAAGATGCAGCCGAGTAACGTCATTGCGCTGAACAACTTGGCTTACATTATGGCGGAAAGCGGGACGGAGCTGGATCAGGCACTCACCCTGGCGCAGCGCGCCAAACAGGCCAAGCCCGAAGAAGTCAACGTCGCCGACACGCTGGGGTGGATCTACATTAAGAAGAACCTGAGCGACAACGCCATCGACATCTATAAAGACCTTGTTCGCCGTGAACCGCAGCGCTCGACGTTCCACTATCACCTGGGCATGGCACTGTTCCAGAAAGGCGATCGGACGCAGGCCAAGCAAGCCTTGCTGACGGCGCTGCGCAACAAGCCGGCCAAGGATGAAGAGGCCAAAATCCGGGAACTGCTGGGGAAGATCGGCTAAGCGCGCACGGCCGGCGATCAAGTCCTGTGAAAGCACTCTTGTTGCGGTTTCCAGCGGCAGCCTACATCGCACCATTCGTTGTGTTTGTTGGAGTGCTCGCTCTAAGCGCGCACTTGCCGCTGCCGCAGGCTTTCGCGTATCCGCTGCGGACCTTGCTGGCGTTGGCGACGCTGTTGGTAGTGTCGCGGCCGCTCCTCCGGTGCAAGTGTTCGTGCCCGTGGTCCAGCGTCGCCCTGGGTGTGCTGGTTTTTCTGATTTGGGTGGGGCCGGACGCCGTCTGGCCGCACTATCGCGAGCACTGGCTGTTTCGCAATTCTCTGGTGGCTCCGAGCGGGCCGCCAACCGGCGAAGCGCTCAGAGGTGACTACGTCTTTCTCGCCTTCCGGGTCCTTGGCTCCGCGCTCCTGGTGCCTGTCATCGAAGAGCTATTCTGGCGCGGCTGGCTCATGCGATGGCTGATCCGGACAGATTTCCTCGCCGTGCCGTTGGGCAGCTACCTGCCGGGTGCGTTCTGGCTCACAGCCATCCTGTTCGCCTCCGAACACGGTCCCTACTGGGACGTCGGACTCGCGGCCGGGGTGCTCTACAACTGGTGGATGATCCGCACACGGTCGCTCGCCGGCTGCATCCTGGCGCATGCCGTCACCAACGCCTGTTTGGCGGCTTATGTGTTGGGCGCGGGCAAGTGGCAGTACTGGCTCTGAAGCTCCGCACTTAACACGACAAACTTGACGGAATCGTAACAAATCCCTCAGAATATGTTAGGGGACACTATTGTGGCCCGCCAGACGTCGTGCTCTGCTTTTTTTGGGCCGGCGCATAATCCAACTGCGGAATAATGTGGGATGGTTTTGAAAACCGTTGTCAGGTTTCTGGTTTTAGTTCTTTGCGCCATACTATTGACGGATCCCGCCAGCGCGGCGGCGACGAAGCGGAAGAAGGGACACCGGCGAGCGACGGCTCGCACTTCGGCTGCGGTTGTAAAGAAATCACTGCCGGCAAAGTCTGCTAAATCCAAGAAACGCGTCCTTTCCAGAAGGGCCTCGTCCAAGCGGCGGCGGCGCGCTGTGAGCAGCCCCTGGACCACGCCGACTTACGCCGACGCTACTTTCGGCGACAACATCGAGGGAGAGGATCCCGTCGTGCGGCGCGCGGCGGTGGAAGCGCTTGGGCCTTACAACGGCACCGTCGTCGTGGCCGATCCTTCTAGCGGACGCATACTGTCCATCGTGAACCAACAGTTGGCGCTCAAGAGCGGGTTCCAGCCTTGTTCCACCATCAAGGTGGTGGCCGCCTTGGCCGCCCTCAGCGAGGGAATCATCGACCGCGACACCATGCTGCGCCTGTACGGCCGCACGAAGATGAATCTGACCGAGGCGCTGGCCCATTCCAACAACCCGTACTTCGCCTCTTTGGGGGTGAAGCTCGGCTACGACCGGGTAGCCTACTATGCACGGCTGTTCGGCTTGGGAGAGAAGGCAGGCCTGAACATCGAAGGCGAGCACCCCGGCATCTTCCCCGAATCGGTGATCAAGGACGGCGTAGGCATGATGACCAGCTTCGGTGAAGGCATTTCTCTCACCCCGCTCGAACTCGCCGGCCTGATGGTTGCGATGTCGAACGGCGGCACGCTGTACTACCTGCAATATCCGCGGTCGGAGCAGGAAATCAACGAGTTCGTGCCGCGTGTGAAGCGCCATCTGGATATCGCTCCATGGCTTCCCGAGATTAAACCCGGTATGCAGGCGGCGGTCGAGTACGGCACTGCCCGGCGTGCGCATTACGACGATAATGAGCCGATTCTCGGCAAAACCGGTACATGCTCGGACAACCGGACGCACTTAGGATGGTTCGGCTCGTTCAACGAAGTCGGCCACAACAAACTGGTGGTTGTGGTGCTGCTGACCGGGGGCAAGCCGGTGAACGGTCCCGTCGCTGCCGGCGTTGCCGGTGGAGTTTACAAGAACCTCTCCGGGCGGAATTACTTCGCCCGCCAGCGCAGCCTGTCGCCCTTCGGGCTGGTGTCCACGCAATCCTGTTGCGCTCAGTGACGAGCTTCAATCGTCTCTGCGCGCGGGAGTGTGGTCGCCGAAGACGAGGGCTGTAAACGAGAAAATATCCGTATTCGGGTCTTTCCAGGACGAGGCGTTGATGCCGGCCTTAAGGCATGTGTTTTCAAGGAACTGCAGCCGGTTCCAGCCTTGTTCGGGAGCCACCTGGGGCAGCAGAAGGCCTTCGCTCGTATCCCGCTTGATCACCAGTCCGTCGGTCCCTATGCGAATGCCGCGCGTATCGAGCACGCGACGCAGCGGGCTCAGCACGGAAATCTCGTATTCAAGTTCAGGCAATTCGGCCGCTGTCACCGGCAGGAATCGCTGATCCCGCAGCGCGGCAAACGCCGCTACATCCCGCACCGTGACGGCCAGAGGTTCAACCGGCGCCACATAGCCGATGCAGCCGCGCAACTGCCCGTGTTTCTTTAGGGTTACAAATGCTCCGCGCTCCTGCATCAGGCGCGCGCTTCGGGCTGTGCCCACGTCGTACCCTTTATGCTCCCGGACGGCGGTTTCCACGCTCTTCTTGGCGATCTCCAGCAACTCGGCCTTTTCGGCTGTGGTAAGAGAGAACCGCCGGCTGGATGTGGCACCGCCGGTACTCTCGGGTTTGTAGAACGCCGCCGCGCCGTATCCGACAACGCTCGACCTGTCGCCCGTTACATCGCCCGAATTGGCGTACTTCAGCACACGCGACTCGGTAGCGCCCAACCGCTCGGACGCAATCATGGCAGCCACGATCGGACCGCCTCCGCAGGCTTCCCACACCCTCCGCTCGAAGTTGCGCGCCATGCTCAGGTAGTCCCATTCCTCTATGGCTTGCAGCGTCTTGCCGTCGAGTTGGGTGGCCTTGTCGTACGGGTGGAAGTGGGACAAATCGGAGCTGGCCACGATCAGCGTTCCGGGCCCCTGGATCAACTTCGCCAGCGCCACGCCCAGTGCTCTACAAGTGTCGTAGTCCTGCTCGCCCATAACGATGGGCACTACCTTGAAATCCTTCAGCACACGCTGCAGGAACGGCAATTGCACTTCCAGCGAGTGCTCGCCGCGTCCATTCACCATCACATGGCCGCGCTCCGAACGTTTGATGCGTCTGTCCATAGAGGCAAGCTTGGCGGCGAATGCCGTATCCACGGCGACGCGACCCAGTGGAGTATCGTAGGCGTCTCCGTCGAAGACCGAGGAGAAACTGAACGCGTCAACGTGGCAGGGCGCGATGACAACCACGCGCTGGATGGGGCGGCCTTTCAACAGCGCGTAACTCTGCGCCGCAACGTGGCCTGAGTAAACGTAGCCCGCGTGGGGGACCACGATGGCGGCTAAGTCCTTGATGGGCGTAGGCTTCGTCGCCGCAAGGAGACCGTCGATCATGGCGGCCAACTGCTTGGCATCCGCGGGGTAGAATGAGCCCGCCGCCATGGGGGGCCTTACGTTCGGGTTTTGCGCCGGAAGACTTGCGGCAAGCATCGGTAGCAGGAAGAATGCCGTGCAACAGTTTCGCATTTCGAGATTACCCTTCCCAAACGCCGGCGATCGGCTGCCGGCAGTACTCGCAGTTCCCTTTCTTCAAATGCGTCGCGCGCACGGCGAAGCCCGTGCGCTCCACCACGGCGCGCCGGCACTTGGGGCAATACGTGTTTTCGGCCGGGTGGCCGGGCACGTTGCCAACATAAACATAATGAAGGCCTTCCGCCACGGCAATGGAGTGCGCCCGTTCCAGCGTGCTCAACGGCGTCGGGGGCAGGTTCTTGAGCAGGTATTCCGGATGAAAACGCGAGAAATGGAGCGGGACGTCCGTGCCGAGATAGGTTCGCACCCAGCGCGCCAGGCCGCGGAACTCCTGCTCGCCGTCGTTGAGCGTGGGCACCACCAGATACACGATCTCGGCCCACATCCCCAACTTGCGCATCTCGACCAGCGCATTGAGCACCGGCTTTAACTCGCCGTTCACCGTCTCGCGGTAGAACTTCTCCGAGTACGCTTTCAGGTCCACCTTGATGGCGTCGACTTTACCGCACAGCAGCTTGAGCGGGTCCGGCTGTATGTAGCCGCCGGTGACCACGGCGCTCTTGATACCGGCCGCGCGTGCCCGCTCGGCCGTGTCGATCATGTACTCAAAGTAGATCACCGGCTCGCTGTACGTGTACGCGATCGAGGCGCAATTGTAACGCGCCGCCACCTGGGCCACGCCTTCGGGCGGCAGATAGTTGGAGGTCACCTGTTCCGGCCGCACCTGCGAAATGTCCCAGTTTTGGCACATCTTACAATTCACGTTGCAGCCGGCGGTGGCGAGTGAGAACGCCGTCGAGCCGGGGTGGAAGTGGAAGAAGGGCTTCTTCTCGATAGGGTCGATGTGGGCGGCCACCACGCGGGAATGCACCAGCGTGTAGTAGATGCCGCCGCGGTTCTCGCGCACGCCGCAGTAGCCGCGTTCGCGGTCGTCGACCACGCACTCGCGCGGGCAGAGCTTGCACTTGATCTTTTTGTGCGGCAGCTTTTCGTAAAACTTCGCTTCCCGTATGTAGCGCGCGTCGGACTCCGCGGCAGCGGCGCTGGATGCGGCAGAGAGCAGAAAGTTGCGGCGGTCCATGGCGCTAGACCTCCACGCGCGCGATACGGGCGGGATCAGATATGCCGATCCGGTAGCCCGGGCTGCCGGCGCGGGCGATGTAGGTAGGCTCGCGATGCACCGTCTTCAGCGGCGGCATGCCGCGCCCGGCGCGTTTTTGTTCGATAATGCGCCACCCCACGGCGTCCAGCGCCACGGGATCCTGGCTCACCAGCAAGCCGTTGAACGGCCAGGTCCACTGCGGCATAAAAGACGGGCCACCCTCGTACTGCGCGGTGATGGCGTCGCACAGATGCAGGCGCACCTTCCGGCGAATGGGCCCCAGCATATTGACGTCGGCTACGTAAGGGTCGCCCACGTTCATGTGATATTTGTTCGGATTATGGATGGCGCCGAACATGTTCTTGAGCGCCATGGTCACGCCCACGATGCCGTGGTCCTTTAGCACGGGCAGGTTGATGACGGCGTCGCAGACATCGGTGAGCGTCCGGCAGAGCAGGCTGCCGGCTTCCCCGTGCGTGGCAAGTTCGCTCCCGTAACCCAGCGTGTCGTTGCCCAGATACCGGACTCGGTTGGGATTCGTCGAAGGCCGGAACCCGGCGCTTTCGAGATCCGAGTTGAGGCGGTCCCACACCACGATGTTCTTCGCGGGCACTCCGGCTTCCTGCAGCCTGTGACAGACGGCGTCAACCAGTACTACATGTGTCGAGTTTCCCTTGCCCGAGAGGCAGTTCACCTTTAGCCCCACAACTTCACCGGGCTTCGCCACCCGCCGCCAAGCTTCCACGGGAGTGTCCACGTTGAAGCAGGCGCGCATGGCGTTGTCGAGAGCCCGCAAGAGCGCGGTTCCGATCGTCCCGGCGCCGTGCGCCACAATTACCTTCGATTTCGTATTGCCAGCAAACGGGGCGCCGAGCACACCCAACGCTTCCCGGCGGCTCAATCTGGCGTCCATTCCGTTCCCGTTATATCACCAACCGCCGGAAGCCGCGATGGCCTACAATCATCGGGATGAGTTGGTCGCCGATTGTCAGGCTGGCGGCGCTGGCGCTTGTGAGCGCGGTGTTGTGCGTCGCGGCCCCCAAGAGTTCCCTTCCCGGCGGGTACTTTGCCGCCATGGAGGAGGGTGTCGCGCGCGTCCAGGCGCGGCTCGATGCGGAGCCGCGAGCCACGTTGCGCGACATCGAAGAGACTACGGGCTGGCGGCACTTCCCGCACGCCATTCTCGCCGCTGCCGTGCTTTACACGAGCAAAGCCCCCGAGAACCGTTCGCAGGGAGATCCCAAGAAACTCGCGCTCGCAATTCGCATGGGCGATTTGGCGGCCGGCGCCGACGAGCGCGGCGTCTTCTCCGACCGCCTGGACAGCCACCGCGACGCCTACATGTGGCTGGAGGCCTATCGACTGTTAGAAGCGAAGCTGGACGAAGGCCGCCGCGCGCGTTGGAAGGCGTGCCTCGTGAGAAACGTGGCCATTCTGGCGGCGCGATGCCTCGAATGGCGCGACGTTCCCGCATACAACTATCACTTTCTGGGCACGTCGACCAACCACTTCGCTCTATGGGCCACCGACGTGATGATCGCGGGTCAATTATTCCACCGGGAGGACTGGCTGGCGCTGGGCCGGCACATTCTGCGGCGGCTTGCCACGGTGGAGCAAAGTCCGGACGGCTACTGGGGTGAGTACAACTCCGCCGGACCCACCAACGGCTACAACCTGCTGACGCTCTCCGCAGTCGGAGTGTATTGGGAGTATGCCCGGGACCCGCAGGCGCTCACGGCGCTCCGCCGTGCCACGGAATTTCACGAATATTTCACTTACCCGGACGGCCAGCCGGTGGAGACCATCAACGACCGCAACCGGTATTGGGATTCGAGCCTGTACGGGAATTTCGCCTTCACGCATTCTCCAGACGGGCGTGCATTCGCTCGCTCCCTGTTCGAGTGCCTCCCCGCCTCGCGGCTGGATATGGAACCCCTCGGGCGGATCGCGCAGAACGCGCTCTACTATCACGCAGGGCCGCTGGCCGCGATTCCGCAACACAGCCAGCGCTACGCGCACCGGCTCACCGGCCCGGCCGGTATCCGCAAGAGCGGCCCGTGGGTGACCGCTCTTTCAGGATTGACCGCCACACAGCCCGCGTCTGCGCGCTGGTTCCTGGAACGGCAGTCGCACGTGAGCGTGTTTCACGAACGCGCCGGGTTAATCATCACCGGCGGCAACAGCAGATCTCAGCCTGAACTGGCTACTTTTTCGGAAACCATCAAGGGTGGGATGCACTACCTGCCCCTTTGGAGCAAGCTTCAGATGGGAGATGCGGCCGACCGGCTCTGGCTGGCTTACAATTCGTTTTCTTCGGAGATCGCCGTTCAAGAGGATAAAGACTCGGACCTCCGATTACGATTCGCAATTCGCGGCCGCGGCGCGCCGCCGGAAAGAGCCGGCATGGCGCTGCAACTGTGTCTCAAAGAGGGCGAGGAACTGACTACCGGAACCGGCTTGCGTGTGCGCCTGGGACCGGAGAAGTTGACACTTTCGCCCAGTCAAATCGGAGGGCGGGTCGAACACAACGGCTGGAAGCTCTCGACAGACGCCCCGGTTTCGCTTACCTGGCCCGTCTTCCCGTACAACCCTTATCGCGGTGGACCCGAAATTCACCTCGACCGGGCTGTCGGTGTGTTGAGCGTTCCCTTGACCTGGAAAGCCGAGCCGGCGAACCCAATGCGTCCCGCCGAACAGACGATCGAATTCAGATTGAGCACGCCCCGGGCGAGCCGCTAGTCCGGACCTCGCCCGGGACGCACTCCCGGAGAGAAACTTGCTTCAGCCTTTGGCGAGTTCAGCACGGTGGGCCCACACTTTCTCGAAGGCCTTGACGTACTGGTCGATCAATTCGGGAGCCGGCTCACGGAACAGGGGGAGACGCACCGAATCCGTGTTCACCTGCTTGGTGCCGAACAGGTCCTTGCGGATTACGGGCGCATGGTCCCACCACTTCGCTTCGGCGTATAGCGGATAACGGTTCTGGTCCTCATAGAATCCCGGCGAAACGCGTACGCCCTCGGCCTGCAGAGCCTTGATCAAGATCTGCCTCGGGCAGCCCGCCTTCTTCTCGTCGATAAACACCATGTGGCTGCCCCAGTACACGCGCTTAGCATCGGGCCGGCAGTACGGAACAGACAAGCCGGGCAGTTCCACAAGCCGGTTCGTCATAGCGCGGACCTGCTTGTCGTTCAGGGCGTTGTACTCGTCCAGTTTACGGAGTTGGTGCCGCGCCAGTGCCGCGCCGAGCGAGTGAATACGGAACTTCGGTCCAATGCCGGTGCCGTTGTACTTCTTGTAAGGACTGGAATCCGGGAACTGAGCCGCAAGTTCGTACCCGCTGAAGACGGTGGCGCGCTCGTAATACTCTCTGGTCTGATAGGTGCCGCTGCCGCCCTCGACGGCGGGAAGAGTCTTGCTCGACTGGTGGCTGAACGCACCCATCGCGCCCCAGGTACCAATCTGCTTACCCTTCAGCGACGCGCCCTGCGCCTGCGCGGCGTCCTCCAGCACAATCAGGCCCTTCTCCTTGGCGAAATCGCAGATCTGGTCCATGTCGCACGGGTTGCCGAAGGAGTGCATGGGGAAGATGGCCTTGGTCCGGCTGGTCATCTGCTTCTTGGCATCCTCCAGGTCGAACGTCATGGTGCGAGGATTGACATCGACAAAGGCCGGCACGTAACCGAACAGGTGCATCGGCGCGGTGGTTGCCCAGGCCGTGTACGAAGGCGCCAGGATTTCGCTGCCGCGCGGCAGATCCAGCGCGAACAGCATGCACATGATGGCGCAGGTCCCACTGGAAAAGGCCTTCGTGAAAGGCACGTCGAGATACTCTCTCAGTTCCTTTTCGAACGCCGGGATTTCCGGGTACCAATTGGCTTTGTCAAGCAGCGAGAGAATGGTCTGCTTCTCCGCGTCTCCGTACTGGGGCCACCTGGTCAAGGCGGCCTGCCGGGCGGCCGGCTCCGTCACTGACTTGGGACCGCCGCGCAAGGCCAAGGTCTGGTTGGACTGCGCCACCAGACCGGCCCCGCTCAACCCCGTTACCGCCGCGGCGCCGGTTCGAACGAAACCACGCCGTGTTTCACCTTGCTTGTCAGATGAGTTCACAATAATTTCCTTTCTCTTACGCAGTTCGCCGCCGCAGCGTCGTCCGGACGATGAGGTCCGTGACTCCGCGCGTTGTTTCCATCACGGCCATATCAGAGCCTATATTACTCGTCTGTCAGTCGGCGTGGCGGAGGTGGTGCAAATCCCCGATTACGAACGAAGTGCGGATGGCGTGGCGCGAGATCCAGGCCGGGCCGCTGCGTATGGTCTCGAACTGGTAGCCGATTTCAATCATGCTGCCTTGCTCGGAGTGCCAGCGCACCCCGGCCATATTGCGCGAACGCTGGAACTGCTCCTTGGCGAACATCCCTTCGGTAGAAAGAAACGGGCTCAGGCCGGGGCGCACTCGCTCCAGTACCAGGCGCGGCCGGTAGCGGTTGTAGGTGGGGGCGTGATCAATTGGCTTCAGCCGCTCGTACTGCATCGCGGCCTCCACGCGGGTCCTACCAGGGTGCAAGAGGAAGGACGGAGTTGCGATCAACCGGTGCTCGGCGCGATGCGAGGTCCTGTCGGGATTGACCTGCCGGTACAGGTATCCTGCCGTCATGCCCCAGCGGGAGTTCAGGGCCACGCGGGCAAAAGAACCAACGTAGCCATCGTACGCACTCTGGAGATGATCCTTGAACCGGATCGTCGTCGTTCCCCACCATCGGACACGCTTTCCGGTGTACAGCCCGAAGTCGAGACTGTTCCACGACTGCAAGTCGGCGGCCTGTATGCCGAGCTGTAACGCGAGCGCGCACAGCAAGATACGGAGTGTGGTTCGCGGGAAGGGCAACTCCCATTAAACCACACATCAGTCTCCTGTTCCGGCCCTGCAACGGGAAGGTGCGGTACAAAGGATTAGATGGGCTTTTGTTTTTCCTGCACTCATACAAAAACGTCAATTTTGGTTGCCGCCGCTGTTTTAGCAGGTTCTCTTTCGTCCGCGTACGGCAAAAGGACCTTTTCGGGGATGGTCACCGACTACGAGACGGGCACCGTTCTGGTATCGGAGGACGCCGAAACAGCGAGATATCCGGCGTCGCTAACCAAGCTGATGACGCTGTACCTGCTGTTCGAGGCCGTGCAAGAAGGCCGGATTACGCTGGACCAGGCGCTGCCTATTTCCGCCTACGCCGCCAGCCAGCCTCCCACCAGGCTCAGATTGAAACCGGGATCGGGCATCAAGGTGGCGGATTGCATCGACGCGCTGATTCTCAGATCCGCGAACGACGTGGCCGTAGTGGTGGCGGAAGCGCTCGCGGGGACGGAATCCCAGTTCGCCGCTAGGATGACACGCAAGGCTGCCGGGTTGGGGATGACGAACACGTCGTTCCGCAACGCTTCCGGTCTGCCTGACGACGGGCAGGTCACCACGGCGCGCGATCTCACGATACTGGTGCATGCGCTCATCAAACGGTTCCCCGAGTACTATCCGCATTTCGCCCTGCGCTCCAGCCGGGCGGCCGGGAAGAACATCTCGACGCACAACAATTTCCTGGGCGCTTACGACGGAGTGGACGGCTTGAAAACGGGTTACACGCAGGCGGCCGGTCACAACCTGGCGGCGTCGGCCGTGCGCGGCGATCACAGGCTCATTGGCGTGGTGCTGGGCGAGTCGAGCGGGGGCGCGCGCAACCACCGGATGACGCTGATGATGAATCAGGCCTTCACCGCCCTGGGCGTGCCGCTCACGCGCAAGGGCAAGAAGGTCGCGGCGAAGACGAGCAAGCGCCACCGCCACGTGAAGATCGCCCGCCATCGGTCCCGGTCGCGCGCCCGTGCGGCCAGCGCCGAGTAAGGCCGGCCCCCAGGCGTGCTAAAATTAGACACTTATCTCTCTTTCCCTCGGTAAAATCCATGTATTGGAGCAAGCTCTTTATCCCCACGTTGCGGGAAGATCCCGCGGACGCTGAAGTTGCCAGCCACAAACTCCTGGTGCGCGGCGGTTACATCCGCCAGCTCGCCGCGGGCGTTTACAGCTACATGTTCCTGGCGCAGCGCTCGATCCTGAAAATCATTGGCATCGTGCGCGAGGAGATGGACGCCATCGGCGCGCAGGAAATGCTGCTGCCCGCGCTCAACCCGGCCGAGATCTGGCAGGAATCCGGACGCTGGGACCTCATGGGCGACAACATGTTCCGGCTCAAGGATCGCTTCCAGCGTGACATGTGCCTAGGCATGACGCACGAAGAGGTCATGACGGTGATCGCGCGCAGCGAACTCCGCAGTTACAAGCAGTTGCCACAGCTCTGGTACCAGATCCAGACCAAGTTCCGCGACGAACCGCGTCCCAAGAGCGGCCTGCTGCGCGTGCGGCAGTTCATCATGAAGGACTCCTACTCGTTCGACATGAACGCCGCGGGACTCGACGCCGTTTACGACCGCCACTACAAGGCCTACTGCCGCATCTTCGACCGCTGCGGCTTGCGTTACGTGGCGGTGCAGGCGCACTCGGGCTCCATGGGCGGCAGCCAGTCGCACGAATTCATGGTCGAGTCGGAGGCCGGCGAGGACTGGGTGGTGATGTGCAAGGGCTGCGGCTTCGCGGCCAATCTTGAGAAGGCCACGTCGATCCCCGTGCCGCCCGCCGTGGAAGATCCCGCGGGCGATCTCGAACCCGAGAAGTTCCACACTCCCAATCGCAAGACCATCGCCGAGGTGGCGGAGTTCACCGGGCTGCCGGAAACTTCGCAGATGAAGAGCTTGGTGCTGGTGGCCGGCGACAAGCCGGTGCTGGCGCTGGTGCGCGGCGATCATACGTTGAGCGAAACGAAGTTCCTGGCCGCCATGGGCGCCAACGAATTCCGCCCGGCGCATCCTGAAGAGATTCGCGAATGGTTCGGCGCCGACGCCGGCTCGCTCGGTCCCATCGGCGTGAAGAATCTGCGAATCATCGCCGACCTCGCGCTGAAGGGCCGCCGCAACATGATCGCGGGCGCCAACGAGAACGACTACCACCTGCGCAACGTCACTCCCGGCGAGGATTTCCAGACGGAATTCTTCGACCTGCGCCAGGCCGTGGCGGGCGACAAGTGCGAAGCCTGCGGCGGCACGCTGAGCCTGCACAAGACGGTCGAGATCGGCCACATCTTCAAACTCGGCTACAAGTATTCGAGCTCCATGGGCCTGCGCGTGCTCGACGTAAACGGCAAGGAAGTGACTCCCATCATGGGCTCTTACGGCATTGGCATCGAGCGCATTCTCAGCGCCGCCGTGGAGCTGTATTGCGACGAGCACGGCATGTCGCTTCCGGTCTCCATCGCGCCGTTTGAAGTGGTGGTGACGCCGGTCAACAGCGGCGACAAGGCGCAGATGGCCGCGGCAACCGAGATCTACAAAGCCTGCCTCGCGGCCGGGATGGACGCATTGCTGGACGACCGCGACGAGCGGCCCGGCGTCAAATTCAAGGACGCCGACCTGATCGGGCTGCCCTACCGCGTCACGGTGGGCAAGAAGCTGGCGCAAGGCAAAGTGGAAGTGGTCGAGCGTCGCACGCGCGCCGCAACCGACGTCGCGGTGGCTGACGCGGCCGCCTATGTCACCGGGAAAATCCGCGAAGCGCGCGCGAACGGCCGCTGATTAAGACCACATTCGACGGCTATCTGATTGGCGCACTGGGGCAGTGGTACGTACCGGCGCCCTCCCGTCGTGGTAACCTTCGCATTTTGAATCTCTTTTAGCGGGTTCGGACGCGGAGGCGCAATATACATGCAATCGCCTTGGTTGGGCGAGTTTCTCGGAACGTTGTTTCTGGTGTTGTTGGGTAACGGCGCGGTGGCCAGCGTCAATTTGAACCGCTCCTATGCGAAAGGGGGCGGCTGGATCGTCATCACCGCCGGATGGGGATTCGGGGTGATGTTCGGCGCGCTCGTGGCCATCGCTTGCGGAAGCCCGGAGGCGCATCTCAATCCCGCCGTGACGCTGGCGAACGCCATCATGACTGGTACCGCGGCGAAGATAGTGCCGTACTGCACTGCGCAGCTTGCCGGCGGGTTCTGCGCGGCGACGTTGGTGTGGCTGTACTTTTTTCCCCACTGGCGCGAGACGGCCGACGCCGGCACCAAGCGCTCATGCTACTGCACGGCGCCGGCCATACGGCGGACCGCGCCGGCTGTCTTCTGCGAGGTTCTGGCGACGGCGATTCTGGTCTTCGTGATCGCCGCGTTCTCCTCCAAGAGTGTGGCTTCCGCCGGTCTGGTGCCGGGCCTAGGCCCTTGCCTGGTGGGGACGCTGGTCTGGAGCATCGGCATGTCGCTTGGCGGAACCACGGGATATGCCATAAACCCGGCCCGCGACCTCGGTCCGCGCATCGCGCACGCCCTGCTGCCCATCGCGGGCAAAGGCTCCTCGGAATGGGATTACGCCTGGGTGCCCGTCCTCGGTCCCATGGCCGGGGCGGTGCTGGCGGCGTGTCTCGCGCTGGCGATCGGGCTATAGGGGGGCCCCCGGATCAGATCGGCCTCCGCAATTGGTTCTATAATGGTGCCTTGGGGGTTTTACCTCCCCGCCCATGGAAGACCTCAAAAAGAAGCTCCAGGATGAAATCGCGGTGCTCGAAAATGAGCTGCGGGTGCAATTGCCCCGCGAGATTCTGAGAGCGCGCGCGCTCGGTGACCTGAGCGAAAACGCCGAGTATCATGCCGCCAAGGAGCGCCAGCGCTTCGTCGAAGCGCGTGTGGCGCAACTGCAGAAGCGCATGGCGGAGTGGTCGATGATCGACCTGTCCAAGATCCCGCGCGATCGCGTCGGACTCGGATCCACGGTGGTCGTCATGGACGTGGAGAAGGACGAAGAGACCACCTACAAGCTTGTCACCAGTGAAGAAACCGATGTGGCAAACGGGCGTATCTCGACCAGTTCGCCGATCGGGCGAGGCCTGATAGGAAAGAAAGAAGGGGACGTCGTCAAAGTCCGTGTTCCGGACGGCGTCAAGGAGTTGGAGATCCTCCGGCTCACCACGATTCACGATGAGGTCAATTAACCTGGCAGCCGCTGCGGCGAGTGAAGGCCGATGACCATCACGCGCGCTATAGGCGTAAGCTGCAACACGATTATCCGCCTGATAGTGCGCGGTTTGGCACTTTCGAAAATCCACCCCAACGCCCTGACTTTTATCGGCCTGCTGATCAACATTGGCGCCGCGGTACTCATGGCCATGGGCCGGTTCCGCTGGGCGGCGGTGGTGATCATCGGCGCGGCCATCTTCGACATGGTGGACGGGCGCGTGGCTCGCGAAACCAACCAGGTGACGAAGTTCGGCGGCTTCTTCGATTCGGTGCTCGACCGTTACTCGGATCTGGCGCTGCTGGTCGGACTGCTGGTTTACTACGCCTCCATCAACCGGTTCTTCTACGTAGTGCTGACTGCGGTGGTGATGACCGGCTGCGTGATGGTGAGTTACACACGCGCGCGCGCCGAGTGCATCATCCCGCTGTGCAAGGTTGGCTTCATGGAGCGGCCCGAGCGCATCGTGCTGTTCATCATTGGGGCCCTGTTCGACCGCATGGCGCCGGTGCTGTGGGTGATCGCGGTTCTCGCAAACCTGACTGTTGCGCACCGCATGATCCACACCTGGCACGAAACAGCCAGCGAGCGCCAGTAACGGCCACCACGAGCAAAGCGGCGCATCATCACGGCACAAACACGAACCGTTCCAACGTGACTCGCGCGCTGCGTGTGCTCCAGCCCACTTCGCGGTGAAACGCCACCAGTAGCTCGTCAAAGTGGCGGATCGGCCCCTGGCGAGGCACAGGGAAGCGCACCAAATCCGTCACCGGCTCGCCAGTGCTCCCGGGTGGGGGCAGCACCTCCTGCCAACCGAGCGACAACTGCGAGCGGCGCTTGGCTTGCGTGTCCAACAGAATCAGTTCGAGCCAAATGCGGCGCCGGTTGGCGTTGCGAATCCAGATCGCGACCTCGTGGCAGCTTGCCAGCTCCACGTCAAAGCCAAGATTCTGCCGAGCCTCCATGTTGAGTAGCTTCCGGTCGCGTGTGTAGAAGCCGCGGCGTGCCATGTCCGCCACCAGTCTCACGGAGTTCTTCGGCGGCCGCCGGTCCGGTTCCCTGAAGAGCCAATATGATCCGAAGAACGGCATGCTCCAGGACTTCTGCGGCAGGCCGTGCCCGCTACGCCCGTGCGCCATCGCCGGAGGCGGGGGAACCAGCACCGTGTGCGATCCCACTTCGGAAAAGACGATGACGCCCGGATAGTCCCCGTCGAGGAAAGCATCCGGTGTGCTCCGCCGGGCGCTCTTGTTCGGTTGGTCAACTGGCGCACCAGGTTGGACGAGGCCGGGGAGGCCGCTCAGCCAACCGGGCAGTACTGAGTCCGCAGCCGATCTTCCAGAGACACGCAGCAACTGGGGCGCAAGGAGGAGACAGACCGCGAGGAAGCCGATCACCAGCGTGGCGGCCGCTTTGCGGCCGGCTGCCAGCCATTGGCTAACTCGCCGTGTGACCGGCGCCGTGCTAAGCACCTGCCAAGTGAGCACGCCTAGGACTGCACATGTCAGGATTAATTCGGCCGGACGCATGCGGATCACGTGGGCAATCAGCGCGCACTGGGCTGCCGCCGCCGTGAAGATCGCAATCGCCAGGCCGTTGCGTGAGCTGCGCGACTCGACCAACGTGAAGAGCGCCGGCACGGCTGGAGGTTCCATCTCCGCAAGGCCCGAGATCTCGTGCCAATGCCAGCTCGCTTGGCGGACCAGGCTTACTACCAGTACTGCGGCCGCGAGGGTTGTGTGGGTTGACTGCCGATCGTGGAGGACCATCAGCGGTGCCAGCCAGACGGCGCTCGACGCCCAGCGAAACGCAGCGATTCCGATCCAGGCGCTGCGATGTACTCGCAACAGCCTCGCCGCCACAACGAACAGCACCAGACAGACCAGGAAGGAGACCAGCACCGGGCGACTCGCCACGTACAGAACCTGCCGGGGATGAAGATGAACGAATCGCGGCGGAAGCTGGATCTGCCAGAAAAGGAAACAGGCGGACGCCGTCAGGGCGGCCAGCGGCGGCATCCATCGCCGCACACCCCAATACTCAGGCCGCTGGAGGGTCTCGAACATGATTCGAGCCAATTGAGAGTTTGGACAACGGATGCCGGGAAAAGTTCCCGGAGCACCCGCTCAGCCTTCCAGAATCACGAAGGCCATGCCCTGTTCCTTCGTGTGGGTGAGGGAGAGCGAAACGGAACGCGTGCCGAGTTTGGCGGCAACATCGGCGGCTACTCCGTGCAGGAGCAAAGTTGGCTTGCCGCTGGGCAAATTCGCCACCTCAAAGTCCTGCCAGCGCACCCCTCGCCTCCAACCCGTTCCGATCGCCTTCATGCCGGCTTCCTTGGCGGCGAAACGGGCGGCATAGCGCTCGAAGCGGTTGGCCTTCCGCTCGACATAGGCAATCTCGGCCGGTGTGTAGACGCGCTCGATGAAATGCGCGCCGTAACGCTCGATGGCTTCGCGCACGCGCGGCACTTCGGCAATGTCGATTCCGGTTCCGACGATCACGAATGCGTTCCCGGCGTGGTGACGGTGAGCCGGCCGTGCTTCACGCCCTTGGTGCTGATGAGGCTGTCGGCGATCTTGCGGACCTCGGAGGCTTTGCCCTTGATCACCAGCACCTCCAGGCAGTTGTTGTGGTCCAGGTGGACGTGCAGCGTCGACAGCACGTGGTCGTAGTGCTCGTGCTGCATGTCCGTGAGCCTCTCGTTGAGCAGCCGGACGTGGTGATCGTAAACCAGCGTCACGGTGCCCACCACGGGGCTGTCGGGCTTGGTCCAAGCTTCCTCTACGAGTTCACCGCGGATGAGATCCCGGAAAGCTTCCGAGCGATTGGTGTATCCGCGGCGCGCGATCAGCTCGTCGAACTGCTCGAGCAGATCCGTATCGATGGCAACGCCGATGCGGCTCAGTTCCCCCATGCGTACACAGAGTAGCCGAGGTTTCGGGGCGAGACAAGCGGTGGCACGAGTGGCATCATCGTGCTACCGTAAGGTTTCGGGCATTCTCCCGCGCGAACATGCACATTCCCGACGGATTTCTGGCGACGCCGGTGTGGGCCGGGCTGGATGCGACCGCGGCTCCCGCCGTCGCATACCTGGCGCGGCGCGCGGCCCGCAACTTCGACGAGGGACGGATCCCGATGCTCGGCGTGATGGGGGCGTTCGTCTTCGCCGCGCAGATGATCAACTTCCCCGTCGGCGTGGGCACCAGCGGACACCTGCTCGGTGGCGCGCTGCTGGCGCAGACGCTGGGACCGTCGGCCGCGGGCGTCACCATGACGGCCATCCTCGCCATACAGGCCCTGGTGTTTCAGGACGGCGGCGTACTGGCGCTGGGGGCCAACGTCTGGAACATGGCATTGATAGGCGTGCTGGCGGGATATCTGCCGCTGGAGGCGCTGGGCTGCGGGCGCAGGCGTCTTGCCGCGTTCCTGGGCGGGGCGCTCTCGGTATTGGCCGGCGCCGTGCTCGCCATCGCGGAACTGCTGGTGTCGGGCGTGCGCATACCCGGACCGGTGCTGGCCGTCACAACGGGATTGTTCCTCGTCACGGCCCTGATCGAAGGGGGCATCACCGCGGCCGTTGTGGGCGCCATCGGCGCAGTGAATCCCGATTGGATGAGCCGGCCCCAGGCGCCTCTTGCGCGAAAGGTGATGTTCGGGCTTGGCGCACTCGCGTTGTTGCTGGCCACGGGAGGCATTTTTCTCGCATCCACCGCGCCGGACGGGCTGGAGAGTCTCGCAGGGAGGATCGGCTTGGGCGAGCGCGCCCGGGTTCTGCTGGCCGCACCCATGCCGGATTATGAGGCGCGCTGGCTCTCCTCCGCCGCTCTCGGCAAGGCGGCGGCGGGGATGGCCGGCCTGGTCCTGATCTTCGCCCTGGCCGCGCTGTCAGGCCGGTGGCTTGCGCGAAGGAGGAGAAGCTAGTTGCATCACGTAACACTGGACCGCTGGAGCCGCGGCGAGAGCGTTCTGCACCGGCGCGACGCGCGCGTGAAGGTGCTCGCGCTGGCGGCCTATCTGGTGGCGGTGGCTACACTCGACGCGGGGCAGCAACTGGCGCTGGTGGCCTGTGGGGCACTGCTGGCTGCCGGGTTGCTCGCCTCCCATTTGCCCATCGGCGCGCTGCTCGCGCGTGCCGCCGTGGTGCTGCCGTTCTCTGCCGTCTTCGCGACCATCAGCGTGCTGGGCGGGCAACCCGGGCGCGCCGTCGAGCTGGTCGAGAAAAGTTACCTGTCGGCGTGCGCGGTGCTTCTGGTGGCCGGAACCACGCCCCTGGCCAACCTGATGGGCGCGCTGGAATCGCTGCATGTGCCGCGGTTCGTGGTGCTGGTGGTGCAGTTTATCTACCGATACCTGTTCGTGGTTTCCGAACAGGCGCAGCACATGCGTCTGGCGGCCTTGAGCCGCGGCAAGAAGGGCAACTTCCGCGCCGCCGCCGGCGCACTGGCTGTACTGTTTGCGCGCTCGGAAGCGCGCGCCGAGGCGGTGTACCGCGCCATGGCCGCGCGTGGTTTTTCCGGGCGCATTCCTCAACTGGGCACGCCGCATTTGCATCCTGCCGACGCGGGCTTCCTGGTTGCAGCGGTGGGAGCGGCGGCAATCATCCGCATTGCTGCGGGGGTGTTCTCGTGAGCGAACCGTTGATCGATGTTCGCGGCCTGCGCTTCCATTACGACGATGGCACCCAGGCCCTGGATGGCGTCGATTTCCGCCTGTGGCCGGGAGAGACCGTGGCGCTGCTCGGCGCCAACGGGTCGGGCAAGACCACGTTCGTCTTACATCTGAACGGTTTGCTGGCAGGAGAAGGCGAAGTGCGGGTTTGCGGCGTTCCGGTGCAGAAGAAGACGTTAGCTGATGTGCGCCGCCGCGTGGGCCTGCTGTTTCAGGATCCGGACGAGCAGCTCTTCATGCCCACGGTGATCGAGGATGTGGCCTTCGGGCCACTGAACCTGGGCTTGAGCGCGGAGCAGGCGGAGAAGCGCGCGCTCGGGGCGCTGACGCAGGTGGGCGCAACCGCCGCCGCGGGCCGCGCCCCGTATCACCTCAGCGCCGGCGAAAAACGACGCGTGGCGCTGGCCGGGGTACTCGCCATGGAGCCGGAAATACTGGTGCTGGACGAGCCCACCACGTACCTGGACCCTCCGGGCCAGCGCGATCTGGTTCGCTGCCTGCGCGGCCTGCCGCAAGCCAAAATTCTGGTCACGCACGACACGCTGTTCGCCGCCGCGCTGGCGACGCGCGCGGTCTTCTTCGACAAAGGGCGGATCGTGGCCGAAGGCGCCGTGCGGGAGATCGTGGAGCGGTTCTCCTGGACGCCAGGCGCCGGCACTAAGCCGGCAGGGTGAGGGGTACTTCCAGGCGTCCGGCAGAACCAAAAAGGGGGGCTTCGGACTAGGAATGCCCGGATCCCCGTCAGAGACGAAATCGGCGTCCAGATTGCACCGGGGACGGTTACAGCTCCAGCTTCCCGCGGTAGACCATGTCTTTCAGCGGAAACGAGGCCTTCACTTCCATGGGGCCGAACACGGTGGAGAAGGTCAACTCCTTGTCTTCCAGCGCAAACGGCGCCTCGCCGCGCGGGAAGAAGAACAGGAAAATGGACGATTCGCCGGATGCTCTGGTTTCAATGCGTTCCGGTTTGAGAGAATCATTTCCCTTCAGTGCCAGCAGAGTGTTCTCTTTCATGCGCTCCATCATCCGCTTGCGCATCTGGTCCTGATCCATCTGGGGACCGCCCTCGCGCCGCCGCATCGGCGGCCGGCGCATCTGGGGCAAGCCCTCCACGGCGATCACGTAATAACCCACGTACTCTTGAGGGAGTTTCTGCTTGAGCGCGTCCTGCACGGGCAGTGCGCTCTCCCAACGCACAGCGGCCTTGAATTCAGGCGGTCCCATCGGGCCTCCCATACCCGGACCTCCCATGCCCGGGCCCGGGCCGCGTTCGCCTCCGCCCATCGGCGGCCCTCCGCCTTCCGGAGGCCGCATCTCACCCTGGCCGGGACGTTCGCCACGGGCCCTGAACTCGGTCTTCGCTTGTCGCGCCCAAGGCGAACTGCTCAGGATCTGCTGTGTTTCCTTTTCGGACCACTGGGCCGGCGCCTTCGTGTTCCAAAAATCTCCGCTCAAACCAACCGCCGACAAGGCGGCGATGAGAACCACTGTACGCCTGATCATGGGTAAGTGTCCTTTCAGAATGTAAACCGTAACTGCAGATCGATTTTCCGGTTATAGGTTGTATTTCCGCCGAACGGTCCGAAGCCCGCCAGGCTGCGGTATTCTCCGAAGAACGTCGAAGAAAGATCGCCGCTCGGCGCCGCGTAATTGGCGGTGTTGAAAAGGTTCCTGGCGGAGATGCTCAGCGTAAGGTTGTACTTTTTGCCCGAGTCGCCGCCGAACATGCCGCGCCCGGGACCTCCACCCGGAGGAGGGCCGCCCATGCCACCTCCCGGAGGTGGTCCTCCACCTCCGCGCATCCCGCCACCACCCGGCCCGCCCGGAGGCGGTCCGCCGGCATCGGATGGCCCAGATTCGCCTTTGCTCCCGAACGACCAGGTCCTCGCCAGGCGCATGTTCACGGTGAATGTTGCCGGGCCGCGCGCCGAGTTGCGGCCCAGGATAGTCGCGCCGGCTCCGGGATTCGTATTGAAGCAGCCGAAGCCGGTTTTGTATGTGTAGCCGTTCGAGGCACAGGCTGCGCTGTCCATCCCGGTGACTAGCGTCGGACGCTCGCTCGCGAAGCCATCGCCGTTGGTGTCGATGCCGGTGGTGATGTCGTAGGGCGCGCCGCTGCTGGCGGTGATGAACGGCCCCACGGTCAGTTTCCAGGGAAGCGGCAGGTGCGTGCCGATCACGATGCGATGGCGGATATCGGCGTAGCTCGACGGCCCCCACTCGGCACGCAGGTTGTAAGGATCGGCCGGCGTACCTTCCGCGTCGCTCTTGCCGTGGGAATACGAGTAGAAACCGAATAAGAAGAGCTTCTTGTAGCTCAAGTGCGGGCTGATCACCAACTGATTGGTGCGGCTGAAGCCAGTAGTTTCGGTGAGAATGCGCTGGTTGGAATCGCCGAAAGGATAGATGCCGCCGATGGGGGTGTTGATGTTGCGTGTCCGCGAAAGATGCACGCCCCGCGCCATCATGTACTGGCCGCTCAGGCGGAAGTACTTGTTGATCTGGCGGTCCAACCCGATGCTGGCCTGGTAAACGCGAGGAGCGACCAGGCTGGTGTCGAGGATCTGGTACCGCTGCGGTTGAAGAGAACCGGCCAGAGACGCGGCCGCCGGGATCGCCGGGAAGAAATCCGGATTCAAAATCAGGTAAGACTGCTGCGTCAGCCCGTTGTAGCGGAGCGCTTGCAGGACAGTGGATTCGCCGATGCGGTCATAGAACGTGCCGAAGCCCGCGCGCAGCACGGTTTTGGCCGATTTGTTCCCGCCTCCGTCTATGCCCCACGCCAGGCCCAGCCGCGGGGACCAATCGCCGTGATCGCTTATGTTGGTCTGCGTTTCATAGCGCAGGCCGTAGCTGAGCGTAAGGTTCGACCGCATCCGCCAATCGTCGTTCCAGAACAGGCCGGCGTCGAACTGATCGACGGCGGTCGTGGCGGTGCCGGCGCTCAGGCTGAACTGCGACGCGCCGCCGCCCAGGGCACGGATCGTCGCAGCGCTGAGCCCCATGCCCTGGAAGAGCAGCGTACGCCGGTATCGTTCGAGGGCGGTGAGTTGAACGGACGTTCCCGCGATGGCGCTGTTGCTCGCGTCCAACTCGGGCCCCAGGCCGCCCAGGAAGGTGTAGGTCCCGCCGAAGTTGTTCACCGAGGTGTCGTCGAAGTTGGCTTGCCGCAGCCGCGCGCCCCACTTGAACATGTGCCGGCCCATGGTGTGGCTCATCGTGTCGTTCAATTCCCAGTCATTGCTCAGGCTGCCAGAGTTGCCCACTTGCGCTCCACCGCCACTGAAGGCTCCCGCCACGGTGATGGCGGGCTGCGAGGTGTCGCCCGTGCGGCTGGTTTCCGCCCGCATGTACTGGAGACGGAACTCGTTGATGGTCTTGGCGCTCAGGACAGCCGTTTCGGTGAGCTGGAGCGCATGGTTGGACCCGGTCTGCTTGTAAGCCTTCGATAGCAGGCTGTAATCGCCAATGCCGTCGTTGTCGTACGAGTTGCGGCCATATTGGTATCGAGCCACCAGCGTATTCCTGGAGTTCAGCGCCAGGTCCAGGCGCGGGCTCAGGTTGGTGCGCGTCTGCGGGGTCAATACCGCCTGGCTGATAGTTTGCGGGACCAGGTTCGAATCCAATGTTGTCGCGTAGATAAAGGCGTTCTCGTCGGTCGAGCGGCGTTCCAGGTCGAAGCCGTACGAGGCCTTACCCTTCACAAGCGGTCCGCTGAGGTTGAGGCCCAGCATCTTCTGCTGATACGGTGTCCGCTTGGATTGTTCCAGCAGCGGGCTGCGCGAATTGAGGCTTTCGTCGTTGAACTGCGCGAACAACTGCCCGCGGATCTGGTCGCTGCCGGGCTTCGTCAGGATCTCGATTCGCCCGAAGCCGGGCCGGTCATACTCGGGCGAGAACGGGTTCGAGTTGATGCGCACTTCGCGAATCGAGGACTTGGGCGGCATGTTGCCGTTGCTGAAACCGTCGATCATGATCTGTCCGCCGTTGGGACCCGAAGACGGACCGGCCAGCGCCTGGAGTTGCTCCTGCAATTCGTCGGGATCGTCGGAGAGCGTATCGAGTTCCTTTTGTCCCAGCACGAGCGCCGTACCGTTCTCCGACGGGTCGGCGGAGACGTGGCTGGCCTCCTCCTCAACGTTCACCACCTGCGCTTCAACTTTGATGGTGAGCTGCGAGTCGATGGTCATGCCGCCGCGGATGGCCACTTTACCGCGATCATCAATGGTGAAACCCTTGGCGATGAAACGAACCCGGTAATCGCCGGGCTGCAGGCCGGTAAGGGAATAGCGGCCTGATTCGTCGGTGGTGGCGCGGCGCTCGCCACCGGGCCCGCGCAACTGCACCAGAGCCCCTGGAACGCTTGCGCCGCTGGGGTCTGTAACCGATCCGCGCACGCTGGCCGTAGCCACGGTCTGCGCTGCCAGATCCAAACCACTCGCCAACACGATGGCTGTCAGAAGAACCGCCACCCACACAGATTTGCGCATCATTTCATGAATCCTCGATCCAACAATTCCCGTTACTGCAACATGCCGGGCAGTTCAATTCCGCCAAGACCGTTGCTCAGCCCACCCAGGCCCATGGACGTGTCCTGCTGCATGCCCCGGCCTCCGTTCATGCTTCCGGCGCCACTGGCCCTGGCTGCTCTCGCGGCCGCCATGCGGACCAGGAAATCGGCGTTGGACAGAAGCATGATGGCGGTCAACTGATCCGGACGCGGCTCCCTGGTACTGGAGACGACAATCGTTTCGCCAGTCTGTATCTCTTCGATGCGGGCGCCCGGCAAGCGTTCGATCATGTGTGTGAAATCGGGCGGGCCGCCGGCGCGATTGCCTTGCGGCATTGGTCCCGGCCCTCCCGCGCCCGACGGGAACGCGGGCATGCGCTTGAGTTGTGAATCCGGTGTGATTCTTACGGTGAGGAGCTTGCCGTCGTTCCCGCCTTTCATGACGATTACGCCAGCGGCCGCATCGGTTCGAACAACCTGGCCCGCGCGGGTAAGGAAAGTGCCGAAGACGACCTCTTCGGCCTGCACGGAACTTCCGTCGGCGCTCTTTGTGCCGCGCGCGCGCAACTGATCGCCCACGGCCACCGCATTAACGCTGCTGATTTTGGCATCGGCAAATTTCACCGACCCGGGAGCGTACTGCCGGAAGACCGTCTTCGGGCCGGCGGCAACGGTCACATGGGACTCGCCGGTCATCGAATGCATGCGAAGAACGATCGTTCCGTCCTTCTTGTTGTCGACGATGCCTGCCGCGCCGCGCGCCTGCCAGTCCTCCCGATCGGCTTCATTGCGCGATGAGATGGACTGCGCCGACATCACGACGACGCGCCGCGCCGTCACGCCATCGGCCGCGAGCGTGATCAGTACACGGTCGCCCGGCGAAACACTGGATATCTCCACCACTTGCGCATTGCGCAGATTTCGCTCGCCGGGTGCCACTTTGCGAAACTCGGTGGTGGCGTCGAGTTTGGCGGTGGACTCCCGGCCTTTGTCGTCTTTGACCTGAATTTCAAGAGGTTCCGCGCGGATGGCAACCACGGTGCCTACTACGTTCGAAGGGCGGGCCGCCTGCGCGTCAAGGATGGAACTCGCGGTCCACATCATCGCCGCGAACAGGATTATTCTCTTCATCAAATCTATAAGACGTTTTGAGACGGGCGGCTCAGTATAAAGCTGTGCGAACTGCGTTTCGTTTACGTTAAGAAGTGTAAAAGCCCCTTTACATCGGTACCTCCGGCGGAAAACGGTGCGTCCCAACGGACTTGCCAAGGAGGTAGCTGATGCACAGAACACGTGTGTTGTTTTTCGTAATCTGCCTGTTTCTGCTCATCCCATGTCTTTCGGCGCAGGAGGTGGCGCGGCTTGTCGTCATGGTGTGGGACCCCACGAGCGCGGCGGTGCCGCAGGCGAAGATCATCCTGCTTGACAAGCAGCGTGGAACACAAAGAACTGGCATGACCAATGAGACGGGTACGCTGCTGCTGGAAGGCATGCCGCCCGGAGAGTATCAGCTTGAAGTGGAGAAGGTCGGATTCAACAAGCTGGTGCTGAACACCGTGAATCTGCACGCGCGGGATCTGCAGTCGCTTCAACTGACGCTGCAGGTGGCGGCGGCGCAGGCGACCGTGGTGAATGTCACGGCTGTGGTGGAAGGCGTGCTGACGGACACTTCCACCGGCGCGGTGATGAGCGGCAACTACGCGCAGAACCTGCCGCTGGCAAGCCGCACCGTGCAGTCGCTGCTGCTATTGACCCCCGGCATCCTTTCGGTGACGAGCGGAACAGGCGATAGCGGCATTCACGCCAACGGGTTGCGCTCAAACACCAACTACTTCATGATCGACGGCACCAGCGCCAACGCGGGCCCCACCATTGCGAGCCTGAACATGGACATGGGTGGTCCGATGGGCGGGCCTGGCCGCGGCCCCGGCGGCGGCTCCGGCATTTCCGGCGGTTCGAACGACAACGGCAGCTTGTTCCTGCCCATGGATGCGGTGCAGGAGGTGCGCGTGCAGACTTCGACGTTCGCGCCGGAGTTCGGCCGCTCGCCCGGCGCACAGGTGTCCATCTTGAGCCGCAGCGGCACCAACACCATGCACGGCTCGGCGTACGAGTATTTGCGCAACGAGAGGATGAACGCGAACGACTGGTTCGCCAATTCCACCGGTTTCGACCGTCAGAAGATGCGGCAGAACAACTATGGAGCTTCGCTGGGCGGCGCCCTCAAGCCGGGCAGGATGTTCTACTTCGGCTCTTACGAAATGTTGGATTACTGGCAGCCCTCGACAGCCATCGACAGTGTCCCCAGCCTGGCCACGCGCGCGAGCGCTTCCAGCAAGTTCCTGCCGTATCTGAACGCGTTTCAAGTGCCCAACGGCCCCGACCTCACCTACGGCGCGGCCCAGTTCTTCGGCGTCTACTCGAGCCCGAACACCAGCCGGAGCGGAACGCTCCGGCTCGACCGTACGTTCCGCAAGAGCCTGGCCACGTTTCTACGATACAGCTACACCTCGTCCAACACGGAGTCTCGCGGCGGAGGCGGAGTTTCCACTTCGGCCATGTTGACCAAATCCAACTTCAAGTCACAGTCCCTGATCGGGGGTATGACCTGGAACGGCGGCGACGACGCGGTGAACGACTTGCGGATCAACGTGACGCGCTCGACGTTCCTGTCGAACTCGGCTTTGGACAATTTCGGCGGAGCCGTTGTTCCGGCCGACTCGGCGCTGTTTCCCAGCGGTGTCGACTCGACTCTCGGTTCGGCCTCGATCTACGTCGTCGGAATGGGCGGCTTCTCCAAGGGGCAGCGCTCCCAGAACACGCAGAACCAAATAAACCTGGTCTTCAACCAATCCGTGTCCGACACCGTGCATCAGGCCAAAGCCGGTTTCGACTACCGCGTCCAGTTGGACCACCACCGCTTCAAAACGTACAGCAACACGGTGTCGTTCGCGGGACTTACCGGCGAGACAGGCGCGCTGCTTTCCGGTTACGCCACCAACGCCATCGTGACCGCGGGCAAAGCGGATCGCTATCCGATGTACCAGAACTTCTCTTTCTACATCCAGGACACCTTCAAGGCTTCCAAGCGCAACACGGTCACATACGGCTTACGGTGGGACGTGAACCCCGCGCCGAGTACCTATAACAGCGATAAGCCGGCCGGCCTGGATTACAGCAATAGCATCGTCGACGCGGGGCCGCTGTATAAGACCAAGTGGTTCAACCTGGCGCCGCGCATCGGGTGGACGCGGCTGATCAGCGACCGCCCCAACCGCGAGCTGGTCTTCCGCACCGGCGCCGGTATCTTCTACGACATCGGCTACGGTTCGAGCACCGCGACTTTCAACGGACCGCCGTTCGCCAACAGCACCATTCTCAACAACACCCGCGACAGCAAAGTCAGCTTCCCGCTGACATCGAGCAACCTGACCGCGCCCAGTCTGCCGGCAACGAAACCTTACGGCCAGGTCGCCTCCGCGGATTCTCTGTTGCAGGCGCCGCTGGTCTACCAGTGGAACGCGACCGTGGAGCACCGCCTGGGAATGGGGCACATGGTGAGCGTGGGATACGTAGGCAATGCCGGGCGGCGCCTGCTGCTGCAGCAGACCAGCCCGTCTTTTGAGAAGACCGAGTATTACATGCTCATGGTCACCAACAACGGCGCGGCTTCGGACTATCACGGCCTGCAAGTCCAGTACCGGCGCGCGCTGGCGAGGCGCATTCAAGCGCAGGTCAGTTACACCTGGAGCCACTCGCTCGACAGCGCTTCGAGCGACACCAGCATGGGCGGTTTCGCGCTGATGCGAGGCGCGGACCGCGGCTCGTCCGACTACGATGCCCGCCACGTGCTGAACGCGTCGGCCAGCGTGCAGTTGCCCGCCCCAAAGATCGCGCCGTTGCGCTGGGCGTTCGGCGGATGGTCCACCGACTACATGTTCAATGCTCGCACCGGCCTGCCTTTCGACGTCCGCAGCATGACCCTGATGACCATCGGGGCCGACACCGACGATGACGGCGAAGACGATGAATACCGCCAGATGTATTCGCAAGTGCGGCCGAACTACCTCGGCGGGCCGGTGTGGATCGCCGACACCAATGCCCCCGGCGGCAAGAAACTCAACCTGGCCGCCTTTGCGGACCCCGATGAGGGCTACATGGGCAACCTGGGACGCAACGCGATCCGGGGATTCAGCGCCGCCGAGTTGGGCGTCTCCCTGCGGCGCCAGATCAACATCACTGAGAGATTCAACCTGCAGATTCGCGCCGAGGCTTTCAACGTCTTCAACAGCCCAAACTACGCCAATCCCGATCCGTACGAAGGAGCCAATCTTATCAGCCCGAACTTCGGCGTTGTGACGCGCATGTTGAACCGCTCTTACGGTGGCGCCACCTCGTCCTATCAGATGGGTGGACCGCGCTCGGCGCAGGTGTCGTTGCGGCTTCAGTTCTGACAAGGCGCCCGGCGCGGCGTGCTACTTTTGGGAGGGTGAACTCATGCGGACACTCTCCCTGCTGTTTGCGGCTGCGATGATCGTCCCCGCAGCGAACATTGAAGTCCAGGGGCATCGCGGCGCGCGCACCGTGCGGCCCGAAAACACGCTGGCGGCGTTCAATTACGCCATCCAGGCCGGCGCCGATGTCCTGGAAATGGATATTCGGGTCACCAAAGATGGCGTCGTGGTGGTTTCGCACGACGGCGATCTGAAGCCGCCCGTTTGCAGCGGCCCGGAACCCAAGGCCGACATCCGGCAGCTCACTTTGAAGCAGGTGAAACAGTGGGACTGCGGCAGTTTGCGTAACCCGGCTTTCCCGCGCCAGGAGCTGTCGCCGGGCGAACGCATCCCCACGCTCGATGAAGTGCTCGCGCTGGCGCCCCAAGGCAAATTCCGTTTCAATATCGAAACCAAGGTGGACAAGAGCAGCCCGTCAGAGCTTAGTGAAATGGTCAAGCTGCTCGCCAACGCCATTCGCAAGCACCATCTGGAATCGCGCGCCAACATTCAGTCGTTCGATTTCCGCACTCTGCACGAAATGAAGAAGCTGCTGCCCGAGCTGCCGCGCGCCGCGCTTTACAGCGGCGCCCCGCGAGAGTTCATCGAGATCGCCCGCGAGGCCGATGCCGGAATCGTCTCGCCGCACTATTCGCTGGTGACCAAAGCGCAAGTGGAAGCGTCGCATCGCGCCGGGCTGAAGGTGATCGCCTGGACCGCCAACGACGAGAAAGTGTGGGTGGACCTGGTGGCTGCGGGCGTCGACGGCATCATCACGGACGATCCCGCCGGACTGGTCGCTTACCTGAAGGCGCGCGGGCTGCGGTAGTAAGCCGGGTTACAATGAACTGAGTGGGGACGTAGCTCAGTATGGATAGAGCGGCCGCCTCCTAAGCGGCAGGTCGGCAGTTCGAATCTGCCCGTCCCTACCATCAGACTGGAACCAACTTGCGGAAACTACTGCGCCCCTTTAGTGGCATTTTGTTGGTCATCCTCGGCGTGCTGGGACTGATATTGCCCATCATGCCCGGATGGGTTTTCCTCATTCCCGGCCTGATCATTCTGGCCGACTATTTCCCGCCCATCAAGCGCCTGGTCGACTGGGCCAAGGCCAAAGCACACTCGCATCCGAAATGGTAGCCTGAACTTTACCTCGCCGCCCGTCGGCGAGCGGAGGCTCCCGTGACCAGATACCTGTCGGCGCTTTTCTTCTCGATTGCCATCCTATCCGCCGCGGAGTACCGCGACGCGGCCGTGCGCGGCGGTCCGGAGCCGGGTGTGCGTTTCAGTTCCGGCCTGACCGTCTGCGACGAAGCCTTGCGCAACGGCCACTGGGTGAACCGCTACTGGCTCTCGACGGGCATGATTAAGCCCGAATTCCACCTGGAAGGCGAGAAGCGCTCCTTCGAAGGCCAGCCCATGGACGCTTTCGAGTTGGGCATGGAAGGACAGGATCTCGGCGGCAGTTGGCGCTGGGTGAAGGCCGGTAAGCGCGAGGTGAAAGCGCCCGACGGATTGCTGGTGACGGTGGAGCTGGCCAGCGCATCGCGGCCCATCACCGTCAAGGTACACACGTTGCTTTCCGGCGGCCCGGTGCTGGTGCGCTGGCTCGAAATCACCAACACCGGCGCGAAGCCGACCGCCATCACGCGCGTTTCGCCCTGGTCCGGCATCATCTGGAACACCGCGCAGTACCGCGAACGCGTGGCCAAACAGGGCGAGCCGGTGTTCGAGTTCGCCTACGCCGAGCGCCAGGAATGGGGTTTCGAAGGCGCGTGGCGTTTCGCGCCGGTGGTGAACTCGACCCGCGCCGTCTCCGGCACGCGCGGCAAGTCCGGATGGGGGCATCCCACGTTCTTCGCGCGCAATCGCGCCATCGGCGAGTGGTTCGTCGCCTCTCTGGGCTGGAGCGGCAACTGGACCTACCATCTGACGGGAAGCCAGGACGAGCAGCGTGACCGGGCGCGCCTGTTCTTCGACATGGGGCCGAGCGCAGTTGATCCCGTGCTGCGCGTCGTCGCGCCGGGCGAAACCGTGAAGAGCCCCGAAACCCACGTGCTGCTGATGCGCGCGGACTTCGACGGCGTGGTCCAGGCGCTGCACGAACACGTGCGGCGCAACGTGCTGCCGCCGCCCATCCCGGGGCGCGAGTACCAGGTTGAATCCAACCACCGCGGCTACATCGTCGATCACGAAGACGAAGCCGGATTGAAGCGGGAGATCGACATGGCCGCCGATGCCGGCGCCGAGGAGTTCCTGATCGACGCCGGATGGTATGGTCCAGAGCCCAACCGCTGGGGCCAGAACGTGGGCGACTGGTACGCCGGCAAGTGGCTGCCCAACGACCTCAACCCCGTGCGCGAGTACGCGCGCTCGAAGGGGTTGCTTTTCGGCCTGTGGGTGGAGATCGAGAGCGTCGGCTCGGCCTCCACGCTGCGCCAGAAGCACCCGGACTGGATTCTCACGCGGGACGGCAGGCCGGTCTCAGGCGGCCGGCAACTGGATCTGGCGAACCCGGAAGTGGCCAAGTGGATGGAATCCGAGATCGTGCGCATCATCGAGAAGTACGACCTCGACATGTTCCGCATTGATTACAACAACGCGATGGAAGCGGGCGGCAACCGCGTCAAGGACGGCTTTGTCGAGAACACCGTGTGGCGTCACGTGGAAACGCTGTACGGGATTTTCGACCGTGTGCGGGCGCGCTTCCCCCGCGTCATCTTCCAGAACTGCTCGGGCGGTGGCGGGCGCCTGGATCTGGGCATCATGCGCCGTTTCCACAACACCGAGCTTTCGGACTGGATGCGCGGGCCGCGCGGCCTGAAAATCCTCAATGGCATGACCTGGATTCTGCCGCCGGAGATTCTGCTGCGTACGTTCGGCACCGAAGTCGGCGAGCACGCCAGCGACGGCGATGTCGACCAGCAGCTGCGTACCGTTATGTTGAGCCGGCCGATTTTTCGCGGCATCAGCCCCAGCAAAGAGGAGTTCAATCCGATTCTGCGCGCGCGCATCCGCGAGTCGGTAGACCAGTTCAAGCGCGTGGTCCGGCCCATCATGGTAGGCAGCCGCGTCTACCATCACACACCGTTGCTGCCGATTGCGGAACCCTCGCCGTGGCTGGTGCTCGAATACGCCACACCGGATTCCTCGCGAGCCGTGGCGGGTCTGTTCCGCACTGCAGAGAGCGGCCCTGCCACCTACGTCTTCAAGCCGAGAGGCCTTGACCTGGGCCGGACGTACCTGGTGACGTTCTCCAACTCGGGCCAGAAAGTGGAGCTAACCGGCGCGCGGCTGATGGACGGCATCCCCGTCCGCCTGGAAGCCGCCATGACTTCGGAGATGCTCCTCTTCGAAAGGCGATAGCGATCTGGCCTGAAAATCGCTTAACCGGGAGCCGGCCGCCAGAGTCGCGTAGAATGGAAACTAGGCGTATTTTTCACTCCGGCCGTCCATCATGCTTGAGCGTATCTCCGTGCACGGGGCACGGCAGCACAACCTGAAGAACATCGACGTTGAGATCCCTCGTAATGCGCTCACGGTGATCACCGGGTTGAGCGGTTCGGGCAAGTCGTCTCTCGCCTTCGACACCATTTACGCCGAAGGGCAGCGCCGCTACGTCGAGACGCTCTCGCCTTACGCTCGTCAGTTCCTCGACCAGATGGAGCGGCCCGAGGTCGATTCGATCGACGGCCTCAGCCCCGCCATTTCCATCGAGCAGAAAACCACGAATCGCAGTCCGCGCTCGACGGTCGGCACCATCACGGAGATCTACGACTACCTGCGCGTGCTCTATTCCACCATCGGCGCACCGCATTGTCCCGGATGCGGGCGTGAGATCTCCAGCCAGACACCGGCGCAGATTGTCGACCAGGTAATGGCCGAACATCAGGATGCGCGCGTCATGCTGCTGGCTCCAGTGGTGCGCGGACGCAAGGGCGAGTACAAGAAAGACCTCGACAAGTATGTGAAGGAAGGCTTCCTGCGCGCGCGCATCGACGGCGTGCTACATTCGCTCGACGAAGAGATCGTTCTTGACAAGCGGCGCAACCACACCATCGAGGTCGTCGTAGACCGCCTGCTGATAAAACCCGGGGTCGAGAAGCGGCTGGAAGCCTCCATCGAGACTGCCACGAAACTCGCCGCGGGCCTGGTGACGGTGGCCGTAGTGGGAGGCGACGAACGCCTGTATTCCCAGAAGATGGCCTGCCCGGATTGCGGCATGAGCGTGCCGCATCTCGAGCCGCGCTCGTTCAGCTTCAACAGCCCTTTCGGCGCCTGCGAAGATTGCCGCGGCTTGGGCAGCAAATGGAGCTTCGACATCGACAAGCTTCTGGTGGATCCTTCCAAACCGCTGCTGGACGGCGCGACGGCCATTGGCGCGGGCGTCACGTACCGCAATTTCGAATTAGAGGAAGCCGCCGAACGGCTGAACATCGATCTCAACACACCGTTCGAGGAACTGAGCGAGAAGAACCGCAAGCTTCTGATTTACGGCGGCGCCGGCTACCCAGGCCTGATCAAAGTGCTGGAGGAGATCTTCAGCGAAGCCGGCGACAACTACCGTGACTGGCTCATGAATTACATGTCGGCGGTGGAGTGCCCCTCCTGCCATGGCAAGCGTTTGAAGCCGGCCAGCCTGGCGGTGCAGGTGAAAGGTATCTCCATTGCCGATTTTACGGGCCTGGCCGCCGGCAAGGCGCTGGACGTGGTGCGCTCCTGGCGCCTGACGTGGCGCGAGGAGCAGATCGCCGGCCGCGTGGTGGACGAGATTCGACAGCGCCTCGCATTCCTCACCTCAGTGGGCCTCGAATACCTGAGCCTGGACCGCTCGGCGGCGACGCTGGCCGGCGGCGAGTCGCAGCGCATTCACCTGGCCACGCAGATAGGCTCCAAGCTGCGCGGCGTGCTCTACGTACTGGACGAGCCTTCGATCGGCCTGCACCCGCGCGACAATACGCGCCTGCTGGACACGCTAATGCGCCTGCGCGACCTGGGCAACACGGTACTGGTGGTGGAGCACGACGCCGAGACCATCGAGCGCGCCGATTACGTCGTGGACCTCGGCCCCGGCGCCGGCCGCCTTGGTGGACATCTCATCGCCGCCGGGCCGCCCGAAGCCATCAAAGCCTCGCCGGAATCGCTCACCGGCAAGTACCTCGCCGGGACGCTTTCCATCGAAACGCCGCCGCTACGGCGCAAGGGCAACGGCAAGAGGCTGGTGGTGACCGGCGCGCGCGAGCATAACCTCAAGAGCCTGACTGTGGAATTCCCGCTGGGCCTGTTCATCGTGGTAACGGGCGTTTCCGGCAGCGGGAAATCGACGCTGGTCACAGACATCGTTTACCGCACGCTTGCGAGGCACATTTACCGGGCGCACGATGAGCCCGGCGAGTACACGAGCCTGACCGGGCTGGAGCACATCGATAAGGTCATCGAAATCGACCAGTCGCCCATCGGCCGCACGCCGCGCTCCAACCCGGCCACTTACACCGGTGTGTTCGGGCCGATCCGGGACCTCTACGCCATGCTGCCCGAGGCGCGCGAGCGCGGCTACAAGCCGGGCCGTTTCAGCTTCAACGTGAAGGGCGGCCGCTGCGAGGCCTGCGGTGGCGACGGCCTCAAGCGCATCGAGATGAACTTCCTGCCCGATGTCTACGTGACCTGCGACATCTGCCGGGGCCGCCGCTACAATCGTGAAACCTTGCAGGTCAAGTACAAGGGCCTGTCCATTGCGGACCTGCTCGAATCGAGTGTGGACGACGCGCTGCCGGTGCTCGAGAACATACCGCAGATCCGTTCCAAGCTCGAAACGCTGCGCGACGTGGGCTTGGGCTACCTGCACTTGGGCCAGTCGTCCACGACGCTGTCGGGCGGCGAGGCGCAGCGCATCAAGCTGGCGAGGGAATTGAGCCGCCGGCAGACCGGGCGCACTTTCTACACTCTCGACGAACCGACTACCGGCCTCCACTTCGACGACGTCAAGAAATTGCTCGACGTGCTGAACCGTCTGGTGGACCTGGGCAACACGATCGTCGTGATCGAGCACAACCTGGACGTCATCAAGATGGCGGACTGGGTGATCGATCTGGGTCCGGAAGGCGGCGAAGAAGGCGGACGCCTGGTAGTGGCGGGCACGCCGGAGCAGGTGGCGCGCAACAAGCGCAGCTATACTGGGCAGGCGCTCGAGAAGGTACTGGAAGGTTCGGGGCGCCTATGAGCATATACAAAGAACGGCCCATCGAGTTCAATGCCCTGCACACCGTGCCCCTGGCGAGCCGCGGCGGGAAGGTGCGCGTGGAGGCGTTCGGGCACGCGTACTGCAAAGGGTCGGGCATCAACGGTTGGCTTGATTCGCTCCCGAATCTTCTCGCGGCGAACGATTTTCGCGCCCTGATCGATGCACTGGTACGGGCCCGCGCCGCCGGCAAGCCCATTCTGTGGGGCTTGGGCGGACACGTGATCAAGTGCGGCCTCGCACCCGTGCTGATCGGCCTGATGGAGAACGGTTACGCGACGGGCTTCTGCATGAACGGAGCCGCGGCCATTCACGATTTTGAAATTGCGCTAGCCGGATGGACCAGCGAGGACGTCGAGGCGGCGCTGCCGGAAGGCCGCTTCGGCGTCGCCGAGGAGACCGGGCGGGAGATGAGCTTGGCTATTGCGAGCGCCGCCGCGAACGATCTGGGCGCGGGCGAAGCATTCGGGCGGGCGCTCGGCGCGCCGGGCGCGGCACCGCACGCCGATGCGAGCTTGTTGGCGGCCGCCTATCGCCGCCGCGTTCCGGTGACGGTGCACGTCGCTATCGGTACGGACACCTTGCACATCTATCCGCGGTTGGACGCCAGCGCGCTGGGCGCCGCCACGCACCGTGATTTCCGCTTGTTCTGCACTCTGATCGAGTCACTCGACGAAGGTGGTGTGTACCTGAACGTGGGCAGCGCGGTGATCTTGCCCGAAGTGTTCCTGAAGGCCGTGACGGCCGTACGGAACCTGGGCCGCCCACTCAAGGACTTCACTACGGTAAACTTCGATTTTCTGGATCATTACCGGCCGCGCGTCAACGTCGTCCAACGGCCGCACGCCGGCGCGGGAGGCCGGGGCATAGCCCTGCGGGGCCACCATGAGCTGATGCTGCCGCTGGTCGCGGCGGCCTTGCTGGAACGGGAAGGATGAGCGAACTGCCCACGGAACCGAACGCCGAAACGAACGTGACGCCCGTGCCCGCCGGCGCGCCGGAAGACCGCTTGCCGTACTGGTCTTATCAGGACGTCCTCGTGCTGGCCGGGTTGGCCCTGCCGGCCATGATTCTCGCCAAGCTGCTTGTGGACGGCGCTTTCCGCGCGTTTACCTCCTCCGCGCCGGGCCAAGTTCCGCAACTGCTGGCGGCACAATTCACCGGATACGCGCTTCTGCTCGCCGCGCTCTGGGCACTGCTGCGGTTGCGCTACGACCGTCCTGTCTGGAAGTCCATGGGGTGGGTGATACCGGACCGGTGGGTGTTGCTACGCTGTGCCGCGTGGGGACCGTTGCTGGCCCTGGGCGTATCCCTTCTCGGCATGATTTTGCAGACTCCCGATCTGGACATGCCCATCAAGCGATTTCTGCAGGGCCGCGAGGCGGTGCTTCTCGTCGCCATCTTCGGCGTCACGCTGGGGCCGTTGTGCGAGGAATTGTTCTTCCGCGGGCTGTTCATGCCGCTGGTGGTGCGCAGCCTGGGAGTAGTGGCGGGCATCATAGTGGCGGCGCTGCCTTTCTCGCTGCTGCACGGGCCGCAATACGCGTGGTCCTGGCGTCACATCCTGCTCGTCACCCTGGCTGGCGCAGGTTTCGGCTGGGTGCGGTACCGCGTCCGTTCCACGGCGGCGGCCACCGTCATGCACGCGACTTACAATCTTACTTTTTTTATCGGATACATATTTCAGCAAAAGGACTCATTGCTCCGATGGTAGAGACGATCGAGTGGACGAATGCCGGGGTAGTAATGATCGACCAGACCCGTTTGCCGCGGGAGAAGGTCTTCGTTACCTGCCGCGACTACAAGGAAGTGGCGGAAGCGATCCGCGCCATGGTGATCCGCGGCGCGCCGGCCATCGGCGTGGCGGCAGCCATGGGCGTGGCGCTGGGCGTTGAGAAAGCGGACCCCGCGAATCTGGACGCCGAGTTTACGGTCATTTGCGACACGCTGGCCGCGACGCGCCCCACAGCAGTGAACCTATTCTGGGCCATCGAGCGGATGAAGAGGCTCTATGGCACGCTGAAGGGTCGCTCCATCGCGGAGATACGGGCTCGCATGCGCGAGGAAGCCCTCGAGATCCGGCTCGACGACATCGCTATCAACGAGGCTATGGGCCGCTATGGCGCCGCTTTGGTGCCAGACGGCAAGAGCGTGCTCACCCACTGCAACGCCGGGGCGCTGGCCACCGCCGGCTATGGCACCGCGCTCGGCGTGATCCGCGCCGCTGTCGCCTCCGGCAAGAAGATCGACGTGTTTGCCGACGAGACGCGGCCCTTCCTTCAAGGAGCAAGGCTCACCGCCTGGGAATTGCAGCAGGATGGCATCCCAGTCACGCTGATCACCGACAACATGGCGGGCCACTTTTTCAAGGGTGGGCGCATCGGTTGCGTGGTCGTCGGCGCGGACCGCATCGCGCGCAACGGCGACACGGCCAACAAGATCGGCACCTATTCGGTGGCCGTGCTGGCCAAGGAGAACGGAGTGCCCTTCTATGTGGCCGCGCCGGTCTCCACGCTCGATTTGACGCTCGCCTCCGGAGATCTGATCCCCATCGAACAGCGGCCGGCCCGCGAGGTGACCGAAGTGTTCGGCGTTCCTGTGGCGCCGGAAGGCGTTCGAGTGGAAAATCCGGCCTTCGATGTGACGCCGGCGCGTTACATCACCGCCATCATCACCGAGCGCGGTGTGGCGTTTCCGCCGTTTGAAGAGTCGCTCGCGAAGCTCGTGCTAGGGTAAGAATATGCGGATGTTCAGGCTGTTGGTTCCCGTATTGGCGCTTTCGGCGATTCTGTCCTTTGCGGCGGACCCTGCGTTCCGGCGCGCACCGGGCTTTTCCCTGCCCGATTCGAAATTACAGCAGCACGATCTCTACGACTATCGCGGCAAGGTGCTCATCGTCGATTTCATGATGACCAACTGCCCGCATTGCGCGACGTTTTCAAAGACGTTGGAGCGCGTGACGGCCAAGTACGGCCAGAAAGTGGCGATCCTTTCGATCGTGAACTACAGCTCCGACAACAGCAGTACCGTCGGCAACTACATCCAGGCGAACAAGGTGACATATCCGATCCTGTTCGATTGCGGACAGGTGCTGGCCTCGTATTTGCGCCTGGAAAGAGCCAAGAAGGCCGTCGATATGCCGCACGCTTTTATCATCGACGCCCAGGGAAGAATCCGCGGCGACTATACGTATTCCATGCTGACCCGGCCGGTGTTCGAAGGCGACGGAATTTTCAAGGATTTGGACGCCTTGCTGGCTCCCGCGGCGGCGAAATAGAAGTAGTAGCATTCGCGAATATCCCTCTCCGGCGTTCCGGATTTGGGATATACTGCTCTCGTATCACGGGCGGAGGTTCATCTTATGGCGCAGCTGCGCTTGGGTGACGACATCGACGACTATTGCGTCCGCTGCAAACGCGTGACGAACCACTCGGTTGTGTCCATGGTGAACACGGAGCCGGCCAAAGTCCGCTGCCGCTCTTGTTACAGCGAGCACGACTATCGTCACGGAGAGATGCCTCCCAAGAAGGACACGCGCAAAGCGGCCCTCTTCAAGGAAGTGCTGGCGAGCGTGAATCCCACCACTGCCGCGGAGCCGCCGGTCGCGCCGAAGGGCCGCAAGAAGACGGCCCGCGATTCCTGAACCTCACTCTCGGTGTTCTTCTCGCTTCAGTTCTTCGAATATCTCGTTCCTGTCCCCGGTCTTGAGATCCTCTTCCAGGCGGCGCAACGCCACGCCCACAATGTCGCGGTGATGCAGGTTGGCGCCCAGCGCCTCCTCCTCGCTTAACCGCAGCCAGATCTCGTGCAACCGGTCGACGTCGTCCGGCCATAGCCGTGGAGGGTGCGGACCCAGGTTGACGTACGTCGAAGGCCGGCCCGGGCTGATGATTTCGAGCGAAAACGGATGCCGGGGTTCGCGCAGCCGCTCCCAGGCCAGCCCAATGCGACGCGCCAGCTCCGCCGATGCCATCGAGCTGGAAACCCCCGTCACCAGGCGCGAAGCCTTCAGCCGCGCGGCCGTCTGCACCATGGCGTCAAAAGGATCCACTGCAGGCACCACCAGCAGCTCGACGGGTTTGCCTTCCTTCTCCGCCATGGTGACCACGTGGCTGAAAAGCTGCTGCTCGTAGTCGCTGAATAGCTGGGAATCGGACAGGCCGTACTCGCCGGCGCCCGCCAACACTGGCCGCACTGTCATCACCACGATGTCGTGGCGTTTGAGGTTGGTCTTCTCCAATATCCGTTGCAAGTGGTGCATGCGGCTGTAATCGCGCGCCGCCACCAGGACGCAACCGGGGCGTGCATGCAGCGCCTCGGGAGATACGTCCGATTCATGTTCCAGGTTGAAACGCTCCAACGCCTGGCCTTCGTACGCCTTCTTACGCCTGTTGATCCACTCGGAAGCCGTGAAGACGAAGAAGAGAACCAGGGTGAACAACACGCCATATACGGTGGCAATTCGCTTCGAGAAAAGATTCGTGAGAGCCACCATGAAGAGCACGCACGTTATGGCTGCCAGCCCGACAGGCCATTCGCGGCCGGCAAAATGAAAGTTCAAAGGCGTCTTGTATTCTTGATCGTGCCGTTGAAAACGGAGCACCAGCACGCCCAAGGCCTTGAAGAAGAAGCTCCACACCACGCCGAACGCGTACGCTTCACCGAGCAGGTAGACGTCGCCGCGGCTGAAGACAATGGTCGCCAATTGCAGCAAAGCGACCATATTGATCAGCCGGGAGGTGGTGCCGAACTTGCGGTGCGGTTTGCGGAACCAATCCAACAGCACGCCGTCTTCGGCCACGCGGTTCAGAATGCCGTTGGCACCGATTAGCGAAGTGTTGACAGCGCCGGACAGAATCAGCCCGCCTACCAGCACCACGAAGCCGTGGATGAGCAGCCGCAGCATCTGCGGACCGGCCAGGTTCATGGCCAGGCCGCCGATCAGGTTGTCCACGTAGTTGCCGCGAACCTCGTCCGGGATGATCATGAAGGCCAGCATCGTGATCAGGCCCGTTGAGATCACGGCGTAGGTGCAGATGATGTTACCGGTTATCCTCAGGTTCTTGAGCTTCGGGTAGGCGATCTCCCGGTACACTTGCGCCAGAGTCTCGAACCCGCTCATCGACAGGAACGAATGACCGAAGGCGATCAGGATGGCCACCACCGGAATGTGCCAAAACGTCGTGGAGGAAAACCATCCCAGGGAATCCTCGGTGAACTTCAAGTTTGCGGGCACCGGCGCCGGCGGCAGATGGAACTGGCCGCGAACAAACAGTGTGATGGGCGCCCACACCAGCAGAATGACCACCATCACGGTGGTGATCTTCAGAATCCACAGGGCCTTGCCGCTGGATTCCCGTATGCCCCTGACGTTGCTCCGCCAGAAGTAAAGGGTGACGCTGATGCCGAACAGGGCCGCAAACCATCTCGGGTCCACGCGGAAATCCTGGTGCATCAACTCGCTGGTTTCGTTGATCAGGCGGCCGATGTAATGACCGGCGCTGACCGAGCTGATGGGGCCGGTGAGGATGTAGTCGAAAATCAGCGCGGAAACCGAAACGCGGGCCATGAAAGGCCCCATGCTGTCGCGCACGACCACGTACACGCCGCCACGCACGAACATGCTGCAGCTCTCCATGTAAACGGAGCGCACCGCGTAGCCGAACAACATGACGCCGAGCACGAACCAAGGAGCGGACTTGCCGATCGCCTGTTCCGCGATGCCGCCGGCATAGAAGGAGCTGGATGCCAGGTCCGCCAGAACAATGGCAGCGCCCCGCCAGAACGAAATGAATGAGAGCGCGACGGTGGTGGCAACCACAATCTTTGTCTGCTGCGCGGCTGGTTTACTGCTGGCCATCAGGGAATTCGATCTCCATTGGTCTATTCTACGATCATGGGGCCGGACCGCATAACAAAAGAGGCCGTGTTAGCGCGCACTGTCATCTGCGCTCTTCGTTCGCGCGGGTTTCTGGCGTATCTTGCGGGCGGCTGCGTGCGGGACCTGCTGCTTGGCCGCGAACCGGCGGACTACGACGTGGCCACCAGTGCGCCTCCCGATGAGATCCTGCGGGTCTTCCCGGCCGCGGACCTGGCCGGCGCGCATTTTGGCGTGGTGCTGGTACGCGAAAGCGGCGCCGAGGTCGAAGTCGCGACGTTTCGCAGCGACCATTCCTATACGGATGGCCGCCATCCCGCGCGCGTCAAGTTCGAAACCGACCCGCGACAAGACGTGCTCCGGCGCGATTTCACCATCAACGGCCTGTTGATGGATCCGGACACCGGCGAGGTGCTCGATTACGTGGACGGCGGCCGCGATCTTGGGGCCCGCCTGATCCGCGCCATTGGGGAACCCGGGCGCCGCTTCGCCGAGGACCACCTGCGAATGTTGCGCGCCGTGCGGTTCGCCTCCTGCTTCGGATTTGAAATCGAACCCGCGACCTTCCGGGCCATCCGGGACTTGCACGCCTCCATACGCCAGATTTCCGCCGAACGTGTTCGTGACGAATTTACCCGCATCCTGTGCGGAGGGGGTGCCCGGCGCGGTTTCGAACTGCTGGATGCGGCGGGCCTGCTTGAGGACGTGCTGCCGGAAGTGGCGCGCATGAAAGGCGTGGAACAACCGCCCGAATTTCACCCCGAAGGCGACGTGTGGACCCACACCCTCATGTTGCTCGAATTGCTGGAGAGGCCGGCGCCGTCGCTGGCCTGGGCCGCGCTGCTGCACGATGTGGGTAAACCGCCGGCGTTTTCCATCCGGGGCCGCATCCGGTTTGACCGCCATGCCGCGGTGGGCGCGGAAATGGCGGCGGCAATCCTGGGACGGCTGCACGCGTCGAACGAACTCACCGGCCGCGTTCGGGCCCTGGTCGCCGAACACCTTCGTTTCAAGGACGTGAAACGCATGCGACCGTCTACCCTGAAGCGCTTCCTGCGCAGCGATCACTTTGAGGAACATCTGGAATTACACAGGTTGGACTGCCTTGCCAGCCACCGCCTGCTAGGTAATTACGAGTTCGTGAAAAAGAAGATCGAGGAGATTCCCTCAGAGGATTTGCGCCCGGAACCATTGCTCAACGGCGACCAACTCATCGCCGCGGGCTTCCGTCCCGGACCGTGTTTCGGCCGGATCCTGCGCGTAGTGGAGGATGCACAGTTAGAGGGCAGTGTGCGCACCGCCCATGAGGCTCTGGCTCTGGTACTCGACCTCTTCGTTCCGCCCGACGGACAACCTAAGCAGGCTTGTAAGTGAAGACCATGTAAAGGACCACGGCGACAATTGAGAAAATCGCCGAGGCGGCGACGAATTCGAGGAAGATGACCCGCCGCTCCTCGACATCGGGATTGTGCCGTTTCGAGACGACCGCCATCCTGCCTACCTCCTCTGATACCCTTCGACCAAAATGTACTCCGGGCCGGGATGCCTGTCAAGGACCTCCGTCAAGGACCGGTTGACAACATCCGGCCGACTTGGATACCATGAGGGGGTTTGGCGAGTTTGTTCTGCTGCCCCTGTGGTACCCCCGTTGTGTGACGGGCCGTCCAGGGGCCGGTCCCGCTGTTTGGACGGATTCAAGCCGTTCGAATAAGGGCTAGTCCACAGACAATAGCGGCCGTGCAAGACACGCGGTCGCGCAACCGGGAACCGATCGATGAGTTGGACGCCAATGTCCGGCTGGTGACGGTATCCGGCGGTGACCCTCGCGGCTCTCAGTTGATGGTTGTTTTGCGGCGTGAAAACGTAGTCGAAACATGCCGTGGCCTTTTGGCGTTTTGCGCCGTTTAAGTTTGGCGAGTTTTCGCCAACAGGATTGAGTGAGGAAGGTTCGTGCCAACTTTCAACCAACTCGTGCGAAAAGGGCGGCTTTCGCCTCGTTATAAGACGGCAAGCCCGGCCCTGCAATCATGTCCCCAAAAGCGGGGCGTGTGCACGCGCGTATATACGACAACTCCGAAAAAGCCCAACTCGGCGCTGCGGAAGGTAGCCCGCGTGCGGCTTACCAACAGTATTGAAGTGACCACGTACATCCCCGGCGTGGGCCACAACCTCCAGGAGCACTCCATTGTGCTGATTCGCGGAGGCCGTGTGAAGGACCTGCCGGGCGTCCGTTATCACATCATTCGCGGTACGCTCGACGCCGCCGGCGTCTCCGACCGCAAACAGGGAAGAAGCAAGTACGGGGCCAAGCGGCCCAAGTCGTAAAACACCATGTCACGCAGAAGAAGACCTGAAACCCGCGAAGTCGCCGCCGATCCCGTCTACAACTCGCAGTTGGTGGAGAGATTCGTCAACTCGATGATGTGGGACGGCAAGAAGAGCACCTCGCAGTCGATGTTCTACGAGGCCATGGACAAGATCCGCGAGCGCAGCGGCGACGATCCGTTGAAACTCTTCAAGAAGGCCGTCGAGAACTGCAAGCCGTTGCTTGAAGTGAAGACCCGGCGCGTGGGCGGTGCCAACTACCAGGTTCCTGTCGAAGTGCCGCAGAACCGCCGCGTCAGCCTGGCTCTCCGCTGGCTGATCGGCAACGCGCGGACCAGGCCGGAAAAGAGCATGCCCGAAAAGCTCGCCAACGAGCTCAACGATGCCGCTAACATGCGCGGCGGAGCCATCAAGAAGAAGGAAGACGTGCACCGTATGGCCGAGGCCAACAAGGCCTTCGCCCATTACCGGTGGTAGAGGATAACTGACACCAAGCATGGCGCGTGAAGTCCAACTCGAGCAGATGCGCAACATCGGCATCATGGCGCACATCGATGCCGGCAAGACGACTGTCACTGAGCGCATTCTCTACTACACGGGTAGGACTTACAAGATCGGCGAAGTGCATGACGGCACGGCGGTCATGGACTGGATGGAGCAGGAGCAGGAGCGGGGTATCACGATTACCAGCGCCGCCACAACCTGCCACTGGCGTGACTATCGCATCAACATCATCGACACGCCGGGCCACGTGGACTTCACCGCCGAAGTAGAGCGCAGCTTGCGAGTGCTGGACGGAGCCGTAGCGGTGTTCGACGCCGTGGCCGGAGTTCAGCCGCAGTCGGAAACCGTCTGGCGCCAGGCAGACAAGTACAGCGTCCCTCGTATCTGCTTCATTAATAAGATGGATCGGGTCGGCGCGGACTTCTTCCGGTCAGTGGAAACCATCGTTACACGCCTGAAGTGCCGTCCGGTTCCCATCCAGATCCCCATCGGATGCGAGGAGCAGTTCCGCGGCGTCGTGGATCTGGTGGCGATGAGGGGCCGCGTCTGGCTGGATGAGACGCTGGGCGCCGAATACAAGGACGTCGATATTCCCGCCGACCTGGCCGAGCAGGCCCGCCAGTATCGCGAACAAATGATTGAGGCGGTTGCCGAATCCGACGACCAACTCTTCGAGAAGTACGTTGGGGATCGCCAGTTCAGCGAAGAAGAACTCAAAGCGGCCATCCGCCGGGCCACTGTCGCGCAGAAGATCTTCCCGGTTGTCTGCGGTAGCGCCTTCAAGAATAAGGGCGTTCAGAACCTGCTCGACGTGGTGGTGGACTACCTGCCTTCGCCGGCCGACATTCCTCCGGTGGAAGGCGTTTCGGTGGATGATCCCGACGTAAAGGAAGAGCGTGTCGCCAGCGATGAAGCGCCGTTTTCGGCCTTGATCTTCAAGATCATGACCGACCCCTTCACGGGCCAGTTGGCGTTTCTCCGCTGCTATTCCGGCACACTGAACAGCGGCGATTCGATCTACAACGTGGCCAAGCGGCGCCGTGAGCGCGTCGGCCGCCTGGTCCGGATGCACGCCAACAAGCGGGAAGACATCCAGGAAGTTTACGCGGGCGACATCGTCGCCGCCGTGGGCTTGAAGAACGTTTCCACCGGCGACACGATCTGCGACGAAGACGCGCCCATCGTGCTGGAATCCATCGAGTTCCCCAACCCGGTGATCCAGTTGGCCATTGAACCGAAGACGAAGGCCGACCAGGAGAAGTTGGGCGTCGCTATCGGCAAGCTCGTCCAGGAAGATCCCACCCTCCGCATCCACACCGACCCGGATACCGGGCAAACCATTCTCGCGGGCATGGGCGAGTTGCACCTGGAAATTATCGTGGACCGGCTGCAGCGCGAATTCGGTGTGGGCGCCAATGTTGGCAAGCCGCAGGTGGCCTATCGCGAGACGATCCGTAACAAAGCTGATGCGCAGGGCCGCTTCGTCCGCCAGACCGGCGGTCGCGGCCAGTACGGCGACGTGAAGATCCGCGTCGAACCGCTTCCGCTCGGTTCGGGCTACGAGTTTGTGGATGACACCTATGGCGGCTCCGTCCCGAAGGATTACATCCCGGCGGTGGAGCGCGGCATCGGAGAAGCGCTGGAGGGCGGTATTCTGGCCGGTTACCCGATGTCGGACATCAAGGTCACGTTGTACGACGGCAGTTATCACGAAGTTGACTCCTCCGAAATTGCCTTCAAGATCGCCGGTTCCATGGCTATCAAAAAGGCGGCGGGAAAGGCGAAGCCTGTCCTTCTGGAGCCGGTGATGAGCACGGAAGTGGTGGTTCCGGAAGAGTACATGGGCGACGTGATAGGCGATTTGAATTCGCGCCGCGGCCGAGTTGAAGGCGTGGAATTGCGCGGCACGACGCAGATCGTCAAGGCCATGGTTCCCTTGGCGCAGATGTTCGGTTACGCCACCGAGTTGCGCAGCCGGACGCAGGGGCGCGGCAGCTTCACGATGCATTTTGGGCGGTACGAGGAAGTGCCCGCGTCGATTTCCGAAGAAATCATGAACCGGGTGCAAGGAAAAGTGAACTAGCAGGAGAACACCGTACAGGAGATTCCGAGCATATGGCGAAAGAGAAATTCGACCGCAGCAAACCGCACATCAACATCGGGACGATCGGGCACATCGATCACGGCAAGACGACGCTGACGGCGGCGATCACCAAGGTGTTGGCGAAGCACAATCCGAAGGTGAAGTTCCGGAGCTTCGACTCGATCGACAACGCGCCGGAGGAG
>JAJFUV010000146.1 GCA_021372245.1 Terriglobales bacterium
CTTCTGGAAGTTGTTCGAGCCGACGTAGTCGTGCGCCCAGTCGATGCCGGGCGGCTCGCCGTGCCCCTCGCCGCCGGAGAAGAACTCCATGCCGTGCTCGCGCTTCAGCTTCAATCGTTCGAGTTGGCCCATCTGGCGCGACAGCGACGCGACGTAGTAGTCGTTTTCGATGTCGAGCCCGTAGCCTTCGCCCGCCGTTGTGAGGTCCGAAGGATAGGCGGTCAGCTCGGCGTCCGGATTGCCGAAGAAGACAAGCCAAGTGCTACGCGAGCGCGGCGCCATGCCGGCCAGGAACAGGACGCGGCAGTAACACACCGCGCCGCGGCGCACCTCTTCTGACACCTGGCACGGTACTTCCTGAAGAGCGCCCGCCGGTTCCACCACCCGCGCCACGCGGATCTCGCGTTCGGGCGAATCGCATTGATCCGCCCGAAACGCCAGGCATACTTCGACCGGCTCGTTCTGACGCGTCAGCCCGCCGGTTTCATCTACCGACAGCGTCTTGAAGTACTTCCACCCGCGGGCCCAAGTTCGCCAGGCCGGCGGCAATTCGGCCACAGCACCGAAAGCATCGGCGCTGATGACGGGCGCGCCAGGCGGGGTGTTCTCCTGCTCTTCAAAGAGCAGCGTCTCCTTCACGGACGCCGCTAGCGCGCGGGCCAGGCGGTAATCGCGCTTGCGCGCCGCTTCAACCAGCAGGCGCGCCTTCTCTTCGATCGAATCCGTGCGGTCGGCGTAGCGCGTCTCCTTGAGCGCGCGGGTTTCGCCCGCGGCCGCCGGCAAAGCGCCTGCCAGCGCCGCCGTTTTCAGGAAGCCGCGGCGACCGGTGGTCCCATGCTTGTCCATGTGCCTCTCATTCCGGGAATTGGTATCCCGTCACCATCCACACTTGCGGTTTGCCGTCCATGTCGGAATTGAAGAATGCCATCCGGGAGTCGGGCGAGAAGAACGGATGCGGGTGCGCCGGCTGGTCCGTCCCTGAGGTGCGCGTGTCGAGCAGGTAGCGCAGCTTCAGAAGCGGATTCTCCGCGGCGGTCAGGCTTCCGATCACCAGGGTGATCCTCTTTTTCTTGGTCACTGGATCGATGGCGTTGGTGTCGGAGACCACCTTCATGCCGGAGTCGTCCACGCTGAAGTGCCAGAACTCGGGATTCTCGATGTCGCGCGTGACGTCCCAGGAGCGGCCCCCCGCGATGCGGCTGCCCATGTGAGATGACGCCTCGCTCGTGGGAATTGAAAATCCTTCGAGAATCCGCTTCTTGCCCCGCCGAATGCTCATGGCGCTCATCACGCTCGCCATGCGCCCGCGCCACTGCTGGTGGCCCTGCACGTACTCGCGGCCGTCACGCCCAATGGGAATGTCGCGCCATTTCGTGCCGTCATCGCGCATCACGTGCAGGTCGGCTCCTTCGCCGCCCACCAGCGTCAGCGTCTTGCCGGATGCGTCCACCACCGAGCCGTGATTATGCTGGATCAGAATGTCGTGCGAGCGCTCCGGGTCTTGCGAACGGCAGTACTGCGCGTGCATGTTGTTGTAATCGGCGCCCAGGGGGAAGACGCGCACTGAAGGCCGGTCGAGCTGGAACACCAGCAGGCCGAAGGGCGCTCCCGCGGTCTTGCGGTCACCGAGGAAACAACTGGTGGCCAGGCGCCTGCCGTCGGAAGAAAGCGAGGTCAGAGAGTAGAGTCGCGACGGCCGGTAATTGGTCCCCGGCAGCTTGTCCTTGACCGTAAGCAGCACCTTCCGGCGATAGTTCTTGAGCGATAGCCGCTTGAGCACCAGTGCCGCTCCCGTGCGCCCGGGGTCATCCACGATGTAGTACATCCATTTGCCGTCCGGGCTGACCGACGCGCCTTTGGCCCCGCGCTCGTCGGTGAGTTGGCGTAGCGCGAAGCCGTCGGCGATGTCGCACAGCCAGTAGTTCCGTTCGCGGATGAAGACGAATCGCCGGGAATCGGGCGTGAATACGGGAGCTTCGGTGTAAACGTTCCAGCTCGCCAAATTGGGATCGGTGGTGATCTGGACCACCCGAAGCCCGCGCGGCGATTTCTCGTCCAGCATGTCCGGACGCTCGCGGCTTTCGCGCAAAGGGGCGGCCCGGAGTGGTAGGGCCAATAGAGGAAACATTTGTCTGCGGGTCAAGGTGTACACTGTCTGAGACTACACCAGGGAGGGCGACATGGGCGACTCGAAGTACTCGGTTAGTCGTAGGGGATTTCTGGACGCCGCGGCAGGGACGGCGGCGCTAACCACAGTGGGCGTTGCCGCTTCTCCGGCCCGTAGCGCGCTTCTGCCCGGCAAGCCGTTGCGCGTGAAGCCGGTCCTCGCGTGGGCACTCAACGTGAAGCGGGAACTGACCAGTTGGCGCGGCTACGGCGGCCTCACTACGCGGGCCGAAGTGGATCAGGAGGCCCGTCGCATCGAGGCGGAATGCCGAAAACTGGCGGAAGCGGCCGAGTTCCCGATCGAGATGCTGCCGCTCGCCATGGTCAACAGCACGGGCGAAGCAGCCGCAGCCGCCGACACGGATGCTGACGTGCTTCTGGTCTACGCCTCCGCCGGGCCCACGAAGTGGTTTGAGGCCCTGGCGGCGTCCGGCAAGCCGAACGTCATGTTCTTGCGGCAGAATTCCGGCCCCTTCTATCTGTACTACGAGATCGCCGATTTTCGTTTCCTGCGCAAGAGCGAGGAAGCGCCGCGCGAAGCGAACATGGACGCCGATGACGTTGTGGTGGACGACTACGGCGATGTCCTCTGGCGGTTGCGCGCGCTCTACGGCCTGAAGAACGCGCGCGGCACCCGCTCATTGGCGATCGGCGGGCTGAGGTCGTACAGCGTGCCAGGTCAGAAGTTGGGGCCCGCGCACGTGAGGGACGCCTGGGGTTACGGACTGGTGACTGTGAGCGACGATGAAGTAGGTCGTCGAATTGCCGCGGCGCGCGCCGATGCGGGAGCGATGCAGCAGGCTGAGAAGCAGGCCGCGGAACTTCTGGCGCAGCCCAACGTCACCCTCGGCACGGAACGCCGCTTTGTCGTCAACTCCTTTCTAGCTCTGAAAGTCTTCAAGGACCTCATGAAGGAGAACGACTGCACGAACGTGGGCGTGGCCAATTGCATGGGCAGCATCATCCGGGTACTGGACACGCCGCCCTGCCTGATCTTCTCTTTACTGAATGACGAGGGCTACACCGCCTTCTGTCACACCGATTACACGCATACACCGCCCGGCGTTCTGCTGCGCTGGATCAGCGGCAAGCCGTCATTCATTTCCAACTCCCACTTTCCGCACCACGGCTCGCTGACGCTGGCCCATTGCGCCACCCCGCGCCGTATGAACGGCCGCGACATGGAGCCCACGAAGATCGTTACGCATTTCGAATCCGATTACGGAGCCGCCACGCGCGTGGAGTTCACCAAGGGGACAGTGATCACCAATATCATCCCGAACCTGACCTGCACGAAGTGGCAGGGCTTCCGCGCGACCATCGTGGATACCCCGAACTACCCGGCGTGCCGCTCGCAGATCAACATGACCATCGACGGCAACTGGAAGAAACTCCTGTACGGCATAGAGGGCTTCCATACGGTGACCTGTTACGGCGACTACCTGAAGGAAGTCGGCTACGCCCTCAAGCGCACCGGGGTGAAGTGGCAGAACATCAGCGAAGCGTGACGCTCTGGCGCCTGTACTCTGTGGAGCAGGTCGCCAGACCTGCGACGCCCGCTGTCCTGTCGGCGTGGTCCGCGAGATCGAATACTGCGAACACGCAAGGCCACGCTCACTTGAAATCCACGGTGCTTTCTCTATAATCGACCCATGGACCGTAGGGACTTCCTGAAGACCGCGGCGATGGCGGGTGTCACTCACACCTCC
>JAJFUV010000012.1 GCA_021372245.1 Terriglobales bacterium
CAGCCGCTCTACCGGCTGCACACGTCCCGCCGAAATCGCGGCGTCGCAGGCTTCCAGGTAGCGGTTCGCATCGTCCAGCCACCGTTTGTCCTTCGTCGCGCGGTAATTTCCGTAAAACGCGGCGGCCATTTCCGGGCGCACCGGATAGACGAGAGGCTGCTCGCGCGCCATGCGGTCCGTCCAATTGTCCGGATAGAGTCCCGTATCGTCGCTCTTGGCCTGGAAGGCCAGGACCAGTTTGCGCGACCATTCGTCGTACTTCGGATCGCCAGTCTTCCGGCCCAGGAACTCGAAAGCGATCGTGAAATACCCGGAGTAGCCGACGATGGTGGCCTTGTCGCGCTCGGGCAGGCCGTTCCAGAAGTTGGCATGGCGGTCGTAAGCCATGGTCCGCTTGTCGATGATGTGGTAGGCGTAGATGCTTTCGATGGCCCTGCGCACCGCCACGGGATCGAACCTCCACAGTTCTTCCCAGAGTGGATTGATATGCTGCAACTCGTGCCGCCGCCCGATGACGCGGTCTTCCACGATGTTGTAGGCTACGTGCTCGCCCCAGGCAAACAAGCCCGTGGACGGACTCACGCAGTTCGCAAGGAAATAGCGCAGGTAGGCGTCGGCGGCCGCGTTCAGCCGCGCATCGCCAAGCTCGTAGAGCAGCCGGATAGTGTCAGTGTCCCAGAGCAGGTTGGAGTCTCGCGCCCAGGCCACGCTGCTTCGGTCTTTGCCCCACATCGAGTAGCCCTTGTCCTCCTTCCAGCCGGCCATCTCGGTTCGCCACTCGGCGGCGGTCCACTGCTTCGGAATCTCCAGCGTGCGCAGGTCTATGATCTGTGCGAACAACGGAGTGTGCCGGGGGCCGTAGTGGTCGCGGGCGTGCTCGACCACGGCCTCGGCGAACTTCCGCGCGGCTGTCGAATACGGCGACTCGGCCCCGGCCGCGCAAACCAATGGCAGCGCCAGCAGGGCCGTCAGAAGAGTTGATCGACGCGGTTTCAAAGTTGACCTCAACGGCTCTGCCTCGCCTTTTGGTCAAAGACCGCGCGGGCTCGCGCGAGGCGTGCGAGCACCTGCTGGTGGATTTGCACGGGAAGTGGTGAGTCCTTCGCAACGGCTTCGAAGCCGGTACGCGTGTCATCCACCCACTTGGCAAAATACTCGGCCTCGGACCGGTCGGGGCGAAGAGGAACACCAGGGACCTCGACATAAACAGGGCTGGTGATGGCAAACTGTCCGCCCGCGATGCCGGGCCTTTCCGGTTGGGCGGCAAGCTCCTTCGATGCCGGACCTTTCACCGTCGCCAGGATCCAACCCGAGCTGGAAATCTTCAGCGTGTGATTACCGCGGATTGCCGAGCCGCCCCCTGCGACCCATTGTTTCACCGCTTCGCCGTTGTGCCAAAGGGTCACTTGACTGATCCCCCAATGGCTGAACGCCTGGACGCCACAGTCGACGGATGCGCCCGGACTCAGCTTGACTACATCACCCGGCTGATCGCCGCCAACGGAAAGCGCCAGCAGCGGCCCATTCGTAGCGAAGGTGCGGCCCTCCCGATAGGCCTGGGCGACGGCGCGCCATGTCAGGCTGTACGCGTTCACATACGTCCGCATGGAACCGGGCGGTTGGCGGCCCTGGTCCGCGTGGATGTCCGTGGATCCGGAAGCGCCCAGGCGGAACCCTAGGTTCAGGAGCCGGAAATAGTCCCGCAGCTTCATGGCGAAGTCGGCTTCTGATCCTTCCTCCGTGAGTATGTCGATAGCGAAACGGCGGCCCAGCGCCGCGGCTATCGGCAGTTCCCGCGCGGCGTGGCCGGTACGGGGATCGGTGAGCACCTTCGCCAGAATATCTTCGTTCAGTCCAGGATGGGCGAAGGCGATGGCGCCTCCGGCTTTCTGCGCCGCGTCCATCCAGTCCACGCTCATCGGCCAGAGTTCATTGTGTCTTTCGATGCGCGGCCATTCGAAGAAACCTATGGGACACAGGTGCCCCCAGAGGTCCCGTGTGAGTTCGGGTCTCACCCAGCCGAGGAAGCCGGGTCTCTCGCGAAGCCGTTCGGCAGCCGGCACCTGATCCTCGCCCATGAAGCCCACGAAGGCCAGTCCTTCTCCTTGGGCCATGGCGTATACGTCTTCCAGGTTCATGAACGGGTAAATGCTGCCCCCGTGCCGGAACAAGTGGACGTGATGGTCGCCCGGACGCCAGTCACCAACCGGCAGGCCCTTTGGCCGTTCAAGGACCAGGCGGAGGGTGGCGTCGTCGCCGGCCGACAGGGCCACGGTCTTCCGCACCGGTTGATACTCAAAGCCCTTCATGGCCGAGACTGCGTAGGTCCCGGGCGGAAGGAAGAATCGATTCACGCGCGGCGAGGAAAGGTGGAATCCGAACTGCCCGTGGCCGACGCTGAAGCTGTAGGGGAGCAGCACGGGCTTGCCGCTTCCATCTTGCACGCTCAAACGGGCCGGAGTGGGCGCGCCATCTTCCAGACAAGGGATCAGAGCCAGCGCGGCCATGCCCGCGGGAGGCCGTGAAGCTGGATCGTACGAGGTGAGTTTGAAGCCTCCCACCCAGAATCTGCCGGGCAGCGGATCTTCGGAGACGATCGAAAACGCAACCAGCAAGCGGGCGCTGCGCGGCGGGATGTCCAGGAGGATCCATGCCGGTTGTTCAGCCAGGGTGCGGTAGCAATGCGTGTGCCTGGTTTGGACTCCGGTGATGGTTCCGGCGTCGTCATAGAACGATACGGTGATGCCGGCGAAGCGTGCGCGGAATCGCCACGACTTTTCACCCTCCACGCGCATCCGCCAGGAGAGCAGATGGGGTTTGCCCGGCACGAAACTTCGTGTCGCATAGACCTGCGTCGGAGGCGTGGAAGATGGCGCGGAGGTGATGAAAACTCCATCCGTGGAGGCTGCCGCGATTGACGCGCACAACAGTAACCAGAGCACGGAAGTTCTCATCCCGTTTTCGCCTAGGCACAGTATGACAAATCCGGAGCGCGGCGGTTCAGCGATTGACGCGGCAAACCATCGCGGTGCAGTCGTCGGTCTGCTGCCGGCCGTCGTACTGTTCCCGTGCCGCGGTGCAGATCCCCTCCACTAGGTCCTTCGCACTAAGCCCTTCATGCGCACGGACATAATCGATCACCCAGGCGCCACCGTCTTCCTTCACCTCCGTGACGCCGTCGGTGAGAAGAACGAAGATGTCGCCGGGTGCCAGCACTCCCGACGCGCCGGACGAGAACTGGCGGTCCGGGAAGATGCCCAACGGAGGGTCCGTGCTCTCCAGCGTCCGCACCACCTCACCCGAGCGACGGATGAGGAAGCCGGAGACGTGGCCCGCGCTGGCGTACCGGTAGGTGAGTTTGTAGGGATCGATGGCGACAAGCAGCAGTGTAACGAAAGAGGAGTCGTCAAGATCGGTAGCCAAAGCTCCGTTCACCAGGCTCAGCAGCCTGCCCAAATCCGCTTCCGAAGCTGCGAATGCACGTACATAAGCACGCGTCTCCGCCATGAGCAGGGCGGAACCGAAGCCGTGCCCGCTCACGTCGCCCACCACTACCCAGGCCTCGCCGTCCGGCCGCCTAAGCACGTCGACATGGTCCCCTCCGATGGTGGCGGCGGGGTAGACGTTGGCCGCCAGGTCCAAGCCTTCGCCAACGTCGTCAAGGTCGTAAAAACGGCGCTGTATCCTCGCCGCCAGGGACAGGTGGAATTCCTGCTCCTGCCGGGCCCGCTCTTCGGTGACGTCTTTCAGTAGCGACACGAAGTGCGTGATCTCGCCGGATGAATTCCGGATGGGCGTGATGGTTTGTTCGGTCCAGTAAAGGTCGCCATCCTTCTTTCGGTTGATCAAGGTCCCGCGAAACGACCGGCCGCGGACGAGCCGGTTCCACATATCTGTATAAAGCCGGTCGTCGTGCTTGCCGGACTTCAAGATTCTAGGCGTCTGGCCGATGGCTTCGTCCGCGCGATAGCCGGTGGTCTGCTCGAAAGCGGGGTTTACGTATTCGATAATGCCGGACCGGTTTGTAATTAGGACGCTATCTTCCGTCTGTTCCACCACCCGCGCAAAACGATCGAAATGGCCCCGCAAGCGGTCAAGCCGCTCCAGGAATTCTCCATATTCGCCTTGAGCCACTGCGGGCAACACCTTGCCGCCAGTCAGAATCGACATCGCCTGGGTCACGTCGCGGAATACCGCGGCGGCTCCCCGGATTGCGCCGTCACCGTCGTGAAATGGCCGGCTGCTCACACTTACCCAAACGCCGGCCGGACGCCATTGATTGCGTATGTAAACGAGCTCGTCAGGGACCTCCTCGCCGCGTATCCCGCGCGCCAGCGGAAGTTGGTCCGGAGGATAGGGCGTGCGTTGGTCAGGCAGGAAGCAGCCGTAAACCGAGCTCCAGGCGCGTGGCGCGATCTCCTGTAGCCCGGCCCCAAGTATCTTCTCGGCCTCCCTGTTGAAGTAGCGGAGTGTTCCCTGCCGATCGCACACTACCACTCCTGTGGCGAGGCTGTCGAAGACCGTTGCGAGAGTTTCCAGGTCGTCGGTCATCCTATACCCCCCTTGGAAATGTGTTAGCCGGGCGAGTATCCCGGCTTTGTCAGTAACACTGCCCAGTCCCAGATTCATGTCAAGCCGTCGGATTACCCAAGTATATCGTAAGCATTGTCTAGGGCTTTGGTGGTGTTTGAGCATATTTGTGACTGCGATGATGAGCCTCCGCCCATCGCGCGCTCTTTTTGAGATAAGCTTACGAGTCGGGAAGGGAGAGTTCGCCGTGCACGAGAACAAGACTGGCGCCACGTCGCGCCGTAGGTTTCTGACCAACACCGGCTGCGCCGCCGGGGCATCCGCGCTATCGGGAATTGCGCTGCCGCCCGTCCACGCTGCCGGAACCGAGACGATCCAGGTGGCTTTGGTGGGTTGCGGAGGAAGGGGCACCGGCGCCGCCATGAACGCGCTTTCGGTGACGAACGGCCCCACGAAACTGGTAGCAATGGCCGATGTGGTGCCCAAGAAGCTGAACGACAATTACGACAAGCTGAAGACGAAGTTCCCCGGGCAGGTGGATGTGCCCCCGGACCGGAAATTCCTGGGCTTCGAGGCCTACCGCCAGGCGATGGAATGCCTGAAGCCCGGCGATCTGGTCATCCTCGGCACGCCGCCCGCTTTCCGTTGGGTCCAGTTCAGCCATGCCATCGAGAAGGGCCTGCACACCTTCATGGAGAAGCCAGTCACCGTGGACGGTCCCACAACGCGCAGGATGCTGGCGCTCGCCGACCTTTCGGCGAAGAAGAAACTCAAGGTGGGCGTCGGTCTCATGGTCCGCCACTGCCGGGCGCGGCAGGAGCTTCTGAAGCGGATTCGCGACGGCCAGATCGGCGAGATAGTCGCCATGCGAGCCTACCGGATGGGGCAGGGAGGCGGCACCGCCGGCCCCCGGCCCGAGGGCGTCAGCGAAGTGATGTACCAGGTGCAGCGGTTCCACGCCTTCCTGTGGGCCAGCGGCGGCGTGTTCAGCGATTACTACATTCACCAGATAGACGAATGTAGCTGGATGAAGGGCGCGTGGCCCGTGGAGGCGCACGCTGTGGGCGGGCGCCACTACCGCCGCGATTCCCTGGATCAGAACTTCGACACTTATTCGGTGCAGTTCACCTATCCCGACGGAACCAGGCTCTTCTTCGATGGCCGAAACATGGCCGGCTGCCGCGACGAATTCGCGAGCTACGCCCACGGCTCGAAGGGTTCGGCGGTCATTTCCACACTGGTGCACACGCCGGGCATGACGCGCATCTACAAGGGCCAGAATATCCCACGGGTGACCTCGCGCAAGCAGTTGCCTCTGCCGCCGGATCCGAACCTGGTCTGGGCGTATCCGCAGCCCGAACAGAGCCCCTACCAGCTCGAACTGGACGACCTGCTGGCCGCCATCCGGGAAGATAAGCCGTACAACGAAGCCCGGCGAGGCGCCGAGGCGAGCCTCGTGACGTCGATGGGACGCATGGCCGCGCACACCGGCCAGATCATCACCTACGATCAGATGCTCAACTGCGACCACGAATTCGCGCCCGACGTGGACAAGTTGACCATGGACGGTCCGGCGCCGCTGTTGCCTGGGGCTGACGGAAAGTACCGCGTGCCCCAGCCGGGCGTGCTGAAGGATCGCGAATACTGACGCGGGCGGCCGTTGGGCTAGCGCCCGGAAACAGGAGCCAGCGGCCGCACCCACACGTTGCGGAAACGGACAGGGCCGGGATGGTCTTGCAGCATCAACGGCCCTTCCACCAGATGAGCTTCCTTGGGGCCGCCGCAGGGGAGCGCTACGTGGTTCTGCACGAGCACGCCGTTGTGCAGCACCGTCACGTAAGGCGGCGTGACCAGCTTGTCTCCCTCATAGACTGGCGCGTCGAAGATAATGTCATACGTCTGCCACTGGCCGGGCCTGCGGCAGGCATTCACCAGCGGCTGCGCCACGCCGTAGACGGCCGCCGCTTCGCCTTTCGGGTAGGTGGGATTCTCCCAGGAGTCCAGAATCTGAATTTCCCACCGCCGCATCAGGAAAACGCCGCTATTGCCGCGACGCTGGTCGGATTCCCGGACTTCGGCTGGAGTAGCCCACTCGACGTGGACCTGGGCTGAACCGAACTTCTCCTTGCTTATCAGCGACCCGCTTCCATGCACCACTTCCACGTATCCGTTTTCCACTTTCCACTTGGGTTCGCCGGTTTCACCCTTCTTCGACATCGAAACCCAGTGGGACAGATCCTTGCCGTCGAACAGGACAACGGCATCGGAAGGAGGGCGCCCGGGCATCTCAGCGGAACTGGCAGTTCCGGGATCCACCACCCGCGGCGCGGACGTGGTTTGTGCCTGAAGCGCACAACAGGTTACAGCAAGTAGAAAGTAAGTCCTCATAGACCCTGCCCCCATGATAGTCGCACAACCAGCTGCGGTGTAAGCCGGTCGCTTGCGCAAAGCGGGCGCCGGAGTATACTCGAATACTGCCGCTTGGGCGGGAAAGGACCATCATGAGCCGAAAATACGCGGTGATTCTGGGGAACCTTGGCAACACGCGCGACAGGTTCTGCACCGGGTACAAGGAGAACCCATCCACGCAGGAGATGCTGAAGCGGGCGGCGGCAATCCCGCACGTCAGCGGCATCGAGTTGGTGGGCACCTGGGACGTGCATCCCGACAACACCGGCGAGATGCGCAAGGCGCTCGGTGATTACGGCCTGGCGTGCGTGTCGATCATCCCGGACCTGTTTGCCGGCCGCCTGTACTGGAAAGGCAGCTATTCCAGCGCGGACGCGGCGGTCCGGCGGCACGCCATCGACTACACCAGGCGGATGTGCGATGCCGCGCGGGAATTGGCTTGCCCGCTCCTCAACCTCTGGCCCGGCCAGGATGGATACGATTACCTGCTCACGGCCGATTACGAAAGCGAGCGGCAGTGGCTTTG
>JAJFUV010000023.1 GCA_021372245.1 Terriglobales bacterium
TGTCGTGGCAGACTCAAGTCGAACCGCAGCGCAAACGCCGCCACGCCCGACACTGCAAATACCCCCACCTGGGCCGCCCAAACCACGGTCCGGTGACTGGCCTTCAGCCGTTCCATCAAGTCCCATGCTTTACGCATAGTACGGTTCTTTGTCCGAAGATTCCTCGCTGTGCGTTCGGTGGCGCTGCGCGAGACGCGGGCATCCCGCCGCCCTTCGCACGGCATTGATGACATGCATCTGGTCTTCCAAACTCAGGCTGCTGGAGCTAGGCAAACAGATTCCCCGCCGGAACAAATCTGAGGCCGCCGCTCCGCCGTACCTTTCGCACCCTTCGTAAAGCGGCTGCAGGTGCATCGGCTTCCACACGGGCCGTGACTCGATGTTGGCCTCGTCCACCTTCCGGATCAGTTGATCCCGAGTACACCCGAACGCTCCCTCATCGATCAGGAAGCAGCTCAGCCAGTTCGTGTGCAAACCGTAGGGCGCCTGCGGCATCAGGGTGACGCCCGGCAGGTCCGCGAACCCGTCGCGGTACCGGAACGCAATTGCACGCCTCTGCTCCACCCGGAGGTCGAGTACCTCAAGCTGTCCCCGCCCAATCCCCGCGAGCACATTGCTCATCCGGTAGTTGTAGCCCATCTCCTTGTGCTGATAAGCCAGCCCAGGCTCTTTCGCCTGCGTGGACCAGAATCGGGCCTTATCCACCCATTCCGGATTGCGCGAAACCAGCATCCCCCCGCCGGTGGTGGTGATGATCTTGTTCCCATTGAACGAGAACGTCCCCACATCCCCCATCGTCCCCGCCGGAGCGCCGCCAGTGCCTCCGCCGCGTCCTCCAACACCGGGACTTCGTACTCGCGGCACAATCCCAGAATGGGTTCCATATTGGAACACTGCCCGTACAAGTGCACCACCACCAGCGCCTTGGGCAGCCTCCCCCGATCCGCCTTCTCTTTCAACGCATCCGCCAGGACATTCGGATCCAGGTTCCAAGTGGAGTAATCGCTGTCCAGAAAGACAGGCTCTGCCCCCAGGTACCGGACCGGATTGCAGCTCGCGGCGAACGTAAGGGTGGAGCATAGGACCTCGTCACCTGCGCCCACACCGAGCAACCGCAAGCCGAGATGGATAGCGGCGGTACCGCTCCCCAGCGCGACCGCGGGCAGGCCGATCCGGGCCTCGAACTCCTGTTCAAATGCCTTGATGTTGGGCCCAACCGTAGACAGCCAGTTCGATGCAAACGCCTCGCGGACATACTCCCGCTCAGCCCCGCCCATGTGAGGGACAGAAAGAAGAATGCGGTTTAACAAAACCTCACTTCCTTCTGTGTCCCGACCCTTGCGGCGTGCCCGTGCAAGAATTTGCACTCAGGTAGTACAGGTGCAGCCAAATCCAAAACGAACTCGCCCGTCTCCCCCATTGCAGTGAACCCAAATTGAGGTAGAAGGTTCTCGACAAGTTTGTTCTTCGAAGTCGGGATGTAACGAGCCAGCAGCCGCTTGACACCGGACTGTTGGGCACATTCAACCAAGTCCCGGAACATAAAACCTTCCACCCCACGGCCGATAACCCGGCAACTCATCAGCCATGTATCCACGTACCACTCCGTACCGGACAAGTCGACAAGCAGAACGGCAATCAAGCCATGGTCCGCAAACCTGTCGCGGAGACGGTACCAGCGAGACCAGCAATTCGGTGAAACCGCGCGGCGTTGCACCTCTTCCTGACGGTGCCGCTTGGTCGTCAGGTTGAACTGGTTCGTCTTATTGATAAGTTGCGTCACACGGACGATATTCTCAGCATCAACTGAACCGTACTCCAGTTCCATGCCAAGGTTAGCCAGATAGTCATCCAGACTTCCACTGCGCTCGCGCATTTCCTCTTGCTTCGCACTGGCGAGATAAGAGGCGCTCCGCGACACGTCTTCGCTGGTGAGCCGAACCGCTTGGAAGTACAAGCCGCGTTCCAGAGCCGCAATCGATTCGGATGGTTCTCCGGAAATCTCGGGAACGATCACCTCCGGGAGTTCACGACGCACGGCGCTGCGCTCCACCGGGTTATCGTCCATAAGCACGAAGCTGTCCACTCCCAGCCGCAACTCGGATGCCATCTTCCGAATATTGCCGGCCTTGCCTTGCCAGTCCGCTTTGAAAGACACGAAATCGTCCATCTGCAAGACGCAGCTCTGATGGCGCTGAAAAACATTCGCCGCATCCTCGCGATTGTTTTTCGACGCTACTGCCAACAACACTCCGCGCTCTTTCATCGCCTTTAGGTACTGATGGAATGCCTGGTACCGCTCGCCGATCGAGGAAGGCGGTCCCAGCCGGATGCCATCGAGTCCATCCTCGCCTACGACCCCGCCCCAAAGCGTGTTGTCCAGGTCCAGGACCAGCAGCTTCCGGCTCAAACCCAGCTCCGCGCGAATGCAGGAGACAAAGTGTTCTGCAATGACGGGAAGGGTGGCCGGCGCCGGATACACTTTCGCCGAAGACCATGAAACTGCATCTTCCCACGCACCGCCGCAGCCGGCGGCAATCCGTTCAGAGTCGATCAGCGTCACTCGCTCGGGCGCGCGGTCGAGAAGAGTCTCGTTGATCTTCCGAATCGTCCGCGCACGGCCAGTGCTTACCCGTGAACTCATGGCGTGGTAAGCATCTTGTCCCGGCGGCGCAAAGCTGAGTTGAATGATTTGGGCCCGCGTCCGTTCTACAGCTGCCTTCCAAGCATCGCACACACGGGTGACCGCCTCGGACGTGTGTTCTTTCTCGCAGATATTCGGCAGCCCGAGGTCGCGCCAGTCTAGGAGCAATACGATGAAGTCCGGCTTGAACCTGATCAACCCGGAATCGGGCTGCATGAGCTCTTGCATGTAGGTTCCAAACGGAGGCTCGTAAAACTCCGCTTCCAGCCGGTCGCGTAAGCAAAGTAATTCCATGACGCTTCGCAGTAGGGTCATGGTCGAGCTTCCCAGCAGCGCGATCTTCACCGTACGCCGGCACCCAAACGCTGATCTGCATTTCCGGGCCAGCGCCTCGGCCCGAAGAAAGAAACCGTGGTCGGGGCTCCCTTGGAGCGCAAGCCGCAGTAATGCCGTCGCTTGCTCCCTATCGCCTGCCCGTACACGGCTCCTGGCACGGTGCAGCAGTGCATCGGGAATCTCGCAACCGCCATCGGTCACGACGCTTTCCCAGCGCGGCTCAGCGGCCTCAGGTCCCTCGACCTGTTCAGTCAGGGCTGCTCGCAACCAGCGCGACCCCTGGCTGGGCACGCGCTCCACCGCAGATAGGATCTCCCGCTCCAGTCCGTGCTCAATGGCAAGGGCAACGGCCCACTGTACAGCCCGCCGCAAATCGGATCCCGCGTTTTCGACGGAGGCCCGAATGACCTCGGCGGCTGTAATCACGCAATCGTACCCTTTAGCTTGCGCAACGCGGCCACGAAGTCGCCCACGCAATGCAATCCGGTCACTTCTTCAGTCGAAAAGCGGATGCCGAAAGTCTCTTCGATAGCGAGCACCAGTTTGACCTGTGCCACCGAATCCCAATCGGCTATGTCCTTCGGACTCGTCTCTGGGCGCAAGACCAGTGCAGGATCGTCAAAGACCTCTTGAAAAATGGAACTGAGTTGGTTGATTGCAGACATAATGAAACGCCTTTGGATCTTCCACTCCGAGCTACGCGGCTTCGCATTCCGGCAAGAATACAGTCGTCAGTTTTCCCCGGGCGACAACATCGCCCTCTCGTAGCATCGTGAACTTCAAAGCCACCGAGCGCAGCGCCTGCTGCACATGCGCCACCTCAGCACGGACGTCTATGCGGTCGCCGGCAATCGTGGCCTTCACGAAGTCCATCGAGACGGCCGCGCAAACGGCATGTTCGAAATTCTCCCCGACAATGCGGGAGAGAAGACTTGCCAATAGGAAGCCGTACTGCAAACGGTCCGGAAAACCGAACTTCCTTGCCGTCTTCTGATCGGCGTGAATAGCGCTGTGGTCTCCGCTCAAGGCGGCAAACTGGTTCATCGCCGGATACTCGAACGTTTCCGACGTGCAAAACACTCGGCCGATCTCGATCTCCTCGAATCGCACCGGAGCCGCTATTACCGCTAGTGACACGTCAGGCCTCCATCGACGGTCAAGCACGTTCCTGTAATCCATCGCGCGTCGTCACTCGCCAAAAATGCAATCGCAGCCGCCACGTCCTCGTCACACCCGAATCCGAGTAGATGCCGGCTACGCACCGCTTCCCGCTGCGCGAGAGTCAATTGGCCCAGCCAACATTCGGACATCGGCGTCTCGACCACTCCTGGAGCGACTGCATTTACGCGAATACCTCTCGAAGCCAACTCTGTGGCCAAGCTACGGCTTGCGGACAACAGAGCGCCCTTGCTCGCCGCGTACGCCGCTTCACCCGTGTTTCCAGCCAAGGCTCCTGCCGAGGATAGCCAAACGATGGAGCATCCTTCCCTGGATGCCAGTTTCACCGCCATCTTTGTGCAAAGCATTGCAGATCGCACATTAGCCGCCAGCGACTCGTCAAGATGAGCGGCTTTCAACATCTGTAGGGGCCTCAACGAATGTTGACCCGCGCACATCACTGCGGCGTGAAGCGTCCGCCCCTCGGACCTCAATCGTGCCGCAGCGATGTCCGTTGCGTCTTCGTTCGCGGCATCGAACGCCAACGCCAAATGTCCGGTCCCCGGCAGACTCGCCACAGCCTCGTCAAGGCGCCTCTGCGTTCTGGCCGTGCAGACTACGGTCCCCCCCTCTTCAGCGACACGCCGCGCCACAGCCAAACCTATTCCCGACGATGCACCCGTCACCCAAACCGTTCGCCCGTCAAAGCGCTGCACTGAGCATCTCCTCATCCGGCACAACTGGCTCCGAATAATGTACGGGGTCGGCATCGGCCGGCCATCGGATCACAGCCACGCCCCATGTCAGGCCTGCACCGAATGAGCACATGAGGGTACGTGAGCCGGGACGGACCTTGCCCTGCCGCCATGCCTCGGCTAGCGCGACCGGCGTCGATGGCCCACTGCTATTCCCCATCTGTTCAATACAGTAGAAGCGCTTCTCGGGTGGCACCCTCAGGGTTCTGTAGATCAGATCCATCATGGTCTTGTTCGCTTGATGGAGAATCACTGTGTCAATGTCGTCGATTGTCAGCCCAAGTTCACTCAGCGCCCCTCGAATGGCCTCGGGCACCTTGTAGACGGAAAAATGAAAGACAGCGGGGCCGTCCATGACCAGGTTCTCATCCGTGTGAACACAACCGCTCTCATCCGTTTGTTCATCCCTGGTTTCCGGCCCGCACGGAAGACGAGAGCCACCCGCCGGAACCAAAAGGTGCTTTGCCCCGGAACCGGCCGTCCCGAGGACGAAACCCTCCAAACCGTAGCCTTCCGCACACGGCCCGACAATCGTTGCCGCGGCCGCGTCGCCGTGCAACACGGCCAAGCTGCGGTCGCGCGGGTGGATCAGCTTCGTCAGGGTATCGCCATTCAGCACGAGTGCGTAGTTGGACACGCCACTGCTGATCATGGAGTGAGCGATGCTGAGCGAGTACGGATACGCGCTGCACGCCTGGTTTACGTCGAACGTAGCGCAACACTCCCGAAGCCCTAACTTGCCGTGCAAAACAGATGCGGTAGTCGGAATCTTGTAGTCCGGCGTCTGGGAGACGAAGATGAGCAGATCAATCAGAGACCGGTCGAACCCCGTGCTCTGAATGAGCCTTTCCGCCGCCGTGAGCGCCAGATCGGATGCGCATTGGCCGGAGTTCGTCACTCTGCGTTCGCGGACACCCGACATCTTGATCGCGGACGCGGTTTCGCGTTCTCCAAACCGCCGGGCAATCTCCTCGTTGTCCACGACTCCGGCCGGTAGCACGGCCGCCAGTCCTAATATGGTAGTGCCGCTATGAACTGAGGCCATTTCCGGAACAACTCCTCACCAGCATGACAACGTCACCATATGTGCGCAGCTGCTGTAGCGCCGCAAGTTCCATAGGCTGACCCGTAAGATCTGACAGGCATACCATCAGTGAAAGCCGGGCCGTCGAGTCGTACATCTCAAAGCTGCCCAACTCATCCGACTCCTTCAGAACTTCCGGCGCAACCTCAAGAATCTCTGCCACCGACCTCTGCAATTCAAGCTCATCCATGTGTTCTCGCCTCCAAAGCCGCTAACGGCTGGCTTCATGAACTCCAGGCAAAACCCTGGCGGGGCACCCCATCACGGTCGTTCCAGGCGCCACATTCCGCACGGCGTGGGAGTTCGCCCCCACCACAGCTCTCTCGCCGACCGTCACCCGAGGTGTAAGACTTGCATTCGAGCCAAGGAGCGCGTGCCTTCCCACACGGCACCCCCCGCTAACTCTTGCTCCTGGACAAACTTGCACGTAGTCTTCCAACACGCTGTCGTGGCCGACGGAAACATGCGTGTTTACGATGACGTGGTTCCCCACGAGCACCCCTGGGCAAATTATGCAACCGGCCGCAACGTAAGTCCCGGCGCCGACCTGCGTGCCCTCCGCAACGATGGCAGAAGGATGAATAAGAGTCGCTGGATGCCAGCCGAGGGCTTCCGCCGCGCGCGCCAGGCGCTCCCGCAGGAAGTTGTTCCCCACGGCGACAGCAAAGCTGATATCCTGACTTGCGAACTCTTTGGCGGCTGCCTCAACGCTGCCGTGCACAACATATCGCCCGAATCTCATGCCGCACTTTTCGGCCGCGTCGTCGATGTACCCCAGGACTCGCCATGGCATGCACGTCGTGCCACTGCGGTCAGCCGCTAAGTTCATCTCATCGGCGACCCACGCGTATTCGCGTCCCAAACCGCCGGCACCGACGATCACGAGCGGCTTTAGCCGCTCGCCTCGTGTTTGGCCCTCTGACTAGAGCAGAGGGCTTTTTCTTTTGGTATCCATTCCCGCGTCTCGACTGAACAAATCCTTGCGTTTTTGTGTGACTAGTCATATAACTAGTCTAGAGGCGCCCATGGGTTTCCCTACCAAAGTTCAACTCATCAAACGCAAAGACAGCGAGCAGTGGTACATCAACTTCCCTTCCGCCATCGCCCAGGCCATGGAGTTCCAGCGCGGCGAGGTCGTCGAGTGGATCATCGAGGACAAGTCCCAACTCCTCCTCCGCCGCCGCAACGCCCTCGCCTCCGCGCTAAAAAAAACCAATCACGGGCGGGATTGATGGCCGCTTTCCACTCTCTGTTCGATGCCGCTCGGCCGGCCTTCGCCCAACAGCGCACTTTTGACCGCGCCCGCGCATTCGCGCTCTCTGCGCTGGCCTGCCTGGGCCGGCGCACCCTGTCCGGCTTGCTGTGCGCCTCGGGCCAGCAGTTTCATGACTGGTCGGCTGCCTATCGCCTGTTCGAGAAGCAGCGCCTCGACCCCGCCCAACTGTGGAGTTGCGTCCAGAACCAGGTCTTTGCTCAATGGCCCGACTCGGCACCGGTGGTGGCGCTGATCGACGATACCCTGCGCCGCAAGCGCGGCCAACACATCCGGGGAACTTCCTGGCGGCGCGATCCGCTCGACCCGCCCTTCGCCGACAACTTCATCTGGGCCAGCCGATTCCTGCAACTGTCCATTGCCCTGCCGGCGCATCCCGAGCAAGCCGCTTCCCCGGCGCGCGCCATTCCGGTCGATCTGCAACACGCCCCCTCGCCTCGTAAACCTTCCCAACGCGCCCCCCAAGAAGTTTGGAACGCCTGGCGCGCCGCCTCGGCTCTTTTCACTGTGAGTTCGCTCGGCGCCCGGCGCATCGCCGCGCTGCGCAGCGGGTTGGATGCTTCTCCCGGCGGCGAGCAACGGCGGTTGTTGGTGTGTGCCGACGCCACGTTCACCTGCCGTGCCGTCCTCAAACACCTGCCCGAGCGCACGACCCTGATTGGCCGCATTCGCAAGGATGCACGCCTGTATGCATTGCCGTTGCCGGAGGAGCAGAACCGGGGGCGCGGACGCCGCTGTTTCTATGGACAGCGCCTGCCCACGCCGGAGCAACTTCGCCAGGACGCTTCGATTCCGTGGCAAACGGTGAGCGCCTGCGCGGCCGGCAACACCTATGAGTTCGACATCAAAACCGTCTCGCCGCTGCGCTGGAAGCATGCGGGCGGCGATCGCCAACTGCGGTTGCTGATCGTCCGTCCGATCGCCTATCGCCTGAAGCAAGGCGCCGATCTCAACTATCGCAAGCCGGCGTACTTGATCTGCACCGATCCGCAGCTTGCGCCCCAGCAGATCCTGCAGGCCTACCTCTGGAGGTGGGAAATCGAGGTCAATTTCCGGGACGAGAAAACGCTGCTCGGGTTCGGCGAACCGCAGGTGCGCACCGCGACCTCCGTGTGCACTACGGCGGCGTTCTTCGTTTTCGTCTACGCGATTTTGCTGTTGGTGCTACAGCGCTGCCGACTCGCGCACACGCCCCTGCCGCCTCCGCGCTGGCAACGCAGAAAGCCCCAACGCCCACTTCGGCGCGTCACCACACCCCAAGCCATTTCCCTGTTTCGCGCCCAGTTGTGGTCGGCCGCCCTCGGCGTCTCGAATAAAAACGGCTTCGCTGGGTTCAACCACACCACAACGAAGCCGCCGGAAATCCATCTCGCACTGAAATCAGCCGTCTTGTACGCGACAGGATAGCCAAACACGAGACGAGCGGCTTTAGCCGCTCGCCGACAGAATCGCTCACTCAGTAACCTCCGCCTCCCTCACGTATGCCTTCGCGGCCCAGGCCATAGCGCTGATCGTTACGAACTTCTTCGCTGGGCTCCTCCGAAGGGCGTCAACCACTAATTCGTTTCCCAACAAAGGCCAAGTTCGTACCCGTATTCAACGCACCGCTCACGGCAGAATATACCTGCAATATGCACCCGAGCTCAATCACCTGCCCCCACGTCGGATCGTTGATCCTCACGTCGAATATGTCGAGGCTGAAATCCTGCGCGAAGAGCCGCTGAATCGTCCTTACTTCGTATGCGAACTGGTGGTGAGGCAGCTCGATCGCGCCGAACCTGTGTCTGTTCAGTGGCACTAGACGATGAACAAGCGCGGATAGACCCGATACATTCGGCACGTCACCGTGGATTGCCCCACCGGGAGCGGTGGTGAATTCGCGCACTTTCCTTGCGAAGAGGAATGGTGTCGTGATGTGCTCTAGAACCTGATGAAAGCAAACGATGTCATACTTCCGGTCCACCTCCATCTCAAGAAAGTCCTGCCGGTTGATGCGGTCGCCAACTCGCCGCTGGCCCGCCTCAACGATCCGGGTATCAATGTTGACGCCATGATAGTCGACACCAAGTTTCAAGAATTCGGAGCCGAGTTCACCTGACTCGCATCCTATATCGAGCATTGAGAACGTCGATCGGCCAAGTAGCTCGCAGTACGAACGATACCGTCTTCGGGCGAGCGTGACGTATCGCTCAGCCCGTCTTGCCGTCGTCCGCAGTATCCTGTCTGAGTACCCCTCATCCGTTACGATCGATGACGGCCCGGCCGACGGTAACTGCAAATTCACGATCAGGGGGCAGCAGAACCAAAAACCACATGCGGCGCACCGGTACAGTATTGTCGAATCGAAGGTGTGCATTGCAGCAACGCGGTCCGATTCGCACACGCGGCACGATTCGGGGTTCAGCGAACCCGCCGAGGACAAACGGGCTGTCTCCCTCACATCTCCGGGCAACAGCGCGTGCCCACAGGAGCGGTTCCCGGGCTCATACATGGGCTTTAGGACTAACGTTGTTCCGCATCACTTGCTTACCTTCCATCCCAACCATGTGGAGCGGCCTCATATCGATATTGAACGGCTGGATCACTTGGTAACCTCTCTCAATGGCTACCTGTGCACTCATTGTGAGGACACCCAGGTGCAGCTCTGTAACACCCTGCGCAACTAAGTGCAGGCTCACATATCTCGCCTCGCTTGCTTGCAACTGTCCCTCCCATGAACTCCGGCACCGTTGCGTGCCCGGCTTGGCTGATCCCTTCCCGGCTGATCACCTTCAGCGGCGTCATTAACAGAATCTTGAAGTCGAGCCATGGGTCCCTATGGTCCACGTACCAAACGTCCAATTCGAACTTCCGTTCCCATGTCAGCGCATTACGCCCGCTGACCTGAGCCAAGCCCGTGATGCCCGGCTTCACCTCGAGCCGACGTCGTTGGAAGGCGCTGTAGCGCGCTACATACTCGGGCAACAGCGGGCGTGGGCCGACCAGAGACATATCGCCTTTGAGCACGTTCCAAAGCTGGGGTAGTTCGTCCAAACTCGTTCGGCGAAGAAACCGACCCATGGCGGTTAGCCGTTGTTCGTCAGGCAACAACCGGCCAACGCCATCTCGCTCATCGGTCATGGTCCGGAACTTCAGGAAGGCGAACTTTCTGCTATTTCGCCCGACGCGCGCCTGCCGGAACAACACTGGTCTCCCCATGCTCAGCCGGATCGCCAACCCGACCATAGCCCACACGGGCGCCAGGAACACCATTCCGGCCGCCGCGCCGACAACATCCAATGCTCGCTTCGCGAACCGCGACATCGCGCTTAGTTGATTGCCACCTCGAACACACACCCTTCTTGCCGCCTCGCGCCCATCCATTGTCCGTGAAGGAATCTCGTGTTCGGCGACGCGGCCTCCGCCACGCCGCGTCCAGGCCGCCCCGATCAATCCGCCGCCTTGACACCCGCCAAGCCGCAAAGCAGATCGCGGTAGGAACGGTACACATCCCTATAAATGGTTTCCGGTTGAAAGTCCTTCAGGACTCGTGCCCGACCCGCCGCTCCGTGCTGGTTACGAAGGTCCGCGTCCGTTACATACATGGCAATCGCGCTCGCAAGTGCTGCCGATTCGCACGGTGGCACGAGAGTTCCGGTAACGCCATCCACTACCGCGTCCGTACATCCGGGAACGCGCGTCGTCACGCTTGGCAGCCCCATTGCGGCAGCCTCTAGCAGGCTGCTGAAAAGCGACCCTTCGTAAGTCCGTCCGAGGGTTTCGAGAGCTTATCGAAGGTTGAAATTGGTCGAGAACAGTTGCGGCGATGGTCTGGCGGAACCGCCGGAACTGCGGCCGGCGTCCCGCCTGGCCG
>JAJFUV010000025.1 GCA_021372245.1 Terriglobales bacterium
CTCAACTTTAACATCACGTACATGAAAGGTTGGTGTTACCCCTACCCGAACAACGCCCAGACGGTGCCGGGCAGCGCCAAGCTCAGCGACCCGGCCATTGCGAAGTGGTTCGACACCTCGAAGTGGATCGACCCGGCGACAGGCAAGCTGGTCACAGCGCAGCCCAGTTACACATTCCGCACTTACCCGTACTACTTCAGCGACGTGCGGAATCCCGCATACAAGAACTGGGACGTATCCATGACCAAGTATTTCCCCATCTACGAGCGGATGAAGTTGCAGTTCCGCTTCGAGGCGGTGAACGCGTTTAACCATCCCTGGTTCACGAGCCTCGCTTCCGTCGATGTGACCAACGCGGCGTTCGGGCGACTGAACCCGGTACAGAACAATCTGCCACGCTTCTTGAAGTTGGGTTTGAATCTACAGTGGTAGGGATGTAGGGGCGGGATATATCCCGCCCCTACGGTTTAAATGTCGTAGTACAGCGCGAACTCGTACGGATGCGGGCGCAGGCGCATCGCATCGGCTTCGTTCTTGCGCTTATAGTCGATGTAAGTTTCGAGCAGTTCCTCGGTGAAGACATCTCCCTTCAGCAGGTAGCCGTGGTCCTCCTCGAGGCAATTGAGCGCTTCGTGGAGCGAACCCGGCATGGAGGGGACGTTCTTCATCTCCTCGGGGCTCAGATCGTAAATATCCTTGTCGAGCGACTCGCCCGGATCGATCTTGTTGAGGACGCCGTCCAGGCCGGCCATCAACATGGAAGCGAACGCGAGGTAGGTGTTCGCGGACGGGTCTGGCGGACGGAACTCGACGCGCTTGGCCTTGGGACTGGCCGAGTACATCGGGATGCGGATGGCGGCCGAGCGGTTGCGCCGCGAGTATGCCAGGTTCACGGGGGCTTCGTAGCCGGGCACCAGGCGCTTGTAGCTGTTGGTGGTGGGCGCGATGAGGGCGCTCAAGCTGCGCGCATGCTTCAGCAGCCCGCCGATGTACCAAAGGGCCATCTGGCTCAAGCCCGCGTAGCCGTCGCCGGCGAACAGCGGCTGCCCGTTCTTCCACAGGCTCTGATGCACGTGCATACCGCTGCCGTTGTCGCCGAATAGCGGCTTGGGCATGAAGGTGACGGTCTTGCCGTACTGGTTGGCAACATTGCGGATGCAGTATTTGTACAGCATCATGTTGTCGGCCGATTTCACCAGCGTGTCGAACTTCTGGTCGATTTCGCACTGGCCGCCGGTGGCCACTTCGTGGTGGTGGCACTCGATGTTGAGACCGCACTTGATCATGGTTTCGACCATTTCGGTGCGGAGATCCTGGTAGTGATCGGTGGGCGGGACCGGGAAATAGCCTTCCTTGTACCGCGGCCGGTATCCGAGGTTGTCTTCCTTGCGGGACGAGTTCCAGCGGCCTTCCTCAGCGTCGATGTAATAGAAACCGGAGTGCTGGTTCTGGTCGAAGCAAATGTTGTCGAAGATGAAGAACTCGGCTTCGGCGCCGAAGTAGGCGGTGTCGGCCAGGCCGCTGTTGGCCAGATACATTTCGGCCTTCTTGGCGATCCAGCGCGGATCGCGCTCGTAGTGCTGCCGCGTGATCGGATCGATCGCCTCGCTGACCATGACTAGGGTGGAGAACTCGGCAAACGGATCCATGAAAACCTGGCCGGCATCCGGCATCAGGAGCATATCGCTCTCGTTGATCGCCGCCCAGCCGCGGATGCTGGAGCCGTCCATGCCGAAGCCTTCCTCAAAGCTCTCTTCCGAGAGCTGGCTGATCGGGTAAGAGATGTGATGCCAGAGACCGGGCAGGTCCGTGAAGCGCAAATCGATCTGGCGGGCCTCGTTTTTCTTTGCGAATTCGAGTACTTCTTTAGGGCTCATGTGTTCTTCCTCGGGTGGATACACTTCTGGTGGGATACCGCAGCGACGTTTGAACCAATCTTAGTGGATCGCGGCCGGTTCTGTCAACGCCGAATACACCCATACCTGGGATTCGAGTTGCCCAAGTTGGAAGCGGAGCCCTTCGTTCATCAGCCTCCTGCCCGTGGCGGTTATGGTGCGGCCGGTATACGGATCGGTGAGACGGTAGTTCTTCCGCGGGTCCATAGCTTTCAGGGAGAAGCCGTGCCACGCCTCGTCGGACTCGAGACGGAACGCCTGCACGAAGCCTTCGCCGGTCGACGGGTCATGGAACTGCCATGCCTCCCAGGCGTCCAGGTCGCGCGACTGCACGGCCAGCGGATAGTAGTCTGCCATCAGGAATCGGCGCAGCTTCTTGTACACTTCAACATGCTGCTTGGCCTGCGACTTCATCGTCTGCGGCCACAGGTCGATGCGCCCGCCGGTGCCGAAAGCGCCTCCGAACATGCTTTGAAAGCCGATGGGAAGCGCGCGGAAATTCTTCTGAGATGTAAGCGGCAGGGTGTAGCAGACATACTGATAGCTGCCGGGCAGGAAGTGATTCAGGCCGGCGAGATGAAACCTCACGTTGTGGGGATCGGCTGTGTGATCGCTGATCCAGAAGGTATGGAAGCGCCGCGCGGATTCGAGGTCGATGCGGCGGCCGCCACTCGCGCAGCCTTCGAGCACGGTTTCCGGGTGCCTTTCGCGGATCCAGTCCAGGACGCGGTACAGGCCTTCCATGTGGCGGATTTGATGCATGCCGCGACGGTCGGGCTCGTCGGCAGCATCCCAGTAGGCCAGGGGACCGATGTTCGAGTCGTGCCGGATATAGCGGATGCCGAACTCGCGGATGTAGCGGTCGAACAATGCGCACACCCATTGTTGAACTTCGGGCCGCCCGTAGTCGAGCACGCCGTGTCTCCGGTTCGGCAGCCAGAGCACCCAATCCGGATGCTGCCGCGCAAGCAGCGAACCTTTGGCAACACTCTCGGGTTCGAACCAGAGTCCGAACTTGAGGCCTTTGGAGCGCACGTAGTCGGCGAAGGCGCCGAGGCCGTTCGGGAACTTCACGCGGTCAATTTCTTCCCAGTTGCCTACGCCGGTGCTGAAGTCGCCCGATGCGTCGATGCCCGTGTACCAGCCGGCGTCAAGCAGGAAGTACTCCTGGCCGATGGACGCCGCGGCATCGGCGAGCTGCCGCAACAACGGCTCGGTGAAACGGACGTCGATGTTCCACCAGTGATCGTAAGTGGCGATTGGGAGGAACTCGCGTCCGCCCAGGCGCGGAGCGTACTGAGTGCGGATAAGGCGGCGCAGGCGGTTCACTCCGGCTTCGAGTTTGCCGGTGTAAGCACCCAGCAGGATGCGCGGGCCGCTGACCTCTTCCCCCGGGTTCAACCGGAGGTTTAGGTCTGGAATACCACCTCGTACAAGCAAGGTGCCGCGGCTATGGTCCGCCCTTACCGTGGCCGACCACTGGCCCGACCATCCCAACGCGACAAACAGGCCTTCGCGCTTTCGCTGGTTCTCAACGAAGAAGAACGGCAGGTCCTTGTTCGAGGACCGGCCGCCCACCGTGCCCAGCGTCACACGGCCGTCAATCGGCGTCATTGGTCCGGGATACGATCGCCGGATCGAGAAGGTCGCGGGCGGATAGACTTCCTCGGCGAGGCCGCCGCCGCTTGAAACCACGCTTGCTCCGTCCACGAGACCGCCTGCGAAGACGAGGTCCATGGCATTCACCTGCGACACGGCGCCCGAATTCGCACTGCCTTCGTTACGGAACTTCACGGTGTATTCGACGGCATCGAATTCGGGCCACGCGCGGAGTTCCCGCACGGCCACAAGGCCTGAAGCGTGGCGGTAGCTCGTGGTGGTCCCGGCGGTTGAAACAGTCCAACCGGCGGGCAGGATGGGGCCGACACGTTGCCCTTCGTAAGCGAAGGAGAAGCCAATCCCTTCATCAAGTGCTTGATGGAATGAAGGTGAAGCGTGGACCGGCCAGCACGGTTTCAGGCTCTGCGCCCGCAGACCGCAACAGAACAGGAGAACGGCGAACGCAGTGCGGACTTGCCGGAAGATCGACTTTGGCATGCCCATACTCTACTAAAGTGGACTCGCCCGGCTCCAGCCGCTATCCTTTGTTCCCGACTCGACATAGAATATCCCCATGGCAAGACCCACTCGCCGCCATTTCCTGGAATCCGCCGCCGCACTGAGCGCTGCCCCGGCCGGCGCGCAAACGCCGAAGGCCGCCGCAAAGAGCGCGGTGCGCGCGGGCTTCGCGCCCACCGGCGCCCCACGCAAGATCACCGAGAACGTCTGGATGTTCGAGGACACCTGCAACGTCTACGTGATCAAAGACGGACAGAGCTGCGTCCTCATCGATTTCGGCTCGGGCAAGATTCTCGACCATCTGTCCGCCATGGGCATCTCCAAGGTGGATTATGTTTTGCACACGCATCACCACCGCGATCAATGCCAAGGCGACAGCAAGGCAACCTCCCGCAGTATCCCCATCGCCGTGCCCGCGCACGAAAAGCACCTGTTCGCCGACGCGGAAAACTTCTGGCGCAACCGCCGCGTGTTCCATCTGTATTACGTGCGCAACGACTTCAACACGCTGACGAAAAACGTTCACGTACAGAAGGCGCTGGCCGATTACTCGACCTTCCGCTGGAAGAACACCGACTTCTTCATCCTGCCCACGCCGGGCCACACGCTCGGCTCCATCACCCTGCTGGCTACCGTGGACGACAAGAAGATGGCCTTTTCGGGCGACCTGATGTATGCGTCCGGCAAGATACAAACGCTCTACGACACGCAGGTGAACTACGGCGGCAGCGAAGGCATCGACCTGGGGATCTTTTCGCTCTGCCGGCTGCGCGAGCAGAAGCCCGAAATGCTGTGCCCATCGCACGGCGAAGTGATCCCGGACCCGGATCTGGCCATGGCGGAGACCGTGAAGCGCCTGACCGACTACTACCGCTTCCAGACCGGGAACGCACCCAGCGCCGAAAACAAGCCTTACGCCGTGAGCCCGCACCTGGTGGCGCATTATCAGACCACGTCGTCGTTTTATACCATCGTCAGCGACAGCGGCAAGGCGCTGTTCATCGACTACGGCTCGGCGAGCGGCGTGCACTTCGGCAACTTCGAGCGCGCCACGGCGGTGACCGACCGCATCCGGTTCGTCGAACACTCCATCGACACGCTCAAGCGCGACTACGGCGTGAAGTCGGTCGACGTGGTCATACCCAGCCACATGCACGACGACCACATCAACGGGTTCCCGCACCTCATCCGCAACTACGGCACCAAGGTGTGGTGCTACGAGAACATGGTCGACGTCTTCCAGAACCCGCGCGCCTGGAACCTGGGCTGCGTCCTGGCCGAACCGTTCAAGGTGGCGCGCTCGTTCCGGCACGGAGAGAAGTTCAAGTGGGAGGAGTTCGAATTCGAGATCACGCACTCGCCCGGCCACACCGAATACCAGATGGCGTTGTTCGGCAACATCGACGGCAATCGGGTAGCGTTTACCGGCGATGCGTTCTTCACTTCCGGGCGGCCGGACGGCGTGATGCGGCATAACATCATCTTTCGCAACCACGTCGAAAACGACAGCCATTTGAAGTCGATCCTGAACCTGATCGAGCGGCAGCCCACCCTCATCGCGCCGGGCCACGGGAGGCCCTACGCGGTAACGCCGGAAATGATGACGGCCACCGAGCGGCATTTCCGGAAGCAGCGGCAGTTGTTCTATGACATTCTGCCGGATGGGATGTCGAACTTCGGCATGAACCCGAGTTGGGTGCGCCTGTATCCGTACCAGATCCTGGCGGCGCCCGGCGAGACCAAGCAGATTCAAGTCCACGTGCTGAACTACTCGCCCTCGCCGATGAAGCTGGAAGTGGCGCTAGTAGCGCCGCCCGAGTGGCGGATTACACCGGACATCGCCAAGTTCGAGGTCCAGGCGAACTCAAAGGGGAGCAGCACGGTCGCGGTCACCCTGCCGCGGAACTGGGTCGCGCACAGCCCACGCTTCGCCATCGCGGCGGACGTCGTGGCGGACGGCAAGTACCTGGGTCAAATCACCGAAGCCGTGGTAGACATGAAGGGCACGGAAAGCTATTGAGAAGTTGACACGGACGTCGTTATCGATAACGATAATTAGTGTAGTGTCACTTAAGTGGAAGATCGCGGCCATGCTTGCCGTGGCCGCCGCCCTCAATTATGCCGACCGAGCGGCCATCTCCAGCGTACTGGCTCCGCTACGGCAGAACCTCAGCCTGAGCGACGTGGCGCTGGGCTCGCTCGGCAGCCTCTTTCTGTGGAGCTACAGCATCGCCTCGCCGATTTCCGGCGTGCTGGCGGACCGGTACTCGCGCAGCCGCCTGCTGGTTATCAGCCTGACCGCCTGGAGCCTGGTGACGCTGGGCACCGGGTTCGCCTCGGGACTCGCCGCGCTGCTTGTTATGCGCGTACTGCTCGGCGCTTTCGAGAGCATGTACCTGCCGGCGGCGACAGCACTGCTGGCGTCGCACCATGACACCTCGACGCGTGGAACGGCCATGGGCCTTCACTCGGTGGGGTTGAATTTCGGCGTAGTCGCCGGCGGGACTTTCGCCGGATACCTGGCGGACCATTTCGGATGGCGGGCCGGCTTCCTGGTGTTGGGCGCGACAGGTCTCCTGGTCGCCGCCGCGGCCCAGCGGGTATTGAAGGATCAGCCGGCCCAGCGCGGCGTGAGTGCGCCGGTGCGCGTGCCGCTTAAAGAAGGGGTGCGGCGCCTGGCAGGTATTCCCTCGTACCTGATTCTGCTGGTCAAGGCAATGCTGGCGGGAATCGGCATCTGGATCTTCCTGACCTGGCTGCCGCTCTATTTCCGGGACGAATTCGGAATGAACCTGGCCGCCGCCGGTTTCGCCGGCACTTTCATGCTGCAGATTTCCACCGTGATCGGAATCGGCTCGGGTGGATGGCTCTCGGACCGTTTCGCCACGCGGGAGTTGCGCAACCGGATGCTGTTTCAGAGTGCCACGTACCTAGCGGCCGCACCCTTCCTGCTGCTGTTCATGAACCGGCCGGGACTCGCCACCGTGGCGATTGCCGTTTCACTGTTCAGCCTCCTCCGGGGCATGGGACAATCCAACGAGAATCCAACGCTCTGCGATGTGGTCCCGGCGGAGCTGCGCTCGACGGCCATCGGCATCATGAACACTTGCGCTACGGCGGCCGGCGGGGCGGGCGTGCTGTTGACCGGAGTAATGAAGTCGAGCCTGGGCCTGGCGACGGTGTTTGCGGCCATCTCGATTCTATTCGTCGTGGCCGGCCTGTTCCTGCTCGTTGGTTACTACTTCTTCATGCCGCGCGACATCGCCCGCGCCAGTCAGGGCAGTCTGACCTTGGCCAGGTAAATAGACGTCTTGCCTTCGTGGGATGAGTAGTAGCTTACCCACAGAAGTCCCTTGTGCATAACAAGGCCGGCGTAGCTCGAATCGCCTTTCGACGGCAAGGTGAGCAACTCCACCAGTGTGCCGTTTGCCGGATCGAGCCAGCACAGCGCGGTGCGTGTCGTCGGCTCATGCAACCTCACGGCGGCCACCCAGCGGGAACCGGGAACGGCAATGAAGTTCGGCCCCCCTACGCGGATGCCCGTATCTTTCCAGGTCCATTTGAGATACGGCGGATCGGCGAACCCGATGAGGGCGGTGGCGGCAGAGGCGGGAATCGGCGGCTTGCCGCCGTACGCATCGCGGCGCAGGAGCGTGATCGCCCGATCACCGTCGAAGCGAATGGCGGATTCGCCCGGCGAGTTCCGCACGCCCAGGTTTTCCACCAGGGCGCGATAGGCGCGGCCATCTTCGGAAGCGTAGAGGCGCAAGATGCGCAGGTTGCGATCGCGATTCGTGTTGTAGCCGAGCCCGTAAGCGGTGCCTTTGTGCCAGGTGACACGCCAGAGCCAGAAGTCCGGATCGGCCACCTTGTGCGCTGCTTCCCAATTGCGTCCGTCGCGGGAAAACCAAGCGAGCGACTGGTGACGGTTCGGCGCGGGCTGCCGCAGGGCGACCGCCCCCATCAACATGAGGCGTCCGTCCGGTGTCACGCTGATCTTGGCGTCGCGCAGATCGCCGTCGGCCGATTCAAGCAGCGCCGCCGGTTCCCATCGCTTGCCGTCTTTGGATGCGATGACGCGCAGGCGGCCGTCCGGAGAGGCGTGCCCCGCACCTTCGCGGAATACGCAATACCAACTGTTGCGGAATCGGACGAGGTCGGTGAAAGCGTTGTGCGGCGCCCGGTCCCAGATCCTGCGCACATCGACGATCCTGGCCTCTCCCGCGGCAAAGCACGGCACACCCAGCAGCAGGGCAAAGAGAAAGAGTGCGGTTCTCATAGCGGCTTCCTTATCTGCTGCAGAACTTCGTTCTCCTCTACGAACTTTCGCACGGGCGCCAGGAACTCGGCGCTGGGTGCCGGCGTGAGTTGGACCATATGAGACTGGATAAGACCCAGGATTTCGAGCACTGCTTTGATGGCCATCAGGCGGAGCACCGTGGAATCCTGGGGCTTCGCCTCCAGCAGACCGAACACCTTCATCATGGAGGCGATGCGCGGCTGGTACCTTGCGATGGCGTCGTGGTCGCCGGCGGCGGCCGCCTTCCAGGCCTCTACCATGAAGGCCGGCGCGAAATTGCCGATGCTGACCACGCAACCGGCAGCGCCCGCCGTGGCAGCCGGCAGCGCCAGCAATTCGTTCCCGTGCATGTAGCTGAACGACGCGTCGTGACGCACGTAGTTGAGAATGGCGAGCGTGCGCGCGAAGTCGTTCACGGTGTCCTTGATGCCGACGAAGTTGGGATGATGACGAAGTTTCTCGATGGTGGCAGGCTCGATGGTGTTATTGGTGCGGAACGGAATGTTGTAAGCCAGGACAGGCAGCGGCGAATGGTCCGCGATCGAACTGAAGAAACGCAGCATCTCGGGCTGCGACGTCCGGAAATAGTACGGCGTCAGCGCGACAGCAAAATCGGCTCCGGCCGTGGCGATGTCGTTTGCGCGCTCGTAGGTTTCCTCAAGCGAGTTCGACGAGAGCCCCGCGCACACCGGCACGCGCCGGTGGACGTACTTGACCACCGCGCGCAGCAGTTGGATCTGTTTGGACCAGGTCAGGCTCACGCACTCCCCGGAACTGCCGAGGGCGAAAATGCCATTCACGCCGCCGGCAATCAGGTACTCAACCAGGCGGCCGGTGGACTCCTCGTCGATTTCGCCACCCGCCGTGAGCGGGGTGACCATGGGTACTACCACACCATTCAAACGTTGCATACTAATAAACTCGAATCTCGTATACTCGTGCGGCCGGGTCTCCGTGCGTACGCTTCACCAGGAGGCGAAGCGAGCGGCATACCGCGGGCCGGGCGAGCGCGTGTCTCCTCTTTCTGAGATAGTTGTTGCGAATTTCGATGACTGTTCCGCCGCAGATGAGGTCGTAATCGGCTACGGTTTCCGGCTGCGGCCCGCGAATCGTCTTCCGCGTAAACTCGTCGCTCAGCGACAGGGTCAATTCACGGTCGAAAGCGGTGTCAAATGTGACTTGTACTTCATGTATTGTCACCGGCTCGGGCCAGGTGAGTTCGACCCACGCCGGCAAGTCGAGCGACCGCCACTGGTTCGAACACTCAGGGAGACTTGGATGAAGGCTCTTCCCAGTCGCGCGCGTGACCCCGTTCGTGATGAGCGCGGCCTCATATCCCGGTGCTTCAGACGACGCGGTGATCGCGGCCGCAGGTGCCAGGTCGCGATCACCGTCGTGGTGCACCGTCAGGAGAAACATATCGTCCTCGACCAAGCGCCGCTGGAGGCGGCCCAGGTACGCCGGATCGAGCAGGTCCGCCGAACCGGCAAGCCCCGCCTGGCAGGCGAGCGCCGCCGCGGTGCCCACGGCCTGTCCGGTCAGCGCGCACGTGGCCATTACACGCGTCGAAGCGAAAGCGACGTGCGTGGCGGAGATGTTGCGACCGGCAAAGAACAGATTACGCACGTTGCGGGAGTAGAGCGCCCGCAACGGAATCGAGTAGAGATGCGGCACGTCGAGCTGCGTGCAGGGATACTCGTCGGCCGCGTCCACGCCGGCGCTCGGGTGCAGGTCGAGCCACCAGCCTCCGTAAGCCACTTCGTCGTCGAAGATGCGGCCCGAAACGACGTCGTTTTCCGTCATGACGTGCGGGCCGAGAAAGCGGCGTGATTCACGCTTCCCGGGCAGCATGCCGACCCAATCCAGGCTCCAGTTATCCGGACCTTCGACGGGTCCGGCGGCCTCGATGCCTTCCGTCCACTTGTCGTAGCTGGCCGTGACGGCATCGCACCGGCAGCCGTTCTTGATGTGGTCCCAGACGCCAAGAGCGATGCGCAACAACTCGTGGCGTATGCGCGCATTGTCGCGGATGGTGTCGAGTTCGCCACCCCACTCCAGCCACCAGTAGCCGTACTCCCATTCGCGGTGGCTGCGCAGCCGCAAATCGGTTCCGGTGAAATGCCGCGCCCAGGCTGGTGCGGTGAAGGGACAGGGATGATCCTTCCGGCTGGCGCTGAAGAGGATGGTGCTGCCGAGCGTCTTTCGGTCGGCCTCCTCTACGGCGTGCGGCTCGTTGAATTCCCGGCGGGCCTCGCGCCCTACGCGGAATTCCGCGCCCGCTTCCTTGCCGAGCCGCCCGTCGCCGGAGCAGTCCGCAAAGAACCGCGCTTCGATCTCGAACTCGTCTTCGGTAGAGGGACGTGTCGCCCGCACGCGGCGGATAAAGCCGTCGTCTACCTCGCAGCCCACGCAGGCGGTGTCGAGCAGCAAATGGATGCGCGGTTCGCTCACGACCTTGTCGTAGAGCAGCAGATCGAACATCGGGAAGCTGCGCTCCGGATTCCGGACGCTGTCCTCGACGCGAAGTTCGTCAATGATGCCGCTTTCGCGCGCACCGGGCCGCCTGCCGGAGCACGAGGCGCCGGAGATGTGCATGCGAACTTCGGAGGAAGCGTTGCCGCCCAGCACGCTACGGTCCTGCAACAGCACCACCGTGGCGCCGCAGCGCGCGGCGGCCAGCGCGGCCGAAACGCCTGCCATGCCGCCCCCGACGACACAGAGGTCCGCAGTAATCTCAATGGGCACGCGCACCTCCCAGCACACGCTCGTGGAAGCGCAGCGCCTCCGGCAGCGCTTCCGCTACCGCAGAGAAGACGTGCCCGCCGTCGAGCGTCTTGAATGTGTGCTTAATGCCCAGCGAGTTCAGTTTCTTGTGGAACGCCTGGTTCATGCGATAGTCGAAGGCGCCTTTGCCGGTCGCGAACCACAGCGGTTTTCCTCGCAGAGCATCGGCCGCGCTCATCGGATTCAGCCCGGGCCATTGCGCCGGAGGGCCGAAAACCGCAGGCACTACATGGTTGTCCCGCTCAGGATAGCCGGGATTGGGAAAATCCAGCAGGCCCAGGATTCCCGTCCACGACGTAAACACGTGCGGATACTGCTGGATCAACCGGACTGAGCCGTAGGCGCCCATGCTCCAGCCGCCGCATCCACGGCGGTTTGGGGGAATAGAGAAAGCCTGCGCCACCCATTCGGTCAGTTCTACAACGTACTCCTGGTAACCCGGCGCGATCCACCAGGATGCGCCGCCTTCCGGCATGAGAATAACGTGACTCGCGGATTTCAGTGTGTCATTCGTGGAGGGGTTTTCGACGAGGGTGCGATGATTCCTCCCGCTGCCGTGCAGCAGAACTACTAGCGTGGGTTCGGCGGTCATGCGCTCCGGCAACACCAACGTGCAGGAAGTTTCACGCCGCAAAGCTTTCGAATGATACTTACACTCCCAAACGCGCGGTTCACGAGCACGGCAGGAACTTTCCAGTTGCGGCGGGAGCGTCTGACCTGTCATTTTTAGAGGTGAAAGCAATGCGAGAAGAGTGCAGAAAATACAGAACCGGACTATAGGTGTATCCCGCATTGCATTATCGATATCGCTAACGGTAGACTAGTACGTAAGTGACCGCTATGTCAATTGCCCAATCGGGAGGCACGGTGGAACGGGGGGCCGGTTTTAAGCCGGTTCGCACCAAATCGGTGCGCGAACAAGTGCTTGAAGCGCTCCGAGCCTCCATTTTCTCAGGCCAGCTCAAGCCCGGCGATCCCTTGCGCGAGGCGCATCTTGCGCGTGATTTCGGAGTGAGCCAGGCGACGGTGCGCGAAGCACTCATCGAACTGGAGCACATGGGGCTGGTGGTTCGCAAGCCCAACAAGGAAACCATCGTAACGCGGCTCAGCCAGGAAGAGATTGCCGAGCGAGCCGAACTTCGCGCCGCGCTGGAGGGCATGGCAGGCGTACAGGCCAGCCGCCGGCTTACTGACGATGATTTCTCGGTGTTGGAGCAGAAGCTCAGCGCCGTGAAGACGGCACAGGCCGCCGAAGATTATTTCAGCTTCTCGGCCGCCGACCTAGGTTTTCATCGCACGGTCTGGGAAATGTCCGGCAACAAGACACTGTTTCGCACGCTGGACAATCTGACCGTTCCCCTGTTCGCATTCCTGAGCATCCAACGCAGCCGCCGGTTCCACAATGTTTCGCCCGGTGTGCAGCCGCATCAACCCATCCTGGATGCCTTGCGCTCAAGAGACGAAGCCGCCATAAAGGCTGCGTTCGAAGAGCACATCATGCGCTCTTACCAGCAACTGTCGGAGCCCTAAAGGCAGGTCGGAATACAGCATCGAGGCGAGTTGACAAGTACAGAGGCTCTCCATATACTTATCGTTATCGATAACGACATCGTTATGCTGTCGTTGTACGTATAAGTGACTGGAGGTCTTCATGGATCTGCGTTTAAAGCTTGTGTTCGTTTGGATGTTCGTCGCAATCTGGTCCGCTCTGGCCCAGACTCCCACCGGTGAGATTCGAGGGCGCGTGGTGGACGCGTCATCCGCCGTAATCGCGGCCGCGAAGGTGGAAGTCACGAATCTCGAAACCAACGTGGTCATTCGCACCATGACAAACCACGAAGGGAATTTTCTGGTGCGAAACCTCAATCCGGGCAATTTCCGGTTGACGGTTTCTCATGAGGGTTTCAAGAGCTACACACGACAACCGTTGCAGGTGCGCGTCGGCGACGTGCTGAACCTTCAGGTTCCGCTCGAGTTGGGCGCGGTGTCGGACACGATCAATGTGACGGCCGAGACTCCTCTGCTCGAAACGGCCAACGCGACAGTCGGACAGGTGGTGGATACGCGGCGCATTCAGGACCTGCCGACGCCCGGCAACAGCGCGATCTACCAACTTCAGTTTGTTCCCGGCGCTTCGACAACTACGGCGGTGACCAATCTGTGGCCGCCGGACGCGCTGGGCAGCGGCGGTTCGACTTCGATCGGTGGCGGCCGTCCGGGCGCCAACGAGTTCGCCCTCGACGGTACGCCAATGATGACACGCGGCGGTGGATTCACGCTCAACCCTCCGCAGGAGATGGTGCAGGAAGTCCGCGTGACGACGGCTGGCTACGACGCGTCGCTCGGCCGCTTTCTCGGCGGGCACGTGAACATGGTCATGAAGAGCGGCACCAACACCCTTCACGGCAGCCTGGTCTACCAGAACCTGAGCCGGGGCATGATCGCCAAGGATCTGTTCACCAGCAACGCCATCAACGACCCGAAGACGGGCCCGGTAACCTCGGAGAAAATCGAAAAGAACTGGCCGCCGCAACGCGTGTTGCGGATCCAGGGCAACATGGGCGGGCCGGTGTACGTCCCAGGCATCTACGACGGCCGCAACCGCACGTTCTGGACCTTCGGCGGCGACGGGGTGGATCGCCAGCGCGCCTCGCGCGCCTCCTACACGGTTCCGGCCGCGGAGCAACGGCAGGGCGATTTCTCCGCGCTCCTGAAGCTCGGCTCGCAGTATCAGATTTACGATCCGGCGACCATCGCAGCCGCATCAGGAGGACGTTACAGCCGCCAACCGTTCGCGGGCAACCTGATTCCGGCGAGCCGCTTCAATGCCATCTCGAAACAACTGCTCACTTATTACCCGCTGCCCAACGCAACCGGCAACGCGGATGGCTCCAGCAACTACACGGATCCGAACATGGCCGATTCGCCATACAAGGGCTACCTGGGCCGCGTGGACCACACCATCAACGACCGCCATCGCTTCTTCGTGTCGTTCAACATGGCTTACACGGACCCGCAGAGCGACCGGTATTTCCACAACGACGCAACCGGCACGATCCGCGAGCGCCGTCAACGAGGGCTGACCTTCGAACACACTTATGTCGCTAGCGCATCCACGATTCTGAATTTCCGCTACGGTTTGAACCGCTTCCGCGACGATACGGCTCCGCCCAGCCTCGGCTTCAATCTCGCCAGTTTGGGCATGAGCAACAGCCTGGTCTCGCAACTGGACAGTTCGCTGACATCGATGCCGACGATCAGCATTTCGGGTGACACGGGCATCGGCGGAGGGAGCGGATCGCGCCCCCGCACGACGTATCACAACCTGATCGGGCAGGGCACTCACGTAAGGGGTAACCACACGGTGCGTTTCGGCCTCGAATCACGTTTGATGTTCGAGAACAACTGGTCGCTGGGGAACATTTCCCCGGCGCTCTCGTTCGCGCAGACATGGACCCGCGGGCCGCTGGACAACTCTCCCGCCGCGCCCATCGGCCAAGGCTTGGCATCGTTCCTTCTCGGTTTGCCCACCGGAGGATCCATCAACCGCAACGCATCCTCGGCCGAGGCCTCGCGATATTGGGGCCTGTTCGTACAGGACGACTGGAAAATCGGCCGCCGGCTCACCGTGAACCTCGGCCTGCGTTGGGATTACGACACTCCAACGACGGAGCGCTACAACCGCGCCACGCGGGGCTTCGCCTATGACACGGCAAGCCCGGTGGAGGCGGCTGCGCGTGCCAATTACGCGTTGAACCCCATTCCTGAGATTCCCGCAGCCCAATTCCACGCGACCGGCGGTTTGCTCTTTGCGGGCCTGAACGGGGCGCCGCGCGGCTATGTAGACCCGGATCGCAACAACTTTTCTCCGCGCATCGGCTTCGCTTACCAGTTGACGCCGAAGACGGCTCTGCGCGGCGGCTACGGCATCTTCTTCGCTCCGATGGGCTCGGATCAACTCGATGCGAGCCAACCGGGATTCAGCCAGACCACGCAGGTTGTGCCAAGTCTGGACAACGGTATCACTTTCCGTGCCACGATGGCCAATCCTTTCCCGGACGGAATCCTGGAAGCGCAGGGTGCATCGCAGGGCCTGGCAACCTACCTCGGCCAAGGCATCACGATCGTGAATCCGCAGCTTCGCAGCGGCTACACGCAGCGCTGGGGTTTCAACGTGCAACGTGAGCTTCCCGGGCACTTCCTGGCCGACATCGGCTACATGGGCAACCGTAGCACGGCACTGGGCGTTTCACGCGCGCTGAACGCGCTGCCGAATCAGTACCTGAGCACGCTGGGAACCCGCGACGCGGCAACCATCTCCTATCTCACCGCGCAAGTGAAGAATCCGTTCTACGGCTTGCCGCAATTCACGGGGACTTCGCTGCAAAGCAGCAACGTCCAGCGCCAGCAACTGTTACTGGCCTACCCGCAGTACACCGGCGTGAGCACGACGACAAACGACGGCTATGCGTGGTACCACGCACTGCAGGCCAGGGTCGAGCGGCGATTTTCGGCCGGCTACACTCTACAGGGCAGCTATACGTTCTCGAAGAACATGGAGGCGGTCAGCTACCTCAACGCCGGCGACGCAGGCCTGCACGAGGTTGTGTCGTCCATCGATCAGACCCATGTGCTGGCGGTGACCGGAGTGTATGAGTTTCCCTTTGGCAAGGGCAAGCGCTTCGTGAACTCGAACCGGTGGCTCGACCTGGCCGTCGGTGGCTGGAACGTGAACGGCGTGTGGCAAGTGCAGAGCGGCCGCCCCCTCGGATGGGGGAACATCCTCTTCACCGGCAACATCAAAGATATTGCACTGTCGCACTCGGAGCGCACTCCGGACCGCTGGTTCAATGTGGACGCGGGATTCAACAAGAACTCGGCGCAGCAGTTGGCCAGCAATCTGCGCACCTTCCCGTTGCGGTTGAACGGCGTCCGGGCGCCCGGCATCGACATCGTAAACCTCTCCCTGTTCAAAGACTTTCACGTCACTGAGCGCGTGAAGCTGCAGTTCCGTGCCGAAGCGGTGGATGCCTTGAACGAGACGCCTCTTTCGTCGCCTAGCGTCTCCCCGACCAGCGGATCGTTCGGGACCATCACGACCGTCGGTGCGGGCAACACGCAGCGGCGCGTTACGCTCGGCGGGAAGATTTCCTGGTAACCGCGGAACGCCGGTAGCGCGCCTTTTGTTCCGGCGTCATCTTTTCGGTGGCGTACTGGAAGATCAGGCGCGCGGCCGTGTCTTTGAATTCGGCCAGGAACGGCTCCACCACCTTCGGCTGCTTCTTCCAGGCTTCACGGAGGAACCAGCCGAGGCCCTGATGGACGACGCGTTCCTCGTCGAGCATCATGGGCCGGATGAATTCAAGAAGCGGCGCGCCGTTCTTCACGGTCTTCAGCAACGAAAGCAGGCTCACCGGGACCGCGCGGCGCTTGAAACGCGCCGGCGAGGAGCGCCACTTGCCGAGCTCGTCGATTTTGACCGAGCCCTGCGCCAGGCACCATCCGGTCAACTCACCCGAAAGCACGTCGCAATGCGCCCAGTTGCGCACGCCTTCATCGAGCCACTTCCCGACCCGCTGAAACTCTTTTGGACCAATCCTGTCGCGATAGGCGGCGGTGAGAATGATGGCGAACGAACCCATCTCGTAGTTCGGATTCCGAAATAGCAGGTCGCCGAGATCGAGGAAGCCGGCGAGGCCCAATTCGGCGTGCGCTTCGAGCAGGGTCTTCTTGTAGGCGTGCGTCTCCTCGAAATCGACGCCATAAGCCTGATATCCCTCCTTGAAGTAACGCGAGTACTTGGCCACATTCGCGGCACTGGCGTGTTCGACGCAGAACGCCTCGATTTCCTTGACAAGTTTGGAAAGATTGCGGGTGGGCTTGGGTGCGGGCATGGTGTTTCCATTCTATCCTTCGGTTCGCCGCCGGGCATTGCGCTACAATGGCATCGCAAGATGGAGCGCATCGGCCGTTACCAAATCGTAGGCGAGCTGGGTCGCGGGGCGATGGGGGTAGTTTACCGGGCCATCGACCCGGCCATCGGGCGCACGGTCGCCATCAAAGTGATCCGCCTGTCCGAGTTCACAGCTCCCGGCGAACGCGACCGCGTGCGCGAGCGGCTGTTCCGCGAGGCGCAGTCGGCGGGCATTCTCTCGCACCCCGGCATTGTAACGATCTACGACATCGCCGAAGAGGGCGACATCACCTGCATCTTCATGGAGTGCGTCAACGGGCCGACGTTCGAGAAACTGCTGGCAGCCGAGACGCCTCCGGCAAACGATCTCATCGAGAACGTCTTCCGCCAGACGGCGGCGGCGCTCGATTACGCCCACGGGCGCGGCATCGTGCATCGCGACATCAAGCCCGCCAATATCATGATCCACGAAGACGGGCGGGTGAAAATCACCGACTTCGGCGTGGCCAAGATCGCTTCCCAGCAGATGACGCAGTCCGGCGCGATGATGGGCACGCCGAATTACATGTCGCCCGAGCAGATTCAGAGCACCCCGGTGGATGGGCGCGCGGACCAGTTCTCCCTGGCGGTGATCGCGTACGAGACGCTGACGGGCGAGAAGCCGTTCGTGGCTGAACCGCTGGCGGCGCTGCTATACAAGATCGTCCGCGAAGATCCGGTGCCGGCGCACCTGCTGAATCCGGTGCTGGATCCCAAGGTAGACGCGGTGTTGCGCAAGGCCCTTTCGAAAGACCGGGCCGGGCGGTACGCCACCTGCACGCAATTCGTGGCCGCGATCGAGGAAGCTTGCGATGCCCGGCCCGGCTGGCACGCGCTGCAGCGCGGATCAAGCGCCACGCTACCGACCCTGATGGACGCCCAAGCCGTTCCACCACGCGCGCCCGAGCCTCCTGTGCCCGCCGCCGCGCCATCGGAGCCTCCGCCGCCAATTCGCATCGCGAGCGAGGAAGCCAGTACGCGGCACCGCCGGCCGCGATACGGCGACGAAGAACCGCTTCCTCCTCGCCGCATGGGGTGGCTCAGTACGCTGGGCGCGGTCCTGCTGGGTGTGGCCATCGTCGGTGGCGTGTTTTACGGAACGGCGAAATACCTGGAGCAGAGCACACCGGCGGCGACGCCTGATGCGTCTGTCCAGCAGCAGGCCCAACAGCCCCAATCGAGTGCACCACAGACGGCTCCCGCGCCGGGGAACGCCGCGAGTGAACCGGCGAAGCCTTCGCCGATGTCGCCCGCCCCCGAGCAGGAGGAGCCGAAGCCAGTAGCTCCAGCCCAGCCCCAAATCCCGGCCACCTCGCCGGCAAGGCCCCCCAAGGTGGAGCCCGCAGCGCCGGCCGAGCAGGTGGTGTTGATTCGCTCGATGCCACCCGGCGCGCGCGTCGTGGTTGATGAGCGCCCGGACTGGACCTGTTCAACACCTTGCTCCTTGACTCTCCCACACGGACGCCACGCCCTGAGCGCCACACTGCAGGGCTATAACACCGGCATGCGCGTCTTCGAGGTCCCCAAGGAAAGCGGGCTCTTCATGAGCCTCGCGCGAGCCGGAGGGACGCTCATCGTGAAAACTACTCCGCCGGGCGCCACCATCTTCATCAATGGGCAGGCGCGTCCGGAGAAGACGCCGGCCATGGTTCCGCTCGCGCCCGGCCGCTACAAACTCTCGGTGTCGCTGGCGGGTTACAACAACGACTACCAGGACATCACGGTACGCGACGGCGCGACGCTGGAAGCCAATTTCACGCTGGGGCGGTGACGCGAAGTCAGTACGTGAGCAGGCGCTCGGCTTCGCGCGCCAGGTCGTCCACCTGCGGCAGGATTTCCTGCTCGAGTTGGGGATTGTATCCGACCCAGGTGTCGAGCGCGGCCACCCGCCCGACGGGGGCGTCCAGCAGATCGAACAGTTCGTTCGCGATGCGGGCGGCGATTTCCGCGCCATAGCCCCAGCTCAGGCAATCTTCGTGCGCAACCAGCACCCGGCTGGTTTTCTCAATGGACGCGCGGATGGTGTTCCAGTCGTAAGGTGCGAGCGTGCGGAGGTCGATCACCTCGACGGTCCAGTCCGGATTGCGTTGCTCCAGTTGGAAGGCGGCCTGCAATGACTTCTGCACCAGCGCTCCGTAAGTCACGATGGTCAGGCGATTGCCGCCTTTCACTACCTTGGCGCGGCCGAACGGGATGGTGTACTCGGGTCCGGGGTGCGGGAAGCGGTTGTAGGGCTCGCGGTAGAGCTTCTTGTGCTCGAGGAACAGGACGGGATCGTCGGCACGTAGGGCGGTGCGCAGGAGGCCGCAGGCGTCCATGGCGTTCGATGGGAACACCACGCGCAGACCGGGGATATGCGTGAAGGCCACTTCGCCGCACTGGCTGTGGTAAATGGCGCCACCATTGAGATAGCCGCCTATGGCTACGCGCACTACCACCGGCGCCGAGAACGCGTTGTTGGAGCGCCAGCGCAAGGTGGCCAGTTCATCGCGGAGTTGCATCATCGCGGGCCAGATGTAATCGAAAAACTGGATTTCGGCAACCGGCTTGAGCCCGCGCGTCGCCATGCCAGTGGCGCGGCCCACAATAGCGGCCTCAGCTATGGGCGTGTCGAAGCAGCGCCGCGTTCCAAATTCGCGCTGCAAGCCGTGGGTGGCCTTGAAGACGCCACCCTTGCCCTTGACTTTAGCCAGGTTGCATTCGCGGCCGCAGTCGGCCACATCCTCCCCGAAAACCACGATGTTAGTGTTACGCCGCATCTCCTCGGCCAGCGTTTGGTTGATCTCGTCGATCATCGTGCGCGGCCCGCCGTCGAAATCGGGCGCGGAGTGAAAGGCGTCCGACGCGGGATCAACCTTGCCGGAATAGAGATGATTTAACGTACAGCCTCGCGGCGGGGGCGGCGCATCGAGCACCTTGTCGCTAATGGCCTGGATCTGCTCGTCGACTTCGTGCATGAGCACATCGAGCGCCGCGGTATCCAGCACACCCGAGCGGACAAGCATTTCGGGAAAGCGCGCGATGGGGTCGCGCGCGGCTTCCTCCGCGCGTTCAGCATCAGTCCTGTAAAGGCGCTCGTCGTCGGAAAGCGAGTGCGAATAGGGGCGGATGACGTGCGCATGCACCAGGGCCGGGCCCTCGCCCGCGCGCACGTATTCAACGGCGTCGCGCAAAGCGCCGTAGGAGAAGAGCAGGTCCGTGCCGTCCACTTCGCGGATGAGCAGGTTGGGGAAGCCCGCGAGCACGCGCGACACGTTACCGCCGGCGGTCTGGCGCTCGACAGGTACCGAGATGGCGTAGCCGTTGTCCTCAACCAGGAAGATCATGCGCAGGCGTTCGAGACAGGCCGCGTTGATCGCCTCCCAGAATTCGCCTTCGCTGGTGGCTCCATCGCCACTGGTCACCAGGGTGACTTCGGTGGAGTTCTCGTCCAGGTACCGGCAGGCCTGCGCGCACCCGGCGGCCTGCAGAAACTGCGTGCCGGTGGGCGAACTGGTGGAAACGATGTTGTACTTGCGATGGCCCCAGTGCGAGGGCATTTGCCGGCCGCCGGAAGAGGGGTCCGCGGCGGCCCCGACCGCGGCCAGCAGCATTTCCTGGGGAGTGACGCCGAGCGTCAGGCACAACGCCCGATCGCGGTAGTAGGGGTAGAACCAGTCCTGGCCGGAGCGCAGCGCATAGCCGGCGGCCACCTGGACGGCCTCGTGGCCCGCCCCGGAAATCTGGAAGAAGATACGGTTCTGGCGCTTCAGCAGGATTTCGCGATCGTCCAGGCGCCGCGACGTGTACATCAAACGAAACGCCCGGATCAGATCTTCCCGTGACAAGCCGTTCACGGGAGACTGCACCGCAGTAGGAACCTCTGTCGTGATGCCGGCGGCCATGCTCGGATCTCCGATTAAAGTGTAGCCCAGTGCGCGGGAAGCCAGAAGAGCGTTATCCTAACTACTTCACCCACCTTTTTTTGAGCCATGCACGATCTGTCTACATTTCGCAACCACTTGGACGAGTTCGCGGCGCGTCTGGCCACGCGCGGATTCACCCTGGATCTGAACGATTTTCGTGAACTCGACAGCCGCCGTCGCGCCGCGGTTACCGAAACTGAGCAACTGCGGGCCCTGCGCAACAGCGAGAGCGCGGAGATCAGCAAGCTGCGGAAGCAGGGAGTCGATACCAGCGAGCGGCAGCAGAAGGTGCGCGAAATCGGCGACCGGATTTCCGCGTTGGACGAGCAGTTGAAAGCGCTCGACGATGAGTTCCGGCTGCACCTGGCCGGGATTCCGAACGTGCCGCACGAGTCTGTGCCCATCGGGCGTAACGAGGAAGAGAACGTGGAGGTGCGCCGCTGGGGGAAACCGCCGGAGTTCGGGTTCCAGCCGCAGGCGCACTGGGACCTGGGGCCGGCGCTTGGCGTGCTCGACCTGGAGCGGGCCGCGAAGATCACCGGGGCGCGGTTCGCCGTCTATTACGATCTGGGGGCGAAACTCGAGCGCGCGCTGATCAATTTCATGCTCGATACGCACACGCGCGAACACGGCTACACGGAAGTGCTGCCGCCGTTCATGGTGAATTCCGACAGCCTTTTTGGGACGGGGCAGCTTCCGAAGTTCAAGGAAGACCTGTTCAAGTGCGAGGGCTACGATTTCTGGCTGGCGCCCACAGCCGAAGTGCCGGTGACGAACCTCTACCGTGGCGAAACGCTCGATGCGAGCCGGCTGCCTATACGATTCTGTGCCTATACGCCTTGCTTCCGCAGCGAGGCAGGCTCGTATGGCCGCGACGTGCGCGGCATCATCCGCCAGCACCAGTTCCAGAAAGTGGAGCTGGTGAAGTTCGTGCGGCCGGACCAGAGCTACGAAGAACTGGAGAAGCTGACGGCGGACGCGGAGAGCATCCTGCAGAAGCTGGGCTTGCCATATCGCACGGTGGCGCTTTGCACCGGCGACCTGGGATTCTCTTCGGCCAAGACCTACGACCTCGAAGTGTGGCTGCCGGGACAGAGCACCTACAAGGAGATTAGCTCCTGTTCGAATTTCGAAGCCTTCCAGGCGCGACGGGCCAATATCCGCATGAAGGCGGGCAAGAAGGCCGAGTTCCTGCACACACTGAACGGCAGCGGCCTGGCAGTGGGCCGCACTTGGGTAGCGGTAGTGGAGAACTACCAGCAGGCCGACGGCAGCGTCATCATTCCGGAAGCCCTGCGCCCGTACCTGAACGCCGAGCGGATCACCAAGGGCGAGTTGAAGTAGCTGCGCCCAGTTTTGCATTCACACGCCACGGAAAGAAATTTCGTAATCGTCAACTGATTGAGGCTCCGTGCGTTAACGCGCCTCAGGACGAAAGCAGCCTCCATTAAGACCGGATCGGCATGCATAGACTGTAGCTGACACTGCGCCCTGCGCGCCGGCTATTTTCTTTGGAGGCTGGTTATGAACGGATTTCAACCGCGGCGGATAGCCCGGTTCGCTGCCCTGACGATCATGATTTGCGGGTGCCTTCGCGGCGCCCCGCCACTGACTACGATTCAAGACGTTCTCTACAAGGCGGACGGCTCGCGCTTCCACGGCATTGTGTTCATCGAATGGAAGAGCTTCGAAGCCGCGGATTCCTCGGCGATTATGACGCAGAGCCTGACGGTCCAGATCATCAATGGAAGCCTGAAAGTACAGTTGGTTCCCACCACCAATGCAGCCAGCTCGGCGTACTACAGCGTGCGTTACAACAGCGATGGCCGCGTGCAGTTCGAAGAAGTCTGGCACGTGCCACCCAGTTCGACCATCCTGCGGCTGAGCGACGTGCGCGCGATGGATTCAACCGGGACGGAAGTGTTGCCGGGGCAGGTGAGCACCGAAGTGCAAATGAGCGATGTTATCGGCCTGATGGCGGAAATGGCTTCGCGGCCGGTCAAGTCGCCGGTGTTCACCAGTTCGCGAGCCGTGCTGATCAACGCATCAGGCGAACTGGAATCGGTGTCCGGCGACAGCGGTAACTGCGTACACGTAGACGGCACCTCGGGGCCGTGCAGCACTTCGCCCGCGTTCATCGACGGAGAGGTCCCGTCGGGATCGGTGGACGGTGTCAACGCGGCATTCACGTTGGTCAACTCCCCCGATCCGGCCGGCAGCCTGTCGCTTTACCGGAACGGCGTTCTCCAGAAACCCGGCTTCGACTACAGCATCACCGGAGCCAGTATCACATTCGTCTCCACGGCGATCCCGCAAAGCGGTGACACGCTGTTGGCGTCTTATCGGGTAGGCTCGGCGGCCTCGCTTGCCTATCTGAACAGCGTGGCGCCGTCGGCACAGGTTCTGTGCGGCGGCCAAGGCGTCGCGACCAGCGCCACCGTCAACACCGCCCTGGGCGCCTGCACGATACCCGCGGGCACACTGCAGGCCGGCGACCGGGTTGACATCCGGGCCGATTATGGGCACGCTGGGACCGGCGTGGGATTCAGCTTCGAGGTGAAATGGGGGACCTCGACGCTGGCGACGCGGGCCGCATCCGCATCCGATCACGTCGCCACACTAAAGGGAGACGCCGCCATTGTTGTGGGAGGTGCGGCGTGGTCGGTGCAGAGCTGGGGAACGCTTCTGGGCTTCCTGGCGGGCGCCGGCAGCGCTTCGGACCCGGTCAACACGGACTTGACCATCAGTTTCATGGGGCGCATGGCCGGACAGACCACCGAGACCGTGGCGCTGCAGGGTTATACCGTGCTCCGGTACCCGGCGCGGATAGAACTAACACAGTAAGTGATACTAAGTAGTTTGGCCGCGCCTCTTTACGCGCATCTACGGCTTGCCCGGATGCCCAACAACGGCCAGGATGGAAGAGAAGAGATTCGTGAAGGAGGCGCTGGCCTATGACTCGGTCAGTGAGAACCTTGTATATTTGGGCAGTCCGGCTGTCCCGGTGCTGCCAAGGCCAGGACATGATCGAATATGCCCTCATGGCCGCAACAGTGGCAATTGTCGTGGCGGGCTTTCTCCCCCCTCAAGTTATGCCTGCCGTGAGCGGCATATTTTCGAAGGTAGTCTGTCTCGCCGGATTGATACGGTAAGACCGCTCTCGCAGCTCGGAATGCTGTGCAGCAACCCGAGGCGGACGGTTTCTCAGGGGCGTTTGAAGAACCACAGCCAGAAGTACTGTTCGCCTGCACCCACACGATAACGAGGTTCAAAACCGCAGCGTTCTGCTAGAGCTACGGCCTGCTCATCAGTGTAAGAAACGCCCACCCAAGTGTCATCGGGAAGACTGTGCTCGGACAATCCGCCCTGGACCTGGAACTTAAAGAGCGCGCCGGGCCGAAGCAACCGGTGCACCTCGCGCACGTAGCTCTCGATCACCTCGTAGCTGGGGATGTGCTGGAAGACGATGCTGGAGAAAGCGAAGTCGAATTGGATGGGCGGAAGCGGGCTCAGGTCCATGCCGTTGTTGACGCACAGGTGTACGTTGGAGAGGCCCTGGAGGTTGTGCCGGGCCTGTTCGATCATCTCCGCACTCACATCGACCGCGTACACTTCGCCGAACAGGCGGGCAAGGGCGCGCGTCACCCGGCCAGCGCCACAGCCGATTTCGAGAACCTTCATCTGCTGGGGAAGCAAACCCTGACAGATGTTGATCATGTCGGTGAGGATTTCACCCGCCACAGTGCACTCGCCGGACTTGAAGAACTCCTCGTCGGACCACTCGGTGCGGGAGCTTTCCACGTAATGCCGGGCGTTTTCCCGGGCGCGGGCGTCCCAGTCCCGGCGCATTTTCTCCAACTGCTCCTGAATGGTGATATCCGGCATCTGGTTCATTTTACCGCTTCAAGCCGGCGTGTTATATTGAGAGTGTCAACGTGGGCGAGTAGCTCAGCTGGGAGAGCACGGCGTTCGCAACGCCGGGGTCGTGGGTTCGAATCCCATCTCGTCCACCATTTCCCAGCTTCAACTCAGTAAACCAGGGTCAACGTCAGGATCGCGTGGCTAAAACGGTGATCCAGAAGAGTCCTTCAGCACTATCAAAAGCGAGGCGCTCCCTGACTTCGGCTCCACAGACACGGACACTGTAATCGCTCCCATCCACCACCGCAGGCATGGAAAGCCGGATGCCCTGCGTCAAAACACATTTCAGGTTGCCGCCGATCATGTTAACCAGTTCGCCGAGCACGTCGCGCACGACATCGTCCACCGTCCCGGGCGGATCCATCGAGAGGAAGCGGCTCGCGAAGCGGCAAGCTTGGCGCCGATCACATTCAAGCAGCACCGCTCCGTTCCAGTCGCCGGCCAGGTGAACGGCCGACGTCAGACGATCCGCGCCCGGGAACCAGGACGCCTCACACTGACTCGCGTCGAGGCTCATCATAGTCCCGAATACGGACTCTACAATCTGCGCCAGTTCACGCGGCAGTATTTCTACGGTCATCTCCGGTGGCATATGTGTCCTTTCAGCGAGCGATGTACACGGTCGCGTTTTCGACAACCTGTTTCTCAAACAACTCCTCAATACCGAACGCCGTTTCAGCCCCTCCCAACAGAAGCCAGCCTCCCCGGAACAATGTCCCGTGAAGCTCCTTCAGAATCCGGAGCTTGGTTTCGGCGTCGAAATAGATCAAGACGTTGCGGCAGAACACGAGGTCGAAGGGCCCGAGTGCGCGCATGCTGGCACGCAGGTCAATCGTCTCGAAATTCGCCATCCGCCGCACCTGGTCGCTTAACTGCCAATCCACGCCCGAACGCCGGAAGTGTTTGACGAGGAGAGCCGCCGGCAAGCCCCGATTGACCTCGATTTGCTGGTACTTGCCGGATCTGGCGCGGTCGAGAACCTGCGACGAAAAGTCCGTGCCCAGGATCTGAGTATTCCAGTCTCCCAAAGCTTCTTCCAGCAGAAGCATGGCCAGGCTGTAAGCTTCCTGCCCCGTCGAGGCGGCAGCCGACCAGAACCGCAGTCTCTTCGTGTCCTGGCGCTCCTTCTTGAGCCGCGGCAAAAGAACAGACTGGATGGCCTTGAAGTGGGCGGGATCGCGGAAGAAGTAGGTCTCATTGGTGGTCATGGCCTCGACCACCTGCCGGCCAATCCCGGCCTCCCGCGTTGCTAGCATTAGCGCGCACAAGTCGTTGATCGAATCGAGACCCAGTTGGTGGACGATCGGCGTCAGACGGCTTTCGAAGAGATAGTCCTTGCCATCTTCAAGCACGATGCCCGTCTGGGAATACACATGCTGCTGGAGGAACCGGTAGTTCTCTGCGTAAATCTCCACTGTGTGCATGCGAATCCCCCTAGACTTGCCCCGCCATGCGCAGGATTTCCGGCACTACTTGGTCAAGAGGCAGCACGCGGTCCGCGAGACCGGCATTGACCACGGCCCCGGGCATGCCCCAAACCACGCTCGATGCTTCATCCTGTGCCACGACTCTCGCGCCATAGGCCTTGAGAATCTGTGTGCCGCGTAAACCGTCCTGCCCCATGCCGGTCAGGATCGTCGCGATGACGGCTCCGCCATAAATCTCGCCCACCGATGCAAACAGCGCGTCCACCGCAGGCCGGCAGGAGTTCAGAGGCGGCGATTTGTCCAGATGCACCGACACCCGGCCGTTATAGGAAGCGACCTTCATGTGAAAATCGCCAGGGGCAATAAGGATACTTCCCGGTGCCACCGGCCGCCCCTCCTCCGCTTCTTCGACCAGCAGTTGACAGGTAGTGCGAAGGCGCTCGGCCAGTAATCTGGTAAAGAGAGGCGGCATATGTTGCACTACCAGAATTGGCAGCGGGAATCCGGCCGGCAACTCGGGGAGAACTCTGCCCAGGGCCGTCGGCCCCCCGGTGGAGACGCCGATCACCACCACCCTTGGCAGAATCTTCACGACCTGCCGCATGGGCGCCACCGGCGTGACACGTGCCGGTTCCGGTGCCGCCGCCGCAGACCTTGGCGCAGACAGGTGGAAGAACTGCCGGATTTTCGGGACCAATTCTTCCCGCAGGCGGACCATTGAGCGATCCAGGGACCCTTCGTTGGAGGCCTTGGTAACGTAATCGTCAGCCCCAAGACTGAGCGCCTCCAATGTAACCGCCGCCCCGCGGTCGGTAAGCGTGCTGAACATGATCACACGCAGTTGCGGGTACTCCCGCCGTATTCGCCTCAGCATCTCCAGGCCGTCCATCTCCGGCATTTCGATGTCCAAGGTGACAACGTCGGGATTCAATTGCGGGATTCGTTGGAGTCCGATCACGCCGTTGGCCGCCGTCCCCACAACCTTGATATCGGGATCCTGTTCGAGGGCGTGCGTGACAAGGCGCCGGATGACTACCGAATCGTCCACCACCAGCACGCGGATCTGTTCTCCGGGTTGGAGCAATCTCTTGTTTACCGCTGGCATGCCGTGCTCCTCTAAGGACAGACTCCCGCGAGACGAAGTTTCTCCACCAGGATTTCCTTGGTGAAAGGCTTCATGACGTACTCGTTGGCGCCCGCCTCCAAAGCTGCCGACATCTGGGTCAACTCGGTTTCGGTGGTCACCATGACCACCACCAGCGAGGACAACTCCGGCATCTGGCGCAACCGCTTCAGCAACTCCAGCCCGTTCACCTCGGGCATATTCCAGTCCGCCAGAACCAACTTCACTACCGCCTTCTCGCCTTCCATCACCTCCAAGGCTTCCCTTCCGTTGGCAGCCTCGCTCACCTCGTAGCCCAGCTCGTTCAAGATCTTGGCGAGGATCATCCGGACGGCCCGCGAATCGTCCACAACCAGTGCTTTGGGCATCAGTTCACCTGCATTCCTTGGCCGTGCCGAAGGGCCCGGCGACGGGAGCGCCGCCGCCGGGCCCAAACACGGTCCATTGGTCGGGTTAGAACTTAAACTTCGCAATCACCATCTGTAGCCGGGCCGCCATCTGGCTCAGCTCCTGAGACGCCTTTTGCGTCTCGTTGGCGCCTTGCGTGGTGTCCTTCGCCGCCACCGCGACGCCGCCGATGTTCTTGGCGATGTCGCCGACGCCCTTCGCAGCTTCGGTCACGCTGCGACCGATCTCGCTGGTGGTCACCGTCTGCTCTTCCACCGCCGATGCGATGCTGTTCGAAATGTCGTTGATCTGGTTGATGATGGAGCCAATCTCCTCGATCGCCGTGACGGCTCCCTTGGTGTCGCCCTGAATCGCCTCGATCTTCCGGCCGATCTCCTCCGTGGCTTTGGCTGTCTGCTTGGCCAATTCCTTCACCTCGTTGGCCACCACCGCGAAGCCCTTGCCGGCTTCACCGGCCCGCGCGGCCTCGATAGTCGCATTGAGGGCCAGCAGGTTGGTCTGCTGCGCGATCGAGGTGATCACCTTGATGACGTTGCCGATCTCCTGGCTGGACTCGCCCAGCTTCCTCACCGTCTCATTGGTGGAATGCGCCACGCTGACCGCGTTCTTGGCCACTCGGGCTGACTCATTGGCGTGCTTGGCGATCTCGCGGATCGAAGCCTGCATCTGCTCGGAAGCCGAGGCCACCGAAGAGACGTTCTTGGAAACCTGCTCGCTGGCCGCTGAAACCACGTTGGCCTGCGTGGCGGTCTCTTCGGCGTTCCCCGCCATCTGGTGGCTCACGGCCATCAGCTCTTCCGAAGAGGTGGCAACCGCGGTGGCACTCTGCGAAGCGGCCTTCAACGGTTCCGTTACCTCATCCAGAGTTTTGTTCAGGCCCTCGATAACCTTGCGGAATTCGCCGTGGTGCCGGCCGGCATCGGCGCGTTGACCTACCTGGCCGTCGGCGGCCGCGTTGGCCATCGAGACGGCATCGCCGACCAGCGCCTCAATGTTTTCCATCATCAGGACGACGGACGGTATCACTTCGTCGTGTTCGGAACGGCGTCCTATTCGTTTGAGCTCGGCAAGCCGGCCGAAATCTCCCGCGGCAACCAACTTGAGGTGCTCGACTACACTGGTCACCCTCTGTTGCGTCGCATTGACTGCGGCCGCCACCTCCGCGTAAATACCTGTGTAGTGCCCCTCGACGGCCTTCGTGTAATCGTTGACCGCCATCCTCTGCAGAACGGCGTTTGCCTCCACCAGACCGCTCAACCCATCGATGCAGGCATTCAGGTTGTTGATGATGCCGCTGTAATCACCGTTGAAGGTCTCGGTGATCTTGGCTGGGATCTCGCCCTTGGCAATGAGCGCCATGCAGACGGCGGCTACGTGAATTGGACTAACGATGGCTTCCATCGTCTGGTTCAAACCTTCGACAACCTTGCGGAATTCGCCCTGGTGCCGGGTCGCGTCGGCGCGGGTGGACAGGCTACCTTCTACTGCCGCCTTGGCCATTGTGGCAGCGTCACCGACCAGCGTCTCGATGTTTTCCATCATGAGGACGACGGACGGTATCACTTCGTCGCGTTCGGAACGGCGTCCTATTCGTTTGAGCTCGGCAAGCTGGCTGAAGTCTCCTACGGCAACCCTCTTGAAGTTCTCGACTATGCTGATCACCCTCTGTCGCGTCGCATTGACTGCGGCCGCCAGTTCGGCGTAGACACCCGCGTAGTTCCCTTCGACGGCTTTGCTGTAATCGTTGAGTGCCATTCTCTGCAGAACGGCATTCGCCTCCGCCAGACCGCTCAAACCATCAATGCAGGCATTCAGGTCACTAATGATGGCGTTGTAATCGCCGCTGAAGCTTTGAGTGATCTTGGGCGGAATCTCGCCCTTCGCTATGCGAGCCATGCACCCGGCGGCTATCCGCGTGGGGCCGATCACGGCTTCCATCGTCTGGTTCAAACCCTCGACGACCTTGCGGAATTCGCCCTGGTGCTTCGTAATGTCAGCGCGGGTGTCCAGCATTCCTTCCACTGCCGCTTTTGCCAACAATCCCGCGTCGCTGACCACGGCTTTCAGGCTTTCCATCAGTTGGATGACCGTCGGCACGACACTGTCGCGCTCGGACCTGCGTCCCAGTTGCTTGTACTCGGGCAACTCGGCCAGGTCTCCTTTGGCCACGTTCTGCAAGGTGGACATGACGTGCCCCACCCTTTGCTGCGTGGTATTGACCGCGACCGCTACCTCGGCGTAGATACCTGTGTAGCGCCCCCCGACGGCCTTCGTATAATCGTTGACGGCCATCCTCTGCAGAACCGCATTCGCCTCTACCAGGCCGCCCAGCCCGTCAATGCAAGCATTCAGGTCGTTCACGACGGTGTTGAAATCACCGTTGAAACTGCCGGTAATCTTGGATGGAATCTCGCCCTTCGCCATGCGAGCCGTGCATTCGGCGGCCACCTTCAGCGGCCCGACCACGGAATCCAGCATCCCGTTCAGCGTATCCACGATCCGGCGTTCGCCACCCTCGAATGCGTCGGTGTGTACTCGCTCCGCGAGGCGCCCTTGTTCGAAAGCGGACGCTACCCTCAGGATCTCCGCCTCCAGGCGGTCCTTCGGTTGCACGCCCACGGCATCAGAAGTGGGATGACCTGAAACGGCGATGCCCGTGGATCGCTTTCGACCGGTGTCAACGCGCCGGCCATTGTTCGCTTGCTTTGCCATTCTCAATTCTCCTTGTAGTCCGATTGTTTTACTCAGGCCGTCAACGGCACCGAGTTTTGGTTCCGTTTTTCTCCGTCGTCTGGCCGTCATGCGAAGGACAAGATCAAGACTGCCTTGCATCGAGCGCATCGACGCTTGCCGGGATGCTCTGCCTTGTCATACCTGATACTGTGCCGGCGCTGAGTTGCCCTCCGATAGTGAGATCCACCGTGCGATCCGTATCGAGAACCAGCAGCAGCCGGTCTTTTAGTTTGTAAATACCGCGAATCAGCTCACGCGCCGCGGGAAGGAGATTCTCCGGTGGCCGCTCGTAGGTCACCGGGTCCGCGTCCATGACGTCTCCGATCTCGTCGACCAACAGGCTGATGGCGCCGTCCTCGGTCCGGACCACCATGTTCATGGGGGTCTGCTCTCCGGCGCGCGGCGGCAATCCCAGCCGCCTCCGCATGTCGATGGCGGGCACGATCTGGCCGCGGAGGTTGATCAGGCCTTCGATCACTTCCGGGGCCTGGGGCACGCGGGTCATATGCTGGAAACACAACACCTCCTGGACCCGGAGCACATCCACGCCGAAAAAGAGGTCCCCCACGAAAAACGTGGAGAACTGCCCGCCAGCCAGTGCGGACTCTGATTTTGAAGCCGCTATGTCGGTTGCCATCACCTATCTCTCCTCTCCCACCAGAACGGGCTCCGTCTCGCATCCGGCAAGGTGCGTGGCCAGGCGCGCCACCGATTTGAGCATCGCCTCCTGGTCGAACTTCACCTGGCACTCCTCGAAATCCGTCCGCTGGCCGGCTTGTGAGCGCATCTGTTCCGCCGAGTCCACCAATACCAGCAAGGGGATGCCCTCCCACTCCGGCCGGCCGCGCAGAGCCGAAAGCAACCCGGCACTGCCACCGGGCGGAAGATTCATCGCCGCCACGGCGATGTCCACCGGTTGTTGCTCCAGGGTTCGGACCGCCTCTTCCAGGTTTCCGGCCTCGACCACCCGGTAGCCTGCCATGTCCAGGCCGCTGCGAATCAGGCCGCGCGAAAACGTGGAAGCTTCCGCCAGGAGCACCCGCCTGCTGTTTGCGGACTTGACAGTGGCTTGAAACCAATCCGCCGCAGCCACGCGGAGGACATAGTTCAGGTCCAGGAAATCCGCCACGTGCTTGCCCACCACGGCGGAGCCGAGCAGGCCCTTCCGGTTGGTCTTCTGTTGCACGGTGACCGCCTCTTCCGCGACATCCTGGATCTGGTCGATCATCAGGCCCACGCTACGGTCGCCGTCGTTGAACACGATGACCTGCACCAGATCGGCCGCCTCGGCCTGCGGCGAACCGGGTTCCAGCACCTCCTGGAGAGGCACCAGCAGGAGAATCTGGTCCCGGTACTGCACCACCTGTCGTCCGCCGGCTCTCTCGATGGAGGAGCGGGGAAACTCCTCGATCCTGGCAACCATCGAGAGTGGAACGGCCAGCCGCTTGAAGGAGCCCGCCCCGAACAGGAGCAAGCGCTGTTTATCGTCTCCCGCCTGCGCCTTCTGCTGTACTGCCGCGCGCACCTGTTCGCGAGATTCCATCAGCACACCCGATTGCTGGCCGATGCCCAGCACGTCCAGGATGAGGGCCACCCGGCCATCGCCCATGATCGTCGCGCCGGCATACACGGAGAGTCCCTTCAACTGCTCACCCAAGGGCTTGACCACGATTTCCTGGGTATCGTTGATGCCGTCCACTACCAGTCCGAACTGCCGGTCTTCGGCCTGGAGAACTACCATGTTGACCGCATCGCTCTGGCCGTCCTGCTTGAGCCCCAGCACCCGGCTGAGATAGGCGATGGGCAGAAGACTCCCGCGCCGCCGGTACACAGGCGTGCCATGGACATGCTCGATGTGCTTTTCTTTGGAGTCTCCCTCCAGGCGGATGAGTTCGATCAAGCTCACCTGGGGGATGACGAACCGCTCCCCGCCGATTGTCACTACAAGTCCTGGAATGATGGCCAGGGTGAGGGGGATCTTGAGCTTGATCGTGGTGCCTTCGCCGAGCCGGCTGACAATATCGACGACTCCGCCGATCTTCTCGATGTGGGACTTCACCACATCCATGCCGACCCCGCGTCCGGACACGTTGGTGATAGCTTTCGCCATCGAGAATCCGGGCACGAAGATCAGGTTCAGTACCTCCCGCTCACTCAATTTCTCGACTTGCTCGGGCCGCAGAAGCCCCTTCTCGACGGCTTTCTGCTTGATGCGGGCGACATCAATCCCCGCCCCGTCGTCCCTGATTTCGATGTTGACTTGCCCGCCCTCGTGATAGGCGTGCAGAGTCAGTGTCCCCTCGGGTGGTTTGCCCAGCCGCGCGCGAACGTCCGGAGGTTCGATGCCGTGGTCGCACGAGTTCCGCACCATGTGCAACAGCGGATCCTTGATGGCCTCGATGATGGTGCGGTCAAGTTCCGTCTCGGCGCCTTCCATCTCCAGCTTTATTTGCTTGCCGAGCGCCACCGACACATCGCGCACTACCCGTGGAAACTTGTTCCAGACCACGCCGATGGGCTGCATGCGCGTCTTCATGACGCCTCCCTGCAACTCGGTGGTGATCAGGTTCAAACGCTGCGAGGTCGCGTTGAGAGAGGTATCCTCCCGCTCGGTGTTGAACTGGAGGATCTGGTTGCGGATGAGGACCAGTTCCCCAACCAGGTCCATGAGCTGGTCCAACAGCCCCACACCGACCCGGACGCTGGAGTCCGCCACCGCTGAGGTCTTCGCGGAATCCTCTTCCGGCTTTGCGTCCTCGGAGTGTTCAGCGGCGCCACTCTCATGTGCTTCTTCGTGGACGGCGACGGGCGCGGGACCGGCTGTCTTTTGTGCGGCCTGCGGAACGGCAGCAGCCTTGTTTTGCGCAGCCGCCCTAAGCCGTTCGACCAGTTCTTCAAACCGGTCGGGGCCTTCTTCGCCGGTCGCTTCGATCGCGGCGAGCACCTTTCGCGTGGCGTCCACCGTCGTCAGAACCAGGGACACCAACTCCGGCGTGAGCTCTCGTTGCCCATCCCGCAGTTGGCTCAACAGGTTCTCGGCCTGGTGGGAAATTCCTTCAAGAGTCGAGAATCCCAGGAAGCCACACGTGCCCTTGATGGTGTGCATCGTGCGAAAGATGCTGGCAAGCAACTCCGCATCCTTAGGCCGCTTCTCGAGTTCGACAAGCTCCTGATCCAGACGCGAGAGATTGTCGTAACTCTCGACGAGGAATTCCCGGATCACATCCTGATCTTGATCCTGCATGTGCGTCTTCTCCAAAGGGCGGAAACAATCCCGTGCAGATTCGTTCGTGTGTTCAAGCCGCCCGGTCTCTCACGCCTGTGCGCGGCGTTCTCGACGGCGGCGTGGCTGCGTGCAGCGACGCTCCAGGGTTCTTATCGACTAGGGAGCGAAATCCTTACATATCTCTCTGTCTGGAGCAGGAATACGCGTGGAGCAGGGAACAAGCTCAGCGAGCTTTGTTTCGGGGACGGGCGGGCTCCGGGGATGCGGCAGGCGGCGCTTGCCCTGTAAGAGTTCGGATCTTTGCGCCGAACTGGCGGGCCTTAGCCGTGACAAGCGCTGTGTCGAATGTCAGCACGCGCCTGTCGCGCACGATGAGTTTGCCGTTCACCATGACGTCCGAAACGTCGCTGGCTTTCAGTGCATAAACTAACTGCGAATACACGTTGTAAAGCGGCACGGCGTGCGGCGCATCCAACCGTACAGCGATCATGTCGGCCCGCTTGCCCGGCTCGAGCGAGCCGAGTTCCTTTTCCATGCCGAGTGCGCGGGCGCCCGCGATGGTTGCCATCTCGAAGACTGTTTTGGCGGGCAGCACGGTGGGATCGCCGGTGGACACCTTCTGCAGTTTGGCGGCGAGGTCCATTTCCTCGAACAGGTTGAAGTCGTTGTTCGATCCGGCCGGCCCGTCGGTGCCCAATCCCACAGCGACGCCGGCTCTGAGCATGGCCGCGACAGGCGCCACGCCGCTGGCGAGTTTGGTGTTGCTCGATGGACAGTGCGCCACGCCGACGTTCCATTTCCGGAGGATGGCGTGATCTGCCGCATCGGTCCAAACCGCGTGCGCCACCAGTGTGCGGCCGTTGAACACACCGAGCGAATCGAGCAGCGCGACCGGGCTCATGCCGCGCTTGGTACGCATCTGGTCCACTTCCTGGCGCGTCTCCGAAAGGTGCGTGAGGAGCGGCACGCCGTACCGGTTCGCCAGTTCGCGGCAGGCCTTCAGCGTCTCGCCGGAATTCGTATAGGAGGCATGCGGAGCCACCGCCGGGACAATCAACTCGTCGTTGCGGAAGCGGCGGATAAAGCGCTCGGTAAACTGGAGGGATTCCGCAGGGCTCTTGGCGTCGGCCACGGGAAACCCGATGATGGTTTCGCCCAGCACGCCGCGCAGGCCGATCTCCCTGGTGGCCTCGGCGACGGTGTCCTCGAAGTAGTACATGTCGGCGTAAGTCGTTACACCCGAGAGCGCCATCTCGATCGCGGCCAACCGCGTTCCCCAACGCACGAACTCCGGCGAGACGGCTTTGGCTTCGACCGGGAAGATGAACTTCTCCAGCCAGTCCTGGAGGCGCATGTCGTCGGCGATCCCTCGCATAAGCGACATGGCCGCGTGGGCGTGCGCGTTGACGAGACCGGGAGCGATCAGGCAGTCCGCGCAGTCGATGCGCCGAGCCGGCTGGTACTTTCTGTCTATTTCTCCGCGGGTACCGACGGCGAGAATACGGCCTCCCCGCACAGCCACGGCGCCGCGCTCGATGAGGCGGCGCGATGCGTCCATGGTGACGACGTAGCGCGCGCTCCAGATGGCGTCGACGGGCGCTGAGAAAGCCGCTACCGCGGCCAACGCAAGACTAACGAATAAACGAAGCATCGAACGGCCTGGGAAACAGATCCTTCAGGTGAAAAGTTTCGGTCACACCGTGCGGGTTGGCGAGGATCACCTCGATATCTCCGCAGAACTCCCACAGGATCTGCCGGCAGGCGCCGCAGGGGGGAGTGGGACGCTCCGTATGGGCCGCGATAGCCACGCGCTTGAACTTCCGCGCACCCTCGCTGAGGGCCTTGAACACGGCGACGCGCTCGGCGCAAACCGTGAGGCCCAGGGTGGCGTTCTCTATGTTGCAGCCGGTCCAGACGCGGCCATCCGAGTCCTCGATCGCTGCCCCGACCTGAAACTCCGAATAGGGGGCGTAGGCGTGGCTGCGAGCTTCGAGCGCGGCGTCTACCAGAGCATCCATCATGCCTCCAGCCGCGGCACCAGAGCTTTGAGCAGGCGCACCAGCGTGCCGCGCACGGCGGCGCCGGTTTGCAGCACTTCCTCATGGCAGATCTTCTGCTTCAAGATGCCAGAGGCCATGTTGGTAACGCAGGAGATTGCCAGGACCTCCACACTCATGTGGCGCGCCGCAATCACTTCGGGCACGGTCGACATTCCCACCAGATCCGCGCCGATGGTGCGCAGGCAGCGTATCTCGGCCGGCGTCTCGTAACTAGGGCCGAGCAGGGCCGCGTACACACCCTCCTGCAACCGCGTTCCGAGCGATTCCGCCACGGCGCGGGCCGTCGTGCGCAGCCTGGCGGAATAGGCGTCCGACATATCCGGGAAGCGCGGCCCCAGGGTATCGTCATTCGGTCCAGCCAGCGGATTCGAGCCTTGCAGGTTGATGTGGTCGGAAATCAGCACTAGCGCGCCCTGCCCGTAGGCCAGGTTGATGCCGCCGGCCGCATTGGTGAAGATGGCAACGCGCACGCCCAGGCGAGCCAACACGCGGATGGGGAAGACCACCTGGGCCGGAGTGTAGCCCTCGTAAAGATGCGCGCGCCCGGCCATGACCACCGTCTCCGTGGTCCCAATACGCCCGAACACCAGCTTGCCCGCGTGGCCCACGGCGGTGGAACGAGGCCAGCCGGGAATCTCGGCGTAGGGAACTTCGATCGCATCATCGAGTTCCTCCGCAAAAGCGCCGAGCCCGCTGCCAAGCACGACGGCCACGCGCGGCGATCGGGCCGCGCGCGATTCCAAATACTTCCTGGCTTCTTCTATCACAAGAGCATCCCGGCTATGCAGGCAGACATGAAATTGGCCATGGTTCCGGCGGCCACCGCGCGCAAACCCAGCCGCGCCAGATCCGACTTGCGGGTGGGGGCCAGCGCGCCGATGCCACCGATTTGTATAGCAATGGAGCTGAAATTAGCGAAACCGCACAGCGCGTACGTGGCGATGGTGAACGAGCGCGGGTCAAGCTGCGCCTGAAGGGGCCCCAACTGCAGGAAAGCCACGAATTCGTTCAATACCAGGCGCGTGCCCAGCAGGTTGCCGACGGTGAAAGCATCCTTCCAACTCACCCCCATCAGCCAGGCGATCGGTGCGAAGATGTAGCCGAACAGCGTCTCGAGCGACGAAGGCAGCCACGCCATGAATGGCAGAGTGTGGGCCCAGCCGAGGATGCCGTTCACCATGGCGATGAGCGCCAGGAAGGCGATCAGCATGCCGCCTATGTTGAGGGCCAGATGCAGGCCGTCGCCTGCGCCGCGCGCCGCCGCGTCGATCACGTTCACGCCCGGCCGTTCCACTTCAACTTTCACCTTGCCGGCTGTTTCGGGTGTGCCGGTTTCGGGGATGAAGATCTTGGCCAGCATGATGGTCGCCGGCGCCGTCATGATAACAGCCGTCAGCAGGTGCTTGATATCCACTCCGGCGATCTTCACGTAAGCCGCCATGACGGCACCCGAAACGTGCGCCATGCCGCTGGTCATCACCGTGAACAACTCCGACTCGGTCATGTTGGCCAGGAACGGCCGGATGGTCAGCGGCGCTTCGGTCTGGCCCATGAAGATGCTGGCGGCAACGTTGGTGGATTCGGCGCCGCTGGCGCCCATGACGCGCTGCATGACGACCGCCATGCCGCGCACGAACACCTGCATCACACCGAAGTAATACAGGATGGCGAAGAACGCCGCGATGAAGATGACGATGGGCAGCACCTGGAAGGCAAATACCACCCCGAACGGACCGCTCTTGGCCCCGAGAGGGCCGAACACAAACTGGCTGCCGGCCTCGGCGTAGGCCAGCAATGCGTTCACACCCGTGCTGGCGTACTGGAACAACTTGCCGAAGTCCGTCTTCAGCACCAGGAACGCAAAGGCGAACTGCAAGCCGAGGCCCCAGGCGAGCAAGCTGAATTTGATGGCGCGCTTGTGTTTAGACACCAGGAACGCCGCGAGCAGAATCGCGACCAGACCCAGTAGTCCGGTGAAGCGCTCCATGGGGGGCGACCTAGCCGATCACTTCGAGGATCAGCGCGCGCTCTTCGCCGGCGCTGGAGGAGATGTGGAAAGCATCTTCGATGAGTCCCGCGGCCTCGTCCAACCCGGTTTCCTTGGTGTAATAGAGACGCGCCAGCACCCCGCCGGCGTCCACTCGCTGTCCAACCTTTACTTCCAGAATGACGCCGACGGCCGGATCGACTACGTCGTCCTTCTTGCTGCGACCGGCGCCGATCATGGCGGAAGCGCGACCGATGTCTTCGGCGTCGATGGCGGTGACGAAGCCCGCGCGCGGCGAAGTGATCTCGCGGGCGCCCAGCGCATTCGGCAGCAACTCGAACTTGTCGAGCACCCGCGGATCGCCGCCCTGCGTCTTGATGACTTCCTTGAATTTGCGGTAGCCCGAGCCGTCCAGCAGCCTGGCCTGCGCCATTTCGCGGGCCTCCTCGAGCGTCTTGGCGGCCTTGCCTAGATAGATCATGCGCGCGGCCAATTCGAGCGAGAGGCGGGTCAAGTCCACCGGGCCGGCGTTCTGTAGGGTCTGGGAAGCCTCCATGACTTCCAGCGCATTGCCGATGGCATAGCCGAGCGGCTGGTTCATGTCGGTGATCAGCGCCTGGATTCGCTTGTCCATGCGGCGGCCGATGGTCACCATGGCCTGCGCCAACCTACGCGCGTCCATCTGCTTCTTCATGAACGCGCCGGTGCCGCACTTGACGTCGAGCACGATGCCATCCAGACCCTCGGCCAGCTTTTTCGACATGATCGAGGAAGCAATCAGGGGGATGGATTCGATCGTGGCGGTGACATCCCGCAGGCTGTACAGCTTGCCATCGGCGGGAGCCACTTCGGGCGTCTGTCCCATGAAGGCCAGGCCCAGCTGTTTCAGTTGTTCTTGGAACTCGTCGATCGTGAGGTTAGTACGGAAACCCGGAATGGACTCCAACTTGTCCAGCGTTCCACCGGTGTGGCCCAAAGCGCGACCTGAAATCATGGGTACCACCACGCCGGTCGCCGCCGCCAACGGGGCAGCGATGAGGCTGGTCTTGTCGCCCACGCCGCCGGTCGAGTGCTTGTCCACTTTGACCCCGGGCACGCTGGACAAATCGATGGTCGCACCGGAATGCAACATGCAATTGGTCAGGGCAGTGATCTCGCGCTCCGTCATGCCGGTGAAACACACGGCCATGAGGAAGGCAGACATCTGGTAGTCAGGGATCTCCTCCCTGGTATAGCCCTCGACGAGATAGACAATCTCTTCCGGGGACAGTTCATCGCCGTCCCGCTTCCGGTGGATCAGGTCGACAGTTCTCATTCTGTTTCTGTGAACCTAAGCCTACCATGCTATTCGGTTGAAAGTAAAGGACGAGTTGGGTTGTCAGGCCCCTTTGTGCCGGCCGGATACGGATGTCTGGCTCGGCGTTTTGCACCGGCGATACAATTGTCTGGTGCAACACCGGCTCTGGTTGGGCCTTATCGGGGTCCCGGTACTGTTTCTCGAATCCTGCGGCCGTGGAAGAGGGCCGGGGAGTAGTTTGCGATCCCGCCGAATACGATCGGCCTAGGACTGACCTTTTGCCACTGAAGGAACGGTGAAAGAGGATGACAGAAAACAGGAGGGGTTCTTGACGGATCGACGGGCATTCTTACAGGCTTCGGCGGCGGTGGCCGCCAGCGTGGCTTTGCCGGCCCAGGGCATGGCTCGGGTTTTCGTTCAACCGGTGAGCGGGACCGGATTCAAGCGGCGTCTGGCCGAGCGCGAAATGCTGCGGGGCTTGATGAAGCTGGGCTTTCCGGCTGACCTGGGACCCGGCACGGCGGCCGGCATCCGGATCAGCTTCGCCATCGAGGCGGGCGGAGCGGCGGAATCGTACCGCATCGTGCGCGACGGCAAGGGGGCGCGGCTGGTGGCCCCGAACGAGCAGGCGCTGCTCTATGCCGTCTTCGACTTCCTAGAGCGTCAGGGTGCGTTCTTCGGCATCGACGGTGAGAGCTACCCCATCGACGGGGCGCACGCACTGGAACTGCCACCCGTAAACCAGCCCTGGACGTCCGCGCCGCGCTTCGCAGTGCGGGGCCTGCTGCCGTGGCCGGACTTCCTCAACTGCATCACGGTTTACAACGAGGAGGACTTCCGCGCTTACTTCGAAGCCATGCTGCGCATGCGCTTCAACACTTTCGGCATGCACGTTTACGCGACCGAGAAGCAGTGGGCCGAATCGTACCTGTCGTTCGAGTTCGGCGGCGTGGGTCATGTTTCTTATCTGGATACTACCGCCACCCGACGTTGGAGCTATCTGCCGCAACGCACCTCACGCTTCGGCATGGGCGCCGGCCAGTTTTACGATTCCGAAGTCTTCGGCAGCGACTCCACGCGACTGGCGCGCGATACCTGGGAAGCGGCCGACCGCGCGCGAACCCTGCTACGCGATGCTTACTCTTACGCCGCCCGGCTCGGCATCCGCACCGGCATCGGATTTGAGCCATACCGGATTCCCGACGAGATCTTCCGCGCCCTGCCGCCGGAAGTGAAGATCGACAAACCCGTCGCTGGCGTGCGGTTTGATGTGGAATCCGTCACTGCCCGCAAATTGCTCGAGGCGCGCCTTGCGCAACTGCTCGAAGCCTATCCGCAGGTCAGCTACGTGTGGTTGTGGGAAGACGAGGAGATGAACTGGCAGAGCCGCAAGACGGGAATTCCGCTTTCGGTGACGCCTTTCCTCCAGGCACACGATTTCCTGCGGCGGCAC
>JAJFUV010000048.1 GCA_021372245.1 Terriglobales bacterium
TACGACGCCGTGGTGCCGTTCTTCAAGCTTTACGGCAAGGCAGCGAACTTCGCCTGGCACATGAACACGGACCCGTCCGATCACAACTATCAGCTCGACAACCGGCTGGCCGCCTATCGTTTCATCGGCAAGCATTTCGGCATCGCCGGGATGGAATCGGAAGAGCAGTTGGGGCCGGAGATCAAGAGCTACGACGAATTGATCGTCGGCATCCCGAAGGACAACCTGACGATCCTGGGGCTGGCGCGCAAGCTTGCGCTGCGCATCTCGCGTCCGGCGATCCCGCCGGCGGGCGCCGCGCGCGACGCCTGGAGTGTGAAGGAACGCGCGCGTCTCGGCCGCGTGCTTCGCTACAAGCCGGTGAGCATGGCGCGTCCGTGGAAACTCGCCAACACGCACAACAAGGGCCTCGAGACGCTATCCTACCGGCTCGACTTCTCCAACGGCTTGAGCGCCACGGCGGTATGGTTCCGCGCGCTGGATGCGCAGGATCCCGCCCCGGCAACCATCGTCTTCGACGGGAATGGCAAGAAAGCGGCGGGTGCCGTGGTTTCAGACCGCGTGAACCGCGGCGAGCAGGTCCTGGCAGTTGATCCCATCTTTTATGGCGATGCCGGGACGGGGAATCTGCGACCCACACTTTTCACTCAGCTAATATCGGCCCTAGGAGATAGACCGCTGGGGCTGGAAGCCGCGCAGTTGATCGAGACAACTCGCTGGTTCGGCAAACAATCCGGCGCCAAGAAACCGCGTCTGGAGGTGAACGGCTTCCGCGCACAGGTGGCGGCCACCATCGCGGCGGCGCTCGCGCCGGAGCTGTTTTCCGACGTCGTGATCCGCAACGGGCAGGCGTCGCTGGCGCACATCTATGATGCGCCGGTCGAATACGGACAGGCCCCGGACTTGTTCTGCCTGGATCTGTATAATGATTTCGATCTGGACCGGCTGGCCGGGCTGGCCTCGCCTGCCAGGATCGCGATCCAGTAGGGTTGACTTAGCTGCGCGTAAAGTACAGGTCGGCTGCGCGCTCCAGGTCCGCGTGCGACATGCGTGCTGGGCGGCCTTCGTAGTTGGCGATGGAGGCCAGAATCTCGCAGATGTCGCGCGGGTAACAGGCGCGCAGTTCCGTGCGGCCGTCGCGGAGGCACAGGCGCCGCAGGTAGTCCGCGCTATCCGGTTCGGACGGAATGTTGCACCCGGCCACCGTCCGCCTCAGGATCTCTTCGAAGACCTTCGCATCCACCGCGTCAATGAAGATCTTGTTGTGGATGCGGCGCAGGAACGCCTCGTCTGCCAGGTCACTCGGATCCAGGTTGGTGGAGAAGACCACGAGCATCTCGAAGGGGATCTGGAATTTCACACCGTAGCGCAGGGTGAGGTAGTCGACGCGGCGGTCCAGGGGGACAATCCAGCGGTTGAGCAGGTCGCGCGGGCTCATGAGTTGGCGGCCGAAGTCGTCGATGACCAGGATGCCGTCGTTGGCCTTCATCTGCAGCGGCGCGGCGTAAATGCCCGAGGCCTCGTCCAGGCGCAACTCCAGCATGCTCGGCACCAGTTCGCCGCCCACCAAAAGGAATGGCCTGTGGCACAGTATCCAGCGCGGATCCCAATCCGCATCTTCCACACCCTCAACCTTCTCGTGCACGACCGGGTCGTAAAGGCTGATGATCTGGTTGTCCACTTCCACGGCATAGGGGATCAGCACCGCGTCTTCGTATATGCGGAGCAGACGCTCGGCCAGGCTGGTTTTGCCGTTGCCGGTGGGACCGTAAAGGAAGATGGAGGTTTGGGAGATCAGGGCCGGACCTAGCGAGTCGAGCAGCCGGTCCGTCACCACCAGGTCCGAAAGCGCCTGACGGAGCATACGCCTCGTGACCGTGACCTTGGCGGACTGCCTTTGCGTGGCGGCAGTGTATTCGTTGAGCGATACCGGGCAGGCGCCGGCGTACTGGCTGATCTGAAAACGTTCTCCCGCCAGCGCACGGCCGGCCGCCGAGAGCGCGAACTGATAGTCGTTCCCGATCATGCCCCTCACTTCCACCAGTTGTTGCTGGCGCATCTTCTGGAAGACACCTTCCAGGACCGGCACGGAGATGCGGAGCTTCTCACTCAAGCCAGTAAGCGTGGAATACCCTTCCAACAAAAGCCGCCGGAGCATCAAGTCCATCACCAGGGATTGAGGAACTCCAAGCTGCTCCATGGTTTGCGGAGGAGGAGGGCAATAAGCTGAGCGGTACTGCGCGGTTGTGGCCATGCTTAGGAATCTTCCTTGTCAGTACTCGAATCGACAGAAACGGCCCGGGACTTTATCCACGCCGGCGGGGCTTTCGGCGTCAAACCTAGTGGTGAAGTCTGCCGCCAAACTCGTATGCGCGCTGCTGGTCTGCGTGAGCCTCACGCTGGGTGCCGACGCAGGCAGCCTGGCTCGCGACGCCCGCAAGGCCGAGCGTAAGGGCGAATGGGCGCGCGCCTACCTGCTTTACTCGGAGGCTGCGGCGGCGGATCCGGACAACCCCGAATACTGGGCCAAAGGCCAGGCGCTGCAAACCAGGGCGTTGGGACAAGTGAAGGTAGAGACGCCGTCCGAGCCGGTCAAAGAACCGCCGCGAGAAGACGCTTCCCTGCTTGGCACAATCACCGCCAAGGACATGGCTGAAGTGCGTAAGCCGCAGCCGCCAAAGGAGTTAATTGGAAATCCGGCAACTCGCGACCTGGATCTTCGCGGCAGTCCCAAAGAGTTGTTCGAGCAGGTTTCGAAGGCTTACGGCATGGACGTCGTTTTTGACGGCGACTACCCGGACGGCGCCACGCAGCACTTTCGGCTGGATAAGGCCGGCTATCGCGAGGCCCTGCGAACCCTGGAAATCGCCACCGGCAGCTTCGTCGTGCCACTGGCCGGCCGCCTGATGCTGGTGGTCAAGGACAATGTGCAGAAGCGCAACGAGGTGGAGCCGATGGCGGCGGTGGTGGTCCCCATTCCGGAGCCGGTCTCGGTGCAGGACGCGCAGGAGCTGGCGCGGACCGTGCAACAAACCTTCGAAATCCGGCGCCTGTTCGTTGACTCGACGCGGCGCCTGGTGTTTCTGCGCGATCGCGTTTCAAAGATCGAGGGCGCGCAAATGCTGTTTGCGCAACTGTTGCGGCACCGGCCGGAGGCCGAGATAGAAATCGAACTCCTGGAGGTCAGCCGCTCCTCTTCCACTTCGTTCGGGATCTCCCTGCCCACCTCGTTCCCACTGGTAAGTACGGGCAAGCCTTGGACCAACGCCATAACGAGTTTTCCGTCGGGCTACACCAGCTACTTGTCCTTCGGTGGCGGCGCCTCGCTGATGGCTGTAGGAATCGCCAGCGCAACGGCGGTGGCCAACGCCAGCCGGTCAAGCGGAGGTACGATGCTGCGGGCCGAAGTGCGTGCCCTGGACGGGCAGGCGGCGCAGTTCCACGTCGGAGACAAGTATCCCATCATGACGGGAAATTACGGCAGCACGGCGCAGGTTGGCAGCAACGTGCTGGCGCTGACGCCCAGCTTCTCGTTCGAGGACCTGGGCTTCGTGTTGAAGGTGACACCCCGCATCCATGGCATGGACGACGTCACTCTGGATGTCGAGGCGGAGTTCAAGGTTCTGACGGGCGAGAGCGTCAACGATATTCCCGTGATCGCCAACCGCAAGTTGAAAAGTCAGGTGCGCCTGGCGTCGGGCGAGTACGCCGTGATCGCGGGACTGATGACCGCTTCCGAGGCGCGCACCATCGGCGGAATAGCCGGCCTCTCATCTCTGCCGTTGCTGGGCCCGCTGCTGCGCACGAACACGCGTGAGCGCGATGCGAATGAGGCCGTCATCGTCGTGCGTCCGCGCGTGATAGAACTGCCCGGTTCCGAATTGCCCACGAAGTCCTTTTGGACCGGTTCGGAAACCCACTTCCCTTCACCGCTCTGAGACGCGCTCGAAGCGGTACGTGCCGGCCTCGGCCAGAGTGAAAGACGCCTGGGTCGCGGCGGCGCCAGCAAGCTTCCAACCACCCGGAACGTCCAGGCGGAGAGAATCCACCGGCCTTCCCTTCAAGACGATCTCCAGGTTCCGCGCGGAAGCCTTCACGTCCAGCCGCGTCCCCCGGTACATCAGATTCGTCACGCCGATTTCGGGCACGGCGGCGGGCAGGCGGGGCTCTATGCGCAGTGAGGACGCCTGCGGCTGAAGCCCGAGAAAACCGTACACCACGATGGACGGCACCAGGCTGCTTTCAAAGAATTCCGCATCGATGCCGATGCCGCCGGCGGTGCCTCCACCTTGCAGCGTACTCCCGTGCTTGCCGCCCTCGTAATACTTGCGGTAGCCGCCTTCGGCCCAGACATCCTTCTCCCAAGCCAGCATTTCCGACAGGCGCTGCCAGGCGCGGCCAGGTCCCAGCACTTTGAGGTTCGCCCACAGATCATAGAAGGAAAACCCCAACACGGCGCCGCCGTCCTGCACCTGCCCGCCCCAAGGGATCTTCTCCGGCCGGGTCCAGCCCTGCCCGTACCACTCCAGGTTCCGCTTCGTGGTGGCACGCGGGCCGAACCGCCAGTGGTAAATGTCGCCCCCGGTGGAGGTGTCGCCCTCGACGATGCGGCGGCCGCTCATCCAGTCCATGATCTCGGCGGCGTGGCGGTCCGAGGCGATGCCGTACCAAATCGCATCTAGATTCAGGAAGGTGAAGCCGTAGTCGTGCGCATTCCCTTCCTTGTCGATGCAGGCGACGAAACGGCCGGTCTTCTTGCTCCAGAACTTCTCGTTCGCCGTGCGCTTCACCTGGGCGGCGTGGCGGCGAAGCGCGGCCGGATCCAGGGCTTCATCGCTGATTGGGATGCCCCAACCCGGATTGTCGCGGACGGCCTGTTCGGCTTCGGCCATGGCCAAAAGGGAGGCGTAATACTGCGATGTCGAGTACATGTCGTCCCAGCCGAAGGGCATGATGTCCCAGTAGTTGTTGCCGATGCCGTGGCCGTAGTGCATCTGCTTGGAGCCATCGGACTTCGTTGTGTATCCGGCGAGGCCGTCGTGGCCGGGCCAGCGGTTGCGGATGTGGTTGAACTCCAGGCCGCCCAATACGGTCTGCTGATAGCGCACCGCGCGGCGCATCTGATTCATGACGCGCGCCAGAAACTCGATGTCGCCGGTCCATTGGAAGTAATTCCATGAGGCCAGAACATAAATGGGGTTGTTGATGGTGTGGCGCGTGTCATAAGCGGTGAAGAAGGAATCGATGGCGAACTGTGCGTGGCTCTCGCCCGGCGCCAGCGCGATGCGGATGCGCTTGATGCGGCCGTTCCACAAAGGGTGGCGGTACATGGCCGCCTGGCTGTGAGTGGTGCCGGAGATCTTCTCGTAGTCCGGGTTGCCGCCTGTCAACGGCAGATAGACGCGGCGTTCGGCGCTGTACCCGGTATCCTGTTCGCGCAGCCATTCGATGTACGGCGGGCGGCCGGCGGGCGACGCGGGATCGCGCTTCCAGCGCAACTGCACGAACGGGGCGTTGAAGGCGTCGATGGTCACATCGGCAGGGGTGGTGATGCACGGGGAATCGCCGTCGGCTTCCAGTTGCCACTTCTTGTCCCGGATCCCCAGCGAACGCACGTGGTCGAGTTCCCAGCCCTCGATGGCCTTCGCGCGACCGAAGCGGGAATCCGGCCGCCGCCGCAGGAAGTGTTCCCAAACCCAACCGGGGCCGTCGTCCTGGAAGTGCCAGCCGGCGGTGTACCCTTTGTCGCCGGCCGGAGCGTTGGTCCACATGGGGAACGGCCAGCCCTGATCGTGGGCGTGCGAGAAGTGCTGATTGGTCCAGATGTAGCCGTCATCGTCCATGCGGATCCCGAGCAGGTCGTCTCGCAGGATGCGCTGGATGGGGGCGGTCCAGCCTGGGTGCAGTGCGCCGGCCATCCAGGTGTCGCTGGCGGTCAGGTACTCCTGATTGAAAAGCACGCTGCCGTGCCCGAGCCGTGTGCTGAAGTGATACCAGAGGTAATTCGACAGCAATTGCGCTTCGGCGTCGTGGCCGGCGAAGGAAAAGCGCGGGAACTCCGGCGGTTGCGCGGCGAGGGGCATGGCGCAAGCCGCGAGGAATAACAGGATCGTTCGCTTCATCTGTTGGGCACCCTTGAACGGCAATCGACTGACCCGTTCATGATGCCAGAGATGGAGCGGGATTCGCTAGAGGAATCCTACGGCTGCAAAGGGATGGTCGCCTGGCCCGCCGGACCGGAGTAAATCAGCTCAACCGAATGGATTTTCTGGGTCTTTCCGCGGTACTGGAAGTAGAGCAGGCCTGCCTGGGGCAGAGCGCGGTCGCCCTCGGCGAGCGTGGCCTTCTGAACACGCTTGTTCATGGCTCGCTGAAGCTCGAGAGGAACCTTGGGCTCCCTGTACGGCTCCGACTCGCCCGCCTGACCGCTTCCCCCGAAACTGGTCTTGGGCTTCGAGTCGGTCTTGGGCGGCTGCCACTCGGGATCCTTGACGGTGGCGAGCACCAGGCCGTACGGCACGTTAGGCAGGATGTCCTTCTTCCCGTTGAGGCGCAGCGAGAAATTGTCGAAGGATATGGTCAGCCGCTCTCCTGCCGAGCCGTACAAGCCCACCTCGACGACGACGTATTCCTCAGACTTGAGAGTCGCCTCTTCGGTCGGGATCGCGTGCCCTTTGAACTCGGCTGCGATCGTTACTTTTCCCGCCGTGCCGCGCGACTGATAATCGGTCGGAGCCGCTCTTGGCGGCAAGCCCTTCGCTTCGACCGGCGCGGCGCCGTTGGGCGCGTTTTGCCCGTACAGGCATAGGCAAAATGCCGCCGCCGGGATGCAGGTTCTCAAGGCGTGGAAAACTCTCATTTCAGCTAAGAACTTAACACATTCGGGAGCGTGAAGGCATGGCGTGCGCCCGCCGGTGCCTTACTTTGCCTTGCTCATTTCATATCGCTTGGTTTTGTCCCATTTATGTGCGCGGCCGACGATGAAATCGTCGTAGACCCCCGCGGCCACCAGCGGTATCCACAACTGCGCGTACGTGAAGTACATAAGGCACGCCAGCAGGATGTTCTTGGGCGAGTCCTCGCCCGGTTCGCAGCCGAGCGCGATGACGAGTTGCAGTACGAAGGTGGTGAACGCTACGATCCAGATGAGTCCGTACGGTCCGGCGATGCTCAGGTGGACCACCCCGGTGGCAAGCAGGATCAGCAGCACATCGGAAATCACGATAGCTACAAAGAAGATGTAGTAGAGCGAGAGCGAATAGAGCAGCTCGAAACCGATCCGCCTGGGCTTGGCCTTCAGCAGCGATCCTGCGAACTTCCGGAACACGTAATTGGAGCCACGAACCCAGCGGCGGCGCTGGCGGAACCAGTGCCCCAGCCGCTCCGGCTCCTGCTCCCAGGTGACCGAATTGGGGATGAATTGAATCTCGTAGCCGGCCTGGTAGATGCGGATGCTCAGTTCGGAGTCCTCGGTAAGAGCCTCTTCGTCCCAGCCACCCAGTTCCTCGACTACCTCGCGGCGAATGACGTAGTTGGTGCCGGGCAGCGTGGTGACGTGCAGCAGCATCCATCGCCCCGCCTGCAGAATCCACTGGAAGGCGATGCCCTCGATGTTGATAAAGCGCGTGACGAGCGCGCGATGCCGGTTCCAGGCACGGTACATGCCGATGACCGCGGCCAGCTTCGGATGGGCGATCAACTGCGAAACCAGCGGGCGCAGCGCCCCGGGCTCGGGGATGTTGTCGGCATCGTAGATGGCGATGATCGAGTGGCTGGCGAACTTGATCCCGTAGTTCAAGGCGGAGGATTTGCCGCGCGCCGCCTTCTCCGGCGGCACATTCACCACCTGCACACGGGCGATGGAATTGAACTCGTTTGCAACTTCGGCGGTGCGGTCCGTGCTGCCATCGTTGATGATGACGATTTCAATCTGGCTCTTGGGGTAGTCCAGGGCGAGCAGCGCGCGGATCGTATATGCGATCACCCGCTCTTCGTTGCGGCACGGGATCAGGATCGATACGCCGGGACAGTCCGCGTCGGCCAGCGGAGCCGGGCCTTCGGTGCCTTCGCGCGTGCGCCGGTAATACAGATGGCCGAACAGAAACAGGACGATCTGGTAGCCCACCATGAACCAGATGATGGTGACCGATAACAGGAAGAAGATGTCAACGACGAGATTCGCCCGCATTACTGACTCTCCCGCTGGCGGACGATCCGCCGGAACTTAAGCCGCGCATACGCGCCAATCATGAACAGGGTCGCCAGGACGCCGAGGCCGCCAATAATCCAACTGGTGAACCACCCCCAGGTGTTCACGGCCACGCCGGCCTTCGTATCGGTGATGATGCGGACTGCGTGAGAACCGGCCGGGAAGACTACCGACCAGCCGGCGCCGGCGATTTCAGCGCGCGCTTCGGTCCGTGCCCCGTCCACATAAACGTCCATCGGCTGCTTGTCGAACATCAACACGGCGCGGCCGGGACTCGTGTAGTGGACTTCAATGCCTTGTTGCAGGGCGTGGGTCTGCAAGATGCCCGCAGTCGAGGCGACCAGGTGCACCGGCGCGCCGCTCGGAAGCAACCACGTACGCCAGCCGTGTTCGATGCCGATAGTATGCTGCCCCGGAGGCAGCCACGCGTCATCGACCGAAAGCACCGGCCAGGAGCGGCCATCCACCAGGAATGGCACTCTGCGGCCCAGCGAAAACAGCACCGGGAAGGGGCTCTCCAGGCGCCACTGTTCTTTGCCTATGAGGTCCAGCCGGGCCGGTGCCGCGAGTGCTGTGCACAGAATGGGCCAGTCGTGAGCCGGTACGGTGTACTCGGAGTAAACCGCCACCCGCCCGGAAACAGCGGATGCGGCTTTCATCGTGAGGGCGAGTTCGGTCCCGGTAGCCGTGGCCAGCGCCAGGGAAGTGCCTTGCAGGCCGCGATCCGGCACTACGTTGACGTCGAACATCAGCCGGCTGTGGTCCGATATAAGCGGTTTGTAGGTCTCGGCGAATCGCAGATAGCGGTCCGGCGCCTTGTTCCAATACTCGGAGGGATCTTCGAGCTGCAGCGTGAAGGGATACTCCTTCATCAGATCGACGAGCCGCTTCGTGTCGAGGCCCAGGGCAGGCCGCACATTGGGACTGTGCAGGCTGTCAAGCGCCGTAACGATCACTTCCCATCCGCGTTCGCGCCGCAACGGTTCGATCTCGGTGAGGATCTTTCGGTGCCAATCGATGACGATATCCTCGCGGAAACGCAGGAACTTGTCCAGGGCAGCGCGGTTGACCGAATGGTCGTAGCGCGAGCCGGGTTGGAAGATCTGTATGGGGTCGAAGTGGTTCGCGGCGCGGAATGCCTCCCGGACTTCCTTGTTCATGGGCGCGAAGTTTCCGGGTTGGTACGGCTGTACGGTGTCGCCATCGAAATTCAGCTCGCTGATGTTGACGCCGTCCCAATCGTGGCTGCGCAGCATGGTATTCATCCACTCCATGGCCGCGCGATAGCAATCGGGATTCTGGAAGTTCATCAGGTAGCGCCAGCCGATGCGCGCATCGGTAAGGCTGGCGGTCTTCTCGCGCCACTCCGGATGCTCCTCCCACATGCGGGGAGTGACCGCCGGGAACATGAACCAGGCGTACACGGACACACCGTTACGATGGCAGGCGCGAACGAACTCTTCGTAAGGGAAACTGAACTCACGGGTGAAAATCCAGGCCGCGGCGTAGACCGTGCTGATGCCGGACCTCCGCCAATTCGCTGCCAGCCGGTTCAGATCCGCTCCCGGACGGAAGCTGGGATCGAAATACGCTTCCATGCGGCGAGCGCGCAGCGGTGTGGCGGCTCCGAAGCTCTCCACGATGTACTGGGGCAGATTGGGATAGCGGCTGCTGGCGTAAGGGGTGAATGGATCCAACCTTGTGGCCAGGTAGATGTATCGTCCGCTGCCGTGCCTGCCGGAGATCGCCAGGGGTAAGCCCGTGCCAGGATCGGAAAGCAGCACACGCGCTGCTTCCGGATAAGTGAATTCCCTGACTGTCGCGCGCGGCCGCCAACTGATGGGCATGTTGTAAATGGGATCCGCGACAGACATCACCGGTACTTCACGGCTGGTGTAGCGCAACCCGATCGCGGAAAGCCACGGTTGATACCCTTCAAAGATCGCGGCGCCTCCGCCGGCCACGTACTTGACCAAAGCGTTTCGCTGCGCGTTGTTAAGGAGCGCGGCGGCAGCCCGCGGCACGTCGATTACGGTCCGGGTGTCCCCCGGGGCGTGGTTCAGGTCGGCGACCCTGACCAGGTTTACGCGGAATCCGGTGGTTGTCAGCGCGGCCTGGTGGCTTTGCTGGTCAAAAGCGTCTTCCCGCGTGGTTTTGTCCGCCCATAACAGCCAGGCTTGCTTGCCGCTAATGGGCGTTTCCGGTTTTTTCGGCTTGGAGAACCACTCCCGGAAGCGGGTCCAATATTCGCTCCAGCCGCCGGTCCACATGGTCGTGGGTTCAACGTCGGGCGGGAGGTCGCGCAAGCAATCGACGGCGGTCCAGCCCTGGGGCACTACCTTGACCGGGATCTCCATGGGAGTGTTGAGGCGCGAGGCGGACACCTCCGTTTTGATCAACCTGCCCGAGCGGTCGTACTGGCGGATTCTCCAGTACTCGTCCTTGGGCGAGACATGCGTGACGCCGGAGGCGGTAAGAACCGCGTAGCTGCCCTCGCAATTCACCTGGGGTGTGAAGTCGCGTATCGAGATGAACTGGTAGCCTTGGCTCCGGATGCCGTCCACGACCTTCTCCAGCAGTTCGGTCTCCAGGAATGGATGGAAGTAGAACGAGGCAATGCCGTCCCGCACGACGCGCATACGCCGCGCGGTCGCCAGCACGGTTTCAGGATTCGGATTGTCTTGAGGAAGGTAACCCAGGTCCTCGGGAATGATGAACCGGCCGTAACGATCCACGACTGGATACGGGAACGCCTGGCCCGTGCCGCCGCGCTGTACGACGAGCGGATGGTCGTACGACGCGCTGAAGACCTGGCGGAACGTGCGGTAGTCGACCTCCGACGCGCCGTAGTGCGGCGTTTCGAAGGCCACCGGGAAGATGCCGTTGCGGAAGCACTCCGCGAGGCCGAATCGAAGGAGCCGCATGATGTGCGCCGCGGAGTCTCCCGCGATAGGCGAGTCTCGCATCTCATCCCAGAATTCGAAATCGTCCGAGCTCACGCCGCGATACTGGTGCGTGGCGCCGTGCATCACCGGCGTGCCGCCCTTGGAAACCATGTAGTGCAGCGCGTCGACAATGCCTGTGGGTTCGGCCAGCCTGATTTCCACCGCCTTAGTCGGGTCGCGGTAAATCGGGATCAGCGAAATCTGGAAAGGTGCGTGCCGCTCGGCGAGGGCGTCGGCGACGCGCTTCAGATCGTCCGGGTCGCTTTCGGCGCTCACGTCCTCAATGCGGATGAGCCCGCGTGCCGAATACGCATGCTGGATCCCCAGGATGTCGTGCAGCAGATCGCAAATGACCAGATAGCGGCCGCCTTCTTCCATGTAAGAGAACGGCGAGTCGGCGAAATACCAGAACTTGTCCTTCCGCAGGACGTAGGGCGCCACGCTCGAATCGGCGCGGCGTACCTGGGCCAGCACGTTAGCCGGCGCCGGACCGTACGGCGCAACCAGGTCCACTTCGGGTTCCGAGTCGAGAAGCAGCGTGCCTTTGTACTCCACGCTCAGGCCGGTTTCCGACACGGACGACTGGAAGGCGAAACCGAATTGCTTCCGCGCATCCTCATTGGCAAGCAGTTGCCCGATGTGCCCTCCCAACCACGTAAATGGGCGGCGGCTCGAACGGATGTCGTTCAACAGCGCGGGCGGCACGACCGTGTTGCGTCCTGCGGCAATGAAGAAAGCAGCTTGGTATCGCCCTAACTGGCCGGGAGCGTAGGTGGCCATCGGTTCCAGATGTGCTTTGAGCTGGAAGTGGCTTAAGAGGTTGTCGAGGTTGAGGGCGTGTAAGTAGGCCCGGTCTGTCGTCTTCACGGGTTCGTCGAAGACAATCAGGACCGAGGCGGGACCTGCCGGACGCGCCGGCGGCTGGCCGAACAGAACCGTGGGCAACAGAAGCGCCAAAACTATTCCGGCGGCAAGTATCTTCCACACCATCTGCAGGAAGGCGGCCCGGATAAGGGACCCAAGTGTGCGGTTACTCATAGAAGGCTGTCATGCAGTACGATTACTGAAGGCATTGATGTTGCAGCTACCCAAGACCTAGTTTCATCATAGCGTCTTCGCGGCGCGCTTACCTATGATTGCCGGTGGAAATCGTGCGTCACAACATGCTGGGTAGTAACAATTTGATTAGGAAATGTTAATGAAGTGGAAAACTGCCGGGGCCTTCCTCGGGCTAAGTGCGCTGCTGGCCGGCGCAGGTTACTGGATGCGTGAATCGAAAGCCGCCGACGCCGTGCGGTTCGCCTGGTCGCGAGACTCCCTCTGCCCGCTCCGGCAGGTATGGATGCGGGTGACGGAATACCGGGAGACGGCCGCGCTGATCGACCAGGCCATTGAAGCGGAGCGCATTGTGGCCACCGATGGCGGCCTGGAACTTGTCGAGACCACCCAGGGACGGTACTGGATCCCGCGGCGCAATCACGCGGTGATGGCGGAGATGGTCGTCGACCGGGGGCGCGGCGTGTACGAGAGCGGGACCCACGGCGTGCAAAACGGGGACGTGGTGCTCGATTGCGGCGCGAATGTGGGCGTGTTTACCCGCCATGCCCTGGACCGTGGCGCGCGCCTGGTGGTGGCCGTCGAGATATCGCCGCAAAATCTGGAGTGCCTGCGCCGCAACTTCGACGCCGAGATCAAGACGGGCCGCGTGATCGTCTATCCGAACGGCGTGTGGGACAGGGAGGAGGAGCGCGACCTCAGGATTTACGAGGATCAATCCGGCGGAGACAGCGTGGCGCTCCAGTTCCCGGGCAGCCGCCCGGGACCGCGCGTGCGGCTCACGACGATCGACATTCTTGCCGCCGAACTCAAGCTGGACCGCGTCGACTTCATCAAAATGGACGTCGAAGGCGCGGAGAGGAAGGCGCTCGCCGGGGCGAGGCTGACGGTCGAAAAACACCGCCCGCGCATGTCGATCGCGCTCGAACACGAGCTGGCCGACAGGGAGGAGACCCCGCGCATGGTTCGGACGTTATGGCCGGACGCGCAGCTCGATTACGGCCCCTGCGTCTGCGTGGAAACGGAATTTGTTCGCCGCCTGCAACCGGAAGTGCTCATGACGCACTTCAGCAAGGGCACAGGGATTTGAAACCTGATGGGGAATTGGCGTCCCTAACCATCGCTGGTTGGAACCAGCTCATTGAGTGGCTGAACCGCATCGGAACTCTGCGTGAGGTGCTGGCAGAAGGGGCGGATCAACGTGCCTAGCCTAGATTCGGCAAAGAGGGACTCGCCAAACAACGCCTTCGCTAGTCCCAACGTTGTATGGAACCATGTTGTGGCTGCGTGTGCACAGTGTGCAGACGCAGTGTAAGGGCGTCACTCTGAGTTGCCGATGCGGCTGCACTTCGGGGCTACGTTGTCGTCACAGAAAAAGTCTTGCTGCACACTCCGACGATCAGAGTCTTGTTGTGTGCCCATTCAGTCGTGATAACAAGAGCTCGCATCGGAAAGCCTCCCCCGGAGCCTTTCGATATCCGCCCGAGTCTTCGCCTTGATACGCTCGAAGTTGTCGTCCTTCGCCCTCATGCAAATGTGGGAGACGGGTATGAACATGTTGCTGCAAAGTACCAAGTAGGGATACGCGAACATCAGGGCGTACCTGTCGACGAAGGACCAATAGGTCATCACAACCAATATCGATCCCGCCACCACGGTCATGCTGAGTGCCGCCGCGAGCCGGTGGATGAGGTGTAGAAACAGATAGCGGTCAGAGGACGACATCTGTTCATAGCGCGTCAGTTCGGCCTCCAGCCCCCGAATCCTTCGCTTCCGCAATCTTTCGTTTAGGGTAGCAGCCCAGTTCTTTATCGCGGGTGTCGCGAGATTGGCCGCTATGCTTATCGGAATAGCCAAAAGCAGCAGGATAAAGTCTTTCGACTCAAGTGTCATTGCAACTCCGTCAGGCAGACCGCCTCGCTAGAGCATCCGAGAGTATATCAGACGGTAGAACATATCCGGCGTAACACCAAAACCGTCACAAGCAGATCAGACATTGTGCGATCTGTTCTTGAGGAGACGATGCACCACCCCTGCATGCCACCTTTCTCCTAGCCTCGGGGACAGACGGAACGTTCACCCGGGAATGAACTCTCCAAGTGCAAGGATCAACGTGAACGTTGATATTACGAAACGGCAACTGGTTGGCGAAGCACGCGGAATCCATCGACGGCGGCGAAGGGCGCCGGGGTGAAGACGATATCCAAGCCGCCGACTACGTTGGGGAGGCACGTCCCGTCCGCCTCCCTTATTCCTCGGCGTCGTCCCAAGTACCACGAGGAGGGCAGGGCAAGATGTACCCGTTTCCACGGGGTTGAGGCTGACGCGCGCACACTTATGAACAGGTTCGGGCTTTTCAGTCAGTCGGCGATCAGGGTGACGCGCTTTCCGCCGCGGTGCGCGGCTTTATCAATCAGCCAGCCCACGGCCAACCCGATGGCGATCGGGCCGGCTATCGCCGCGGCTAGGACCGGCGGGTCGGAGGTTCCTTCGTTGCGGCTGATGGCGCCAATGGTAGCCCCGGCAGCGGCCGCGATTCCAATGCCGGCGACGGTACCGATGATGAGTCCTTTGTGGCCGGCTGGCTTGTTGACCTGAATGGAGGAGATCTCCGAACGCGGGATCGACACGAGGCCTTTCGGATAGGCCTTTCGGTCGGAAGTCTTCGTGACCTGGACTCTCAGCGAAGCCGGCTCCACCGCCTCCACCGTCCCCACGATTTTGGCCTTGCCGCCGACTGGCATCCACACCTTCTTGCCGGTCACCACTGGCGCGAGTTCATTCCAGTGCAGACGAAGTTCCTCCGCCGGTGCCTGGGTAGAGATCAGGCACGCCAGAGCACCCACCGCAACCGTCTGTCTCAGCACGAGTGCGTTCTTCATCGGAACCTCCATTTTGGGTGTCCCGGACGGTGCCAGTATACATCAAACCGCTTCTGCTGCTGCCAGAATTATTGAGGTTCTAAGACCTTTGCAGATCAAGAAACTGAGGAAGTTTGGTCGGGCCGCCGGGATTTGAACCCGGGACCTCTTGCACCCCAAGCAAAAAATATCAATCACTTACAGACAGCCACTGCTGAAAACAAAAGACTTGCGGCGGTGCGATTTGGACGCCAAATGGACGCCAAAGCTCGGTGACGAATGGTTTGGACTCCACTTGGACTCCACAAGAGCAAAGGAAAGGAACCCGCGAGGACTTCTCTGGAACGCGTCGCGAAATGCACCAAGCGCCGACAGCCGACCGCTAGAAGTGCACGTAGCCTAAAGCTTCGAGTTCCCCAACCGCTTGCGCAATCGTCGCCTCGGCAAAATGGGGTTTCACTTCGAAGACCTGCCGGATCAGATCCTGTCGGAGAAGGCCCGGCTTCGAAAGGAAAATAATCGTTGACCGAAGCTCCAATTCTTTTGCGTTGAAACTCCCGAACGTGGAAACGAGCCGGTCCAGTTGAGAACCGATGCCGTCCAAAAACGGACGAGAACGCTCGCGTATTTCCTCATTGGTTGGGCCGGGAGTGATTACGTAGCCGCCAAATGACAGATCGCAAAGCACTTGGGCACCACCAAAAACTGCAACAGTGTCCAGATCACGTGCGACATCCGCGCAATAGGGGCCATACGTGTAGAGGGTATATTGATAATCGATCTCGACGCCGAAGGCTCGCTGAAGCAAGAAAACCATCTTCTGTAAGGCCGTCTTGCCCAGTCGAAAATTGGCAGCTTGAAAGCGCTTAACGATCTCCGCGATCAACGCGTACCGTTCCCAGGGGAGTTCAAAATGAAGTTTCATTGGGGACCCTCATCTATTGTACCACCATCTTCGCTTTTTCTTCTCCATCTAGCGGAACATAAATTCTGGCTTGGAACATCGGCTCCAGGCCTTTCACAACAGCCGAACAGTCTGGGAGTTCCATGCTTTTCTTCCCATCCGTGACATAGATACCGGATCGATCAAATTTGTACCAGGCACCTTCTGCCAAATCGAGCCAGCCTCCCAACTCCTGGACTTTCGGCAGCACATCCCGCTGGAGCACCAGCACTTCCTTTGGTGTCGGAACCGCACCGGTTCGCGCCACCACCCGGTCGTGCCGGCGTAGCCGAATCAGTTCGCCGTGATCGCCGGCCCTACCATTATCGATTGAATCCCAAACTACCGCATCGGTCCACGAAACATACCGCCTCAGGTTCTCCAAGGTCTCCTCGTGAGTCGGAGCATCCGGAGGGCGAAATACCGAGCAATGTTGCCCCCCTCGAACTCGGCTATCCTCCTGGAGCACATACTTCAGTACCTCGGTAATGTGATGATCATAGGCCCGTCGCGTATGATGAAAATACACCTGCGTGAACATCATATACCGAGCGATGATCAGTCCCTCGACCGCTTGGATACCGCCATCGTCAACAGCAACGATGAGGCCTTCGTTTTCTGGATGCGGCGCCACTGTCAGCGTTGCGATGAGCCGTAGTAGATCGTACCGTCCGTAGGCAACTCCCACGTGGTATGAATCGCGGAGAAGGTAGTCAGCCCGATCGGCGTCCATCTGCCCTTTGACCAGTTCACGCCAAAACAGCATATTTTTCGGCGGATTGCCGTGGCCCAAGAAAGCGCAGAGTTCTTCGGCCGAAATTCCATGAACATTGTGAGGGTGATTCTTGAGGACATCCGCGAAGAAGTGGCTGATCAGCGCGGCGGTATAGTCTTCGTGGTCGTATCGCTTCTTTTCCCCGGCGATTGTCGGCATCACATCTTCCCCAGCGTGAGAAAAGGGGGCATGGCCGACATCATGCAGCAACGCTGCGAGCCGCAACATCGCTTCAGCCTTATCCAGATCGTCGCTGCTGAACAACGCATTCCCAGGTTTGATTCGCTCAATCTCCGCACGAATCTGTCGAAACATCAGGCTTGCCACGTGCATGACGCCTAGCGAATGCTCAAATCGCGTGTGATTCGCTGCGGGATACACCATATCGGTCAGTGCAAGCTGCCGAATTCGCCGCAGTCGCTGGTACGCGGGAACGTCAATAATGTCTTGCTCCAGCGGCGTGAGCTTCACGAATCCGTGAATTGGGTCCCGAATTTCCTTATCAGGTCTAGACATCGCAACTTGCGGAGCGCTTCTGTCGCAAAGGGCCTGTGAGAAGCGTACCATCAATCAAACAAGTCCGCACACCCATGTTTTGTTGCTGCCAAGTGTCGGCATATGTCGGATTGCGTGGACGCTGTTCAGACCAGCGATGGACCGCATCTATTGAATGAGGGGAGACTCGGGTAAGGCACTGAGGAGGGGGGATGCCTGCGGAACTGATGTCGGACGCGTTTTCGAAAGTGGTGCCGCGGCTGCAAGTTTCTGCTGAATCAGCATGGTGAGCTCATTTTGCCGTTCGGGCGTGACGAAGGTGTATTCGCCCGTCATTTCCAGATCGCTGTGGCCGGCAATCTTGGAGGCCTCGATGGCACTGCCTCCCACCTGCTGCCGCCACGTGATATTGGCGCGCCGGAAGGAGTGCGGCCCCAGTCCTGGGAAGTCGCATTCCTCGGCTTCCGCAGCCTGATGGAGTGCGTCTCGCACGCCCGAGTCCCAGAGTGGCTTACCTGGCGCCCGTTTCTGCTGGAAGACAAATGAATCCGGCACGGCCTTGTCCTCGGCGGCTTTGGTCCGGAGGCGCCCAGCCAGATCGCCGATTCCCAAAACGCGCCTGCTACCCTCGCTCTTGGGGCAGCCGACCTCTTGGTGCCAGACGCGCTGTTCGATCTTGATTGTCGCGGCATCCAGGTTCACGTGCTTCCACTTCAACCCCAGAACCTCTGAGATCCGCGCGCCAGTGGCGATACAGATTTCGATAACGAGCTTGTAGGGTTCTTCGAGGATTGCCAGCACGCGAGCGGTCTCATCGAACGAGAGGATGCGCCGCTCGTTCTTGTACCGCTTCTGGCCGAGCTTCGCCTTGCTGATAGGGCTCCGTTTGCCCTCTTCCCATAGCCCGTGTCCCTCTGCGTACTTGTAGATGCGGATCATGATCGCGCGCACGCCGTGCCTTGTCCAGTAGGAGCCGAAGGCCGTGTGAAGCCAGTCTTCTACCGCCTGCGGCTGCACTTGGTTTAGACGGAGTTTCCCCCACCGCGGAACGATGTATTGGTTCAGGTAGAAGGTCTCCTTTTCGCGGGTCGGCTTGGCGATCTGGTCTGTCCGGCCAAGGTAGCCCTGCTCGTACATCGCCGTCACCTCGGAGAGGAGCGCCACGCCGGTCGCAGCTACTTGTTGGACAGCCTGCTCGACGGTGGGTGCGTTCAGCTTGGCCAGGAATTTATCACGCTCAATCTCGGCTTGCTTCTTGGTGATGGCGCCCTCGCCCTTGCTCGGCGCGATCTCGCCGTACTTCCTCAAGGTCTTGACGGAACCGTCGGGCTGAACCTCTTCCGCCCGGTAACGGAATATCCAGGGCCAGCCCGGACGGTCCTTCCGCACCTTGACCTGGGGATGCTGTACCCGTGCTTTCACTCGTATACCTCCGGCTAGCTTCTGGAGGTTACCTTCAGCTTGCAGCATCATTCAAGTCCCGTATTATCAGAGAGTTGAGCGGATCTAGAGCGCAATCGGCGGTTTCTCCAATATTCTCCGGGGCTCTCTCCTGATAGAAAAACCCGACATTCCCGACATTTCTGGCCTAAGCAACTGATTCTGTTACCAACAATCGCGTCGGGTTCTTCCAAAAAACCCGACAGCCGCCCGACATTTCGAGCTAAGAACCCGACATCGTGCTGCCGCTCACCGGTCATCATCATCCTCGTCGTACGGCGCTTCCGGCAGGATGGTGCTTCGAAGAAAGTGCAAGACATCTTTGGAGGAGCCGGCAATGGATCGCCGAATGGTCAGCGTCTGGCGCTTCTCGTCGATTGAGGCGAGGAGGCCCTTCTCGTGAAGCCGCTTCTTCAGCGTCTGCTCAGTAACCGCCAACTGTTCGCCGACATCCCGTCCGGCAGTCTGGATGACCCGATAGGCCGCCGTGGGTTCCAGATAGATGGCGTCACCGTCCACCCATCCGACGCAGTCCCCAAAAGGGGAGAAATTATCGATACCGGTAGAGCGCCAGCCGCAAGCCCCCGGTAATCGGTCCGGCTTTGTGCCATCGCGCGACTGCAAATGCGCCCGCCCAGATGAAAGGCATGCCCGCAGTGATTCCAGAAAACGCGAGGTCGGCTCGGTTGCCGCTTGATGTTTGGCCTGTGCCGCCGCGGCCGCGCGGAGGGCCTCCCAACATTCGTTGCTTAGGTGGTCTCGTCCGGCACCGTCCACAGCTTCGGACGCGACGCAGAACTCCAGGTACAACTCGAAGGCGGCTTGCAGGTTTGCGACGATCTCCGGCGTGCGAGCGTGAGCTGAATTGCGCAGGGCAGCGGCGCGATACTCTGAGACTTTCCGGTCGAACGTGGCCCGCGCCTCGTCGTAGCGGCCAGCCAACCATTGCACGAAGCCACCCATGGCCTGGGCGTAGAGACCTTCCCGTCCATCTCTCTGGCATTTGGTGAGATCGCTGACTTTGATGCCGCCCTTTGGAAGCTCCAGGATCAGCAGCCGCGCCCGAACCGAATGGCCGCGTGGGATGTCTTCGCCAGTGGAAACGATCAACGCGCGCGGCGGCTTTGACTCCCGCAACTTGGCGGTGGAGTCCAGGCGGCCGCGACCAGCGTGGTTTCCGGCTGCGCGAAACACTCTATCTGCCGCGGCGTGATAACGCGCGACGTCAGTACCGCTACCCTGCGGCGCGAAATCGTCGATCACGAATAGCGCATCCTTCGCATGAAAGGCCAGCGCCTCGAGAGCATTCCCCGTCGAAGACCACGCGCCTGGTAGGTGCAGCCGATCCATGCCAGCCCCGAAGAACTGCTGATGGAGCGCCGCCACTTCGCTTTTGAATGCGCCGGTTTCTCCCGCCAGGTGCAAGGCGAAGTCGGCTTCACCAAACACCGCGCGGCACGTCGCCGCCAGCAACGGGAAACTGATCGACGGTGATCCCAGCTCCACCAGCCGAAGACTGGCTTTAACCGCAGAAGCAAGCGTATCCGGTCCCGCGGAGAGACGCAGTTCGTAGCGGCTCAGGGCGCCCAAGAGCCGCACAGTAACGTCGGACACCACCCCGGCATCGCAGACTGCGCCGCCGGCATGAAGGAAGAGCCAATGACCGTCCACCTTGCGCCAGCCGCTATGTGTGTAAATCCTGCGCTCTTCCGCTGTAACCGAGAACGACTGAATTGCTGCGCGCGCGTACTCCCGCTGGTTGGGAAACGTGATCGCGTGCGGCCCCATCTGCTCGATGGTCCAGTCCAAGCTGGCGAACCCTGAAGCGGGAATGTGGAAGCGACGGGTGCAGCCTGTGAGTTCGGCTTCAACCTCGAACTCGCGCTTCGTTTCCACGCCGTCGTCGAGGCAGATGTTAGTGACGATGGAAGCCCTGTAATTCGAAAGCTGGGTTTCGACAAGCCGCTCGCCCTTATTCGTCACGCGAAACAGCCCATCCGGTCTTGACTGAAACTGAGGGGGACGTACGACTTGGAGGCGGGGGGCGGCAATTGGCTTTTCAAACAGTTTCAGCACCCGCTCCGGCCCCCACGCCGCCAGCAGATCGTCTATGCCATTGACGCCGCAGTCTTCCGGGAGGTTGACGAATTGCGCTTTCGCGCTGCGCGCGGCTAGTTCCTTGGCGATCCCATTCCGCGCCCACTTCACGCTGTCATTGGTGTGGACGTTCGCATCAAAGACGATGAACACCAGCCGCCCGTCCCACGGGATGCGGCCCAGGTCGGCGATGGGGCCCTTTACATCCACCCTCTCGCCCTTGGGTCCGCCGGTCTTTCCGATTGTCCCTCGCCAATTCCAGACGCCTGCGATGGCAATCGGAATGAATCGCGGCTTCTCCGTTTCGTGCCAAGCGAGCCTCCAGAGGGCAAGCGCCTTCTTCTCTCCTTCGACGAGCGCGATTGGAATCGACAGGTCACAGAGATCGTACGCCGAGACTCCTGGCGGAATGTAGAGTCGGTTGGCGCTCCCAGGTGCCCCCAGGTACTTCTTGTCCGGCTTCGCGTTGCCCTGGCCATCGTACTTCCAGTCGGGATTGTCTCGTCGCAGTCGGTAATTGAAAGTTCGCGGTTCACCAGGCCAATAGTACGGAATCACAATCCCTGCGCAGTCCCTGCTTCCCTTTTGGCCGACAACTTCCCTACCTTCGTGCGCTTCAACCCGACGCAACATGGCCGCATCGGCAACGTTCCGTGTAATCCAGGAACTCGATGAGAGCGTGGCGTAGTCGTTCTCAGTCAACGGTCCACCGCAGGTGGGCGGGACAATGTCCGGAATAGGAGTCGCGGTGGTCATTGTCGATCCACCCCCGTCTTCGGCCTCGGGCGCCCTTCCGGCTCCAGACCAATCGCTCGGGCGATGGCAAACGTCATTGCCCGTGCCTGTGATGACTCGCGGGCTTCTCCAGTAGTACCGGCAACGCGGACCTTAGCCCAGAAACCCCCATTCCCAGCAGCACCCATCGCGTATTCCTGCGGAATTACACGCTCCAAAAGACGCTGGGCATCCGCTAGTCTTTCGGTAGGCTGAAATCGCCAGCGCGAAATCCACCCGCGATGGCCTGTAAGGAATCGGTCGGGACCGACGCCCCATCCCATCACGCGCCTGGCTAGGATAGCGGTAAGTTCCTCGTTTGTCATAGTGATCTCCATCAACTTGCCTTTAGGAATTGCCCGCCGCCCAACAGAAGAGAAGGAGACGAGAAAAGGTTCGTGGGAACACACGTCGGATTACATTCGGGTTCGGTTGTTGGTCGGGGCTGCGCTAACGAAAGAGAATGAGTGGTTTCGTGTTAACTACTTGCCGTCTATTCACGCTCTCCCGAGAAACACCGCAGGTATCGATTGCCGACAATTCCAAGGAGAGCGCCGGACGCCCGTGAAAATTACTGGACGGTATCGGGGGCACGTCGTTCACAGGGGTTCACGCCAGGAATCAAGAGCGCCAATACGCGCCGTAGCCGCTGGGCTTCTGCGTGCTCGGCCTCTCCCAGGAACTCGTCTGCCTGCGACAATTCCAATGCGCGCGCCTCGGCCGCGGCGATGGCCGACTCTGCCACTTGCAGGGTCAAGCCGGAATCGTCCACGCGCGCGAGCGGTATTGGTCCCTGCGTCGAAGCGGTCGGCTCGTAGACCAACATGAGCGTAATTGTGCCAATGCGCATACTCATAGGGAACCTCTTCTTATGTCCGCTGCTACGCCAATACCTGTGAGTCTGTGCCCGATTCGGGCGTATCCTCTTCTGGGTCGCTGAAATCAAGTGAATGGGGTTCGACGAGGTAGACCCCAGCCCGCCGTGAATACGCTTTATTCGGAGGACCCAGAAACAGTCTCGCTAATGCGGATTCGTCGGAATGCTCCCGCTCGTCTCGAAGCAGATCTAGGGCCTCGTTGAGTGTCTTGGCTTGAATGGCCAGGCCGTCGGACGAATCGGTGCGCGCCAAGATCATTGTTGATCCATCCCAAACCGCGAACGCGTTCGGACGGAGGCCACGAAGACCGGCGCCATCCTCAAATCTGTACTGCCAGCTGGGTCGGGGACTCAAATCTCGTCGTGGTTCGATCCTTTGAACCTGAAGAGATGGCCCGCCCGACATCAGTCCGGTGGGCTTCGGTGTCCGGCGCGCCAGGATGTTCTTCAGCGCTTCCGAGGGCGGTATGAACGACCGCTGCTTACGTTTTGCATCCGTTGGCCGCCTGTCTGCCGGTTCTTCTGGCGGTTGCTCGTGAAGGAACAGCGGGACGATGGTCCGCTGCCACTCCCGGTCTATCCACCTCCAGGCCGCCTCGATTTCGCGGGCTTCCTCTTTGCTCGCAGCCATAGTCACTGACCGTGGTCGGCTGAAACCGGCTGCTCGCTGTGTCAGGGCTTTAGCAAGTGCTGGAATCATTCGGGGTTTCCTGGCGACGTGCCGCGCCACCTTCAGCCAGTCCACGGCATCGTATTCTTCATCCCGTTGCAGCCATTGGGGGATGTTATGGCCGACCGCAGGAAGGTCCTCATTATCGCGACAGTCCATCGCCCCTTCCACAATGTCCGGCAACGGTTCGCCGTCTTCGAAGTTGCCGCACGGCGGCGAGATAGACTGGCGGACAGTTGGTCCATCCTCCAAACCGCTGCCGCGACCGCCCGGCTTCCTTCGAAACTCGCGGTCGGTGAAATCCAGCAGATGCATCGCGAGAGCCTGGCGTGCAGCCGCAGTGCCGACGTATGCTCTCGGGTTCTCCTTGTTCCGCCATCGACCTTCGGAAAGGACCTTTATCACGGCGGGTTGGTAGCATGGCCGGAGGTTCAAGGTACTCAGGGCTTCGTCCCAGGCTGGGCGATTCGCGTCGTAGATTGGTCCAGCAAGTGCGCGTTCAAAGATCGACGTTACGCGATCTCTGCGGGACTCTATCGCCGCCCGACACGGCTCCGGGCCGCTCCATCCTGATGGTATTTCCGCGCGCGCTTTTCTCGGAACGTGCTGATACCGCGGTGGATGATTCAGTCGGCCTGCGAGGTTCATCTCGCGCCTCCGCTGGCGATTGATGACGTTACGTCGAAGTTGTACGGCATAGGAGCAACACCTCGGATTACATTCGGTCGTTCTTGATTTGTATTGGAGAGCCGGTTCTTGAGGTAGCGGTGCGATGTTCAGACCCGGCAATTGCAACGCTATATTTGCCGGAGTGGAGTATGTGGGCCAGCGCTCCGATACCGCGAGTCTTCTCGCGATTCGGCTGTGGAGCGGGTGTGTGCCGAGCGAACTGGCCTGTTCTTCCCCTCTACTATATATACGTGTGGCCAAGGGCCGGATTTTGGGACATTTTTCCGACCGCAAGAATTCTGCGAATCAAATCTGTTTAGAATCAACGTGGCGGATCGCGTTTCGCACGAGCAGCATATCTGCCGTGGCTGGCCCGTCACACGGCCAACAATGAAAGAGACCGAGAGGATCGCCGTCCACGGCCACTTCCGCTGCCAGATTGCACAATTCTCGAAGCGCACCCTCGAACGAACTCGCATCGATACCGTAAGCCGGCATGAGTCCATCAGAAGCTGGCGTGAGACCCTTGCGGACCAGGGCCAATGTCGACCCATCCCACTGAATGTAGGTGTCGAGGCGTATGCTCACCTCGTCGATCAGGAAAGGGAACCTCTCAACGTCGGATGGCGTCAGTCGCCGCGGGGGAGTCTCCATGCGAAATAGCGGGGCGATCCTTTCCGTCCAGTTGCGATCAATCCACTTCCAGGCAGCTTCCAGTTCTGCCCCTGCCAGCTTGCCATCGGCCCGAGCCACAGCCTCCGGCCGCCCGGTTCGAAACTCGAACCGTTCAATCAGCGCTCTTGCCAAGTTGCAGGCCATACGGGGCTTCTGAACCGCATAGGCGGCCACCGTTTCCCAATCCACAGAATCGTATTCTTCACCGCGTTGGAGCCAAGGCTGAATTTCGCGATAATCGCCATCATCGCCGGGGACCCATCGAAGTGCGCCCCCGCTGGTTCGCTCGTAGATATTCCCGCCGCACGCGTCTTCGATGATGTCGGGACCGTTCAGTGGAGATATGGACTGATGGGTAGTCACAGTCCGGTCGGAGATGTCGCTCGCCTGAACACGGCGGAACTCTCGATCAGTGAAGTCCAACAACTTCATCGAGAGTGCGGCCCGCGCCGCGGCGGTGGCCACATAGGCGCGCGGGTTCTTGGTATCGCGCCAGCGTTGCTCCGAGAGGACCTTGGCAACGGCGGGCTGATAGCATGTCCGCAGGTTCAGCAGCGCTAATACCTCGTCCCAGGCTTGCCGGTTCACCTCATATACCGGGCTGGCAACGGCTCGCTCGAAGATAGAGAGTACTTGATCCGGGCGCGATTCAGCTTGAGGTGAAGGCTCCGGTCGACTCCATCCCAAGGGCATCCCCCCACGCGTTCTTCTCGGAGGTCGCTGGTATCGAGGTGGTTGTGTAAGCCCGCTTCCTGAATTCATCTCGGGAACCCTTTGGTCGTGATGAGACTCCGTTCGGCGGTCGGGTTGGCGCCGAGTGGAAGCTGATACCGGATGGACCTGGTGAAGTCTGTTGGCAAAGGCGTTGCCGATTTCATACCGTTTTGACCGTGCCTCCCGGCGCTGTCTTACGATTTCAGTTTACGGCACTGCAAGCGAACTCGCAAACATTTTGACGTCTTCCCGTAATCTGGCGATGGGCTTCGGGCGATGGCGGACCGAAATGCGTCAGGGCGTTGGAATATGTGCAGCTTGTTTGGGCTGGCACCGCTCTCACTGACGTGGGCGGCCTTGTCTGGTATTCATTCTGTTAAACTACGGGGTCGAACGAGCAGTCCATATCATTCATGAAGGACTGTGCTCGAGTCGGGAAAACCTTGGTCCTTGCACTAGGCACACGATAGCGGATGCACGACAATGACACTGCCACCACCCGAGTGCAACGTCTACACTCCCTCGCAACTGGCAGCCGCGATGATCCAGGCTCTCGAGCCGACACCACTTGATTACTGGCTCGATCCCTGTATTGGTCCTGGCGCGTTCGTTGCACGCCTTCGCGAAGAAGGCATCAGCCAGGACAGGATCGTCGGTGTGGACATTGACCCCAGTGCGGGCGAGGAGGATCAATCTGCGACCACCGTCCGGGGGGTGGATTTCTTCCAGTGGTGCACACAGACCAAACAGCGGTTTACGAAGATTGTCGCGAATCCCCCCTATGTAGCCATCTGCAAGCTTCATCCTGATCTACGGCAATCCCTCATTTCTTTCGGTGGAACAGCGGATGCATCTTTTGCGCCGCGTTCCAACTACTGGTGTGCGTTCCTAGCAGCCTCCCTCCGGCTTCTCGCGGACAAAGGAAACCTGGCCTTTGTACTTCCGGCCGCTTGGGACTACGCCCAGTACGCTGCCAATGTCAGGCAGGCTGTTCTTCGGCAGTTCCAGTCCGTCGCCATTCACCGGTGCATGGAGCCGCTCTTCACGCATGTTCGCGAAGGCTGTGTGGTGTTAGTCGCCAAGGGATACCGGGGCGATCCCAGTGTCTCGGTGCGCATCGACCATGCGACATCACAGGGGCTGATCAGCGCGCTAACGTCTGGCGTGGCATTACGGGAGAATCGACACGATGAGCCCACGCCAAGCGATGGATGTCTAACTTCATTTTCAGAGTTGTATGGAGTCAATATCGGGTGCGTCACTGGAGATGCCCGGTACTTTCTCCTCACGGAATCCGATCGCACGCGACTGAGCCTTCCGTTTGGGTCCGTCCGACCAGTGCTATCGAGGGCCCGTCAACTGACGACCGCGTACATGACCTCTGCGGAATGGAGCCATTTGCTGAGAGCGGATGAGCGCGTGTGGCTGTTTAGCCCGACGTCAACAGCCCTGGGGCAAGAGGCGGTGCGGTCTTATCTTCAGCACGGTGAGAAGGTCTGTAATCTCGCGGGATACAAGCTGAGCCGCCGCGAACCGTGGTATTCGTTGCCGGACATCAGGGGGGATGCGATCGGTTTCTTGAGCGGCATGACGAAGCTCGGACCATGGATTTGTTTCCGCAGCAAGCGCGGACTGGCAGCGACCAATACGCTCTATCTCCTCACGTCCAAAACAAAGATGCCTATGGACGAGCGCGCTGCCTGGGCGCTGGCTTTGCTCTCCTCACCGGTTCGCCGACAATACAGCGAAATAGCCCGGCGGTATCCTGACGGCCTGACAAAGCTCGAGCCCCACGATATCCATTCCCTTCGGTTGCCGACTCCGATCAGGACCAAGGGGGCCCGTGAATCGTATGAGCGGGCCATCGACCATCTCACCTCCGGAGCGGTGGCCAAGGCTGTCGCGATTGCCAACCGATTTGTGGAGCTTCCATGCTCATAGGCTTGCCCCACTTTTGCATCCCACCGTTCGTCTCCTGCGGCGAACCTCGGGACGCGGGGAGTGGTCTGCCGTGGCAACGGTAGTCACGGTCACAGATACGCCACAGCTTGGTAGTATCGACGAAGCCCTCGGCCCGTTAATCGACGTCGCGGAATCCGCTGTCGCAGCCCGCTTGAGAATCCCGGTCCTGTCGTTATGGTCCCGCCTGCCTTACCTTGCGCTTTTCGCCTCCCATCTGCATTTGCGCTGGCCAGGCGCAGTGAAGTCCCTACCGCTCAACCCGCGCATCGGGATCTTCCCGTTTTTCGCCTCCGACATGGAACTGCTTTCCCGACCGCTCTATCGTGTCTCGTCTGCCCAGACAGCACGCCAAGCGGCACGGATGAGGCGGTTTTCACGGGAGGTAAGTGCGAAAGGCGACCTCTATCCTCCGGACTGGGAACAAGCCGTCGATCGCAGGCGGAACAAACTTGAACATCTGGTGCTGCCGGCTTCCTCCTTCGTGTCCATCGACCATGTCGATGACTCCGGTGATATCAAACCTGGACACAGGAAGGTCATCGGGCGCTTTGCCCCGCGCGGAGAGGTGCGTCCCCGCCTGCTTGTTCCTGGACGGGTAGAAGTAACCCGACATCTCGTTCGTGCCTTTAGCGACCTGGATCTGCTGCTGGTCAACGCCCAGAATATCCGTGGGCGCCGTCTCGCCGCTTCCATTGCGTATTTTCTAAGCGAACTCTCGCCATCAGTTCCGACATTGATAGTCGCCTCCAGCCCGGCAGATTTGATATTTGCGCAGGTGCTCGATCCGCATTCGAGTAATCCGGTACTCGTTTCTTCCGCCGGGGCCACGCCCGAATTGAGTGTGAAGCCCGTAAACAAGGACAGGCCCCTTCTCGAAAGCCAGTTCTGTTTTGCGACCGATGGCTTGGCGCAGAAATCCGAGCTCCTGAGCCGCGTTGTGGCTCAAGCCGAGCGAACATGGTGGGCAACACGGCAGTCGCTTTCAATCGATATTCCCCCCGAGGCCGCGACTTTCGAGAACCTCTATGCCGACATGCTGACGCGCACGCCAGACGCCGAGCTCGAACTCCTGGAACAGGCAAGGCAACTGATAGCTCGCGAGGCGCGTAACCACAGTATCCGCAGTGAACGGCGCGATGCGGTCGTCTCGTCGGTTGTCCATGAGGCTCAGGCGCGCACGTTTCTCGTCATCGTGCGCTCCGACGCGGCCGCCGAGCATATCAAGGACGCGCTCGCCGCGTCCCTCGATGTGGCCAACGCCGATTTTTCCGCTCTGGGCATTGATGTCGTGAGCGCCTTCGGGGCGTGGCCCAGCACGTCATATGAGGCCTGTGTTACCGCCGGGTATTTTGGGACGAGTACTCTCGACATGATATTCGCCGCCGGACCTCGCAAGGCCGTTATGATCGTTGACCCCATCGAGGCGCGCATCGCCGTGTGGGACATTGAAAGGCGGTTCTGTGGAGTTCCGGGGCTACCGACGAAGGTTGCAGCAGCGCTTCGCTCCTTCTCGGCGACGCTTGAATCTTTCGCGTCACCTTCTGCCGAGCCGATCTCGCTTTCCTCACTCTTTGGTGAAGGAAGACACTACTCCGGAGCCGCCGTCCCTTACACCGGCACGGCGGAATACGTGTGTATCTGCTTTACCGACGGATCGATGCGGCAGGTATCCGCCAACGCACGCTTTGAAGTCCTGGGGCGGAAGCTGCTCCAGCTCAAGAATGTTGCCGCCAAGGATCTGCACATGGGCGACCAGGTCGTCATACTCAAGGATGACGAGCGTGCAGCATTTTCCGAGCGACTCTTGCATGTCCTGGATCAAGGACGGTTCCTTCGCGATAGGCAAGCCCGTTCGACGTGGCTTACGACCCTTAGTGCGATACGCTCCAACAATCGGATTTCAGTTGCCGAAATACGCAAACGCATGGAGTCCAACGGAATCTGTATCGATCCGACTACCATTCGCACCTGGCTGCGATTAGGGCCAGACGACACATGCGCTGTTCCGGAGCGAGAGGACGTCTTTCTGGCCTTTGCGCGGGCCGTGGACATGGCACTCCCCAAGGAAGTGCTTAGCGAATGGTTCGTGGGCATTAACAAGCTGCGCATTAATCACCGCCGCATCGGGCGTGAATTGGTTCGGGCCATTCGGGGCGCCTATTTCTCGAGGCTTGATCCCGTTTCGATTGCCAAAATGGAACGCGAATGGGGCCTGGAAGCTAAAGTACTCCTTGAGGCTGCGCAGGTCACAACGGTCGACAACGTAATTCCTTTAAGCCACTGACCCCTATGATTGACGATCGGACATTTAACGCGTTCTCCCGAGCTTTGGCTGAACAGATTCGGCAACGTGCGAAGGGCCTCGACGACGAAAGCTCGCGGATCGTCAATACGCGGCCAGGAGAGCACATCCTGGCTGGCTTTCTCACTCCCCGGCCAGCGCCGAATCGGCAGGCTGTTGACCATGACGCCGATAATGACGACCTACCGCGCGACTCTGCGTTCGAGTTGCGGGCTCTTGGGCTCGAGTGGCTCGCAGATCGTGACGCCCTGTCGCATCTTGCCTCCCTGTCCGCGTCCGTTTCCCTGAATCTGTACCTCCGCTGCACTCCCAGCTTTGCAGAGCAAAAGAACTTCGGCTCCTGGCGTCGCGAGCACAACGCCGGGGATGGCCCCGTCCAGAAAGGTCAGCCCGTGATTGCCGCCTGGCGGCGTATAGAGGTGCCGGGATTCTCGCTCGAGGTACCCGTCCCCGAGCTCCTCCGCGACCGACGAGAACGAATCGACATTTCGCGTTTTCTGGTCGTGCCTACAGCCAGCCTGCCGTCTGATATCTACTCAGCACGCCGCGCCGTGCTCCTAAGCGAGAACGACTGCGAGACAGCGGCCGCCTTTGCCACGGCAGTAGAACGCGCGCGTACACAGCCATTTGCGTCGTTTTGGCGGGCATTCCTGGACATCCGCCTCATCAGCGTGCCCACCGAACCTTCCCTGGTGAGACTCGCGCTCCGAGTCGTCAACGATACGCCGGAACCCGGCAAGGCCCAAACTGACTTCCTGGATGCCAACCTGTACGCCGTCAGGCTCTCGGTCGCTGTCCCGAAGGCAGTACACCGTCCGACCATCTTCCAGGAACTTCCGGCAAGTTTCAGGTACGACCGGCGCATGCCCGGTGTCGGCATCGACTCGCACGTCGAGGTGCAGGACGACGATACGATGCTTCGCCTCTGTGCGGAAAGCTTACCGCTGACGGAAACGCCCCGCCTTGAGGCTCGTGAATTTCCCGATGCCGACCCGAGCTTCGCCGCACTCAGCACCAGCCCCGTGCCAGTGCTGGACGCCCTCGTCCATCACATGGAGGATTACGATCGAAACCAATGGGCGGACAAGCTTAAGACGCTTTCCGGTGTCGAGTTAGGGGACGCAAACAGTTCACGGAAAGACTTCGAAAAGGAAATAGCCCGTTTCAAGAAGGGTGTGACGCTCCTCAAGAATCCGGCCTTCCACACTGTGCGGCAAGCGTTCCTGCTGATGAATGAGGCGATGCAGCGGGCCAGCAAAAGCCATAAGCGATGGCGGCTGTTCCAAATCATCTTCATTGTTTCGCTGCTACCCGAACTTGCCGCGCGCGAATATCCGGAGCTCGCCACCAACGAAGACGGCCTGGTGGACCTGCTTTGGTTCGCTGCCGGCGGCGGCAAGACCGAGGCTTTCATGGGGATCATTCTCTGGCAGGTTTTCTTTGACCGGCTTCGCGGAAAGCAATTTGGCAACGCGGCGTTCGTCCGGTTCCCTTTGCGGCTACTGACGTTCCAGCAACTCCAGCGCCTAGCCGGAGCCCTGGCCTCGGCCGAGTTGGTACGGAAAGAGAACCACCTGAAGGGTGCCCGCTTTAGCATCGGCTACCTGGTCGGCAGCACGGTCACTCCCAATGCCATTGATGACGAACTGCACAAGAGGTTCTCGCAGCACGGTCTCGATCCCAAGTACAAACGCATATTCAAGTGCCCCTTTTGCGAAAGCGAGACTTCAATCCGCTATGAGCCGAGCTTGCGGCTCATCGAACATCACTGTGGCAACGCACAGTGCCCTGGCGGAAAAGAGCGGCTGCCGGTTTATGTCACAGATCAAGATATCTACCGCTACCTCCCGACCGTCATAGTCTCTACCGTCGATAAGCTCGCGTTGCTGGGCCAGAATCACAGGTTTTCCAATTTCTTCGGACGCATCCACCTCATCTGCGGCAAACACGGCGCGAGCTTTGGCAAATCGAACGAGCTCTGTGACGCTGCCAAGCAGAGCGCTGACGGCGAACACCCGCTGAATTGCGGCGGCGTTCCGATCTACTACGGACCCTTCCACGATCCAGCGCCGTCAATTCTGGTTCAGGATGAACTTCACCTACTCAACGAGGAGCTCGGCACTTTCGACGCCCACTACGAGACCGGGGTGATGGCCCTTGCCCGAAGCCTCAGCGCCAAGCCGTGGAAGATCATCGGCGCGACCGCGACTATCCAGGAGTTCGAGCGACAAGCATGGGAGTTGTACCTGCGCGGTTCGCGGCAGTTTCCTGCACACGGGCCCGCCGCCGATGACTCCTTCTATTACCTTCCTTCCGTCGAGAAGACCGGGCGCATCTTCATCGGCTTGTTGGGCGTTGGCCGGAAACACACACCGGCGGTCACAAAAGCCCTATCGATCTTCTACCAACAAGTACAAAAAGCGCGAGAGGTGATTCTCAACGATCCCGCGAGGGCTTCTTCGGACTATGGGATTCCCAACATCAGCCAGGCGGAACGGCGGGACCTGCTCTTCCTCTATGAACTGGCTCTCACCTATGTGCTCACACGAAAAGGCTCGGACCAAGTGGCAGAGGCGATTGAATCGCGGGTGCGCAAGGAGTTGCAGGAAACCTCCCCTCAACATGGTGAATTGATTATCGAGATGTTCAACGGTGGCGTGGATGTATCGCAAATGATCGCCGCGATGGACGAACTAAAGACGATGACCAGTGACGCCGATCCAGGCTCGCGAACACGCGGCATCGTCACCACGAACATCATCGGCCACGGCGTCGACGTGGACCGGTTCAATGTCATCGTATTCGCAGGTTTCACCCGGCTTGTGGCCGAGTACATCCAGGCTTCCGCCCGTGTCGGCCGCCGGTTCCCTGGTCTCTCACTATTCGTGCCCACGCCGCAAAGCGAGCGGGATCGCAGTATCTTCGACCGTTTTGCCAAGTTTCATCAATATCTTGACCGTTTGGTTGATCCTGCCGCAGTCACGCGCTGGCCGGAACCGGCCATGCGCCGCACCGTGCCGGGCCTGCTCTGCGGCTATCTCATGGGTGTCGCTTCGTCCTTCTTGGGACGCCCCCTGGCCACAGTGGAGGCAGTGCACAGTTCACACGGCGACGCGAATGCCGGCGCACTGACCCAGGATGAGATCGTTAAGTGGATGATCGATGCCTACGGGTGCGAGCACGCACCGTCACGGCAGAAATACCAAGAAAAACTTACGCTCGAAACGAAGAATAAATTCAGCGCCATCGTCAACTCCACACTGCAGCAGGGTAGGCACCGGCCGCTGGGCAAGTTCCTGAATGCGATGAATAGCCTAAGGGACGTTGATGAGCCGGCTTACATCCGCGTTGGAAACTCCGAAGAGGTCAAGGCGCTCAAGAGGCTGATCGATGGCTGATAAGCGAGACTATCCCATCAGGTCCGGTGATGAAGGCGAAGGTGCCAAAGAGCAGATTCGCCCTATGCAGCGAGGTGTCTCGCAGCTCCTGTTCAATTACCTGCCCAACAGGACCGTCGATTGGGAGGACGGCCTGGCGATTGTGAAACTCGGCGATATCCGATTCTCAACCGTCTGGGAGGAGGAGCGCAAGACGAGCCTTCTTAAGGAGATCGGAGACGCTTTTGACCGCTGGCGCTTCCGGGGCGGACGGGTTGACATGGCGTTTCCTCCAGATCCGGTCGCCGAGTCCGGAAGGTTTGCGGTTGGCACCCCGGAGTCCATCGATGCTGTACTCCTGCGGTCTGCGTTGATTTGCCAGCACTGCGGGCAGATCATCTTTGAGCGGAAACATCATCGGGACTCGCGCCCGCGTTGCCCGAATCCGAAATGCGAGAGCACCCGGATTCATCAGATCCCGTTCGTATTTGTCCACGGCTGCGGCGAACTCGTTCCGATTCAGGAATGGCTGCCGGCGACCAAGAAGAGCAGCGATCCCGGCGCGCTTCCCGAGGCCGTAAACCACCCCATTCGCTGTGCTCAATGTAAGAGTGGCGACAACCTGTATATTCCGGGACGCTCGGATCGCGTTAAGGATATGAAGGTGGTCTGCCGGGAGTGCAACACGGTAGCGCTCGAGCGGTTTACCGCGTCGTGCCACCGGTGCCTGAAGCGCTTTGCTCGAGAGGGTCCCCCGAAGAACCAGGATGGGGGTACGATCGCCTCGGCATTGGCGATGCGACTGGCTCGCTATAGCGCCAGCGATGCATACTATCCGCAGACCATCTCCATATTGCGACTCGACAGGCCTCAACTTACGACCGAGGACGATGAGACTTCGTCCACCCTACGCCGAATACTACCGACGTCCCGCAGGCCTCAGTCCGCGGGATCGCTCTCTGACCGTCTGAGGGCCCTGTCCGAGCGAATGGCGGTAGCAGAGGCCATGGCGGATTCCGCAGAGAAAGCGCGGCTCGTTTTGGAGATCGTCAAGATCACACAGCGAGGAGAGAAACAACAGCAGCTACCCGAAACGGGTTTGCTGCCCTCGATCTCGCAAGACCTCGAGAAAGCCATCAAGGAGAGTCTGGCATTCAGGGGCCAGGTGACTACCGAATCAGCCGAGGCCAAGGCGAGGCGGGAAGGGGATACCGCCGAGTTGCTCAGCACGGATATCACCGCACTGAAAGCCTCCCTTGGCATCCGTGAGCTCCTCTACGTGGACGACCTTCCCATTATTACGGCGACCTATGGATACACGCGGCGGGACTTCGAGCCGATTTATGAGGAACTCGGCGCCCACAACCTACCCATCGAGGTACGAGCATTCCCGGCCGTGCAAAGCACTGCGGCGCAGCGACTGGGCAGACCAGATCTTGTCGGCACGCTGCCGATTGCGGCGCGTGAGGGCGAGCACGAAGGAATATTCATGTCCCTAAGCCCTGAGCGCGTTATTAAGTGGCTGGAATCGAATGGTATCGCGCTGCCCGATCCCCATTTGCCCCACATCGCGCGGATCTTGGCTGCACTGGAGCCTATCGACCGCGATCGCTACTACGATTCCATCTGGCAGCTTCGCGTCAGACGGATGGTCTTTGGACTCGTTCATAGCCTCTCTCATGCCGCAATGCGGGCCATTACGCGCTATGCCGGTGTTGATCGAACATCCGTTGGCGAGTACATGTTTTTGCCCTTGCTGGGCTGCGTCGTTTATGACGGCTCCAGCAGTTTCAAACTCGGCGGTGTGGCCACACTGGTTCGAGACCACCTCGCAGCCTTTCTGCGCAACATCGCGGAGGAGGCCGTTGAGTGTCTCTACGATCCCGATTGCGCCGATCACACAGGTGCCTGCCACGGTTGCCTGCATTCCCCTGAAATATCCTGCCGGGTGTTTAATCACGGACTGTCTCGGGCATTCCTGCTCGGAGGCCATGCACCCTGGGCGGATGTGTCCATCGACACGCAGCTTATCGGCTATTGGGACGTGCAGGAAGATCACTGATGAAGACCTATGTCCTGACTGTCAAATCCCATCCTTGGCTGATGTCGTCCATTGAAGACGCGCTCCTGGAAGCCGACGCCAACCTGGACTCCGACCCCGCGAGCCTGGCCCGCCGCGCGCGGGGCCCAGGAGGGCGGCCTGTTTCAGATGATGAGGTTTTTATTGCGTTCAACGCACTTTGCGACTTAGGCGTCATCGAAAGGGATGGGAGGCGCTACCGCTTCAACCGAGCCCGGTTAGATGCGACCGATCAGGTCCGCAGAAGTGTACACGAAACCGTCCAGGTACTGACCGGCAATGTGGCGGATTCCTCGGCAGACGTGCAGCTTTGCGCCTCGCTTCCTCCGTCGCTTTTGCCCGCGGCCGAACACGTCGTCCATGAATGTTCGACGGATCTCCGCAGCAGCTTGGTTGACATCGTAGCCTCGGCAAAGCGGTCGCTCATTCTTGCCTCTCCCTTCTGGGATAGGGATACGACCCAAGAGATAGTTTCCTTGGCGTGGAAGAAACTCGACGCTGGAGTGCACGTCACCCTATTGGGCCGGTTTTCGCGCGATCTGGCGCCCGACGTCAAGAGTGAGCTGAGCAGGATCGCGAAGGCGTCACACTGCGCCATCCTGTCCTGGTTTGAGGGATCCGGGAAAGAAACGCAGACGTTTCATTTCAAGGCCGTCAGCGCTGATCACGGGCTGAGGGCCTATATCGGAAGTGCCAACATGACATTCTCGAGCCTTCGATCACGTATGGAGCTGGGTGTTGTCCTGACAGGAAACCCCGCAGCACAACTGGACAGGATTCTCAGGGTGGTGATCACGATGGCAATGCCAGTTCCGTTGTGACCCCTGTGCTTCGGTCTAGAGGTTCTGCCCTTCAGTTTGGCACCACAACGCTCTTGCAGAGCCCATCAGCCCGGTTGGTCCGGTTCACGCGGCGCGAGTTGATCCTCCTTCTCGGGCCATCAGGTATCCAGCAGATTCAAGTTTCAATGCGGCCCCCCGGCTTGGACTGGCCTGTCAACAAACGCGACCTGTCAACCAGAGAAATCGGAGAATTCGCAGGTAGGGCCTGGAGTTGGGGCGGGACGGTAGTGGCCCCCAAAACAGTCGAATTTCCAACAACCTCTCCGCCGCGTAAGTAGTTGATTCTATGCGGTCGTCATTTCGCCCATCGATTCGCTGGCTCCCCAAGTGAAACAAAGGGTATTTCACTGCGAAGAGACAGCGGCAAATTAGTTGATTCTAAACAGCCTGCTCAAATCTGGCTGGTTTCGCAGCTTCTGGTTAACAGAGATGCTGTGAGGTTCAGCGGTACGCGATGTGTCCGTCGTTCCCTACGAGATGGTGCTACTTCGTAGCTCGTAGCCGCACCCCGGACCGGCAAAACAGTGCCTACGCGGTCTCGAGCCGGGTGCGAGATGAACCGACATAGCGGTGCGAGATAAGTGGCCGCAGGTGGTGTCATCCTTCCTGTTAGAATCGCTAGTTCAGACGGGAACCGGAACGGGCGAGGCGGGGCGATCTTAGGCACGGGTTTTCGGCAACGGGGACCGAAGCGAGGAACGGTGCAGAACTTCTGGGCGAAGGTCAAACTCGCCTGCATGACTGGCGTGGCGGACAGGACGAACGAGGACATCTGGGCATCTTCGGCGGTGATCCACCAACAATTGGGATTTCACCCGGGCCTGTTCGTTGCTCCCGGCAGCGTTGGGCCGCAGCAGGCCATGCTCGATCCGGCCATCCACCCGTGGCTACCGCCCAACTGCGTCGCGCCCTGGGTGCCGGATCTGCTCGGGGAGGAGTGGACACACCCCAATGCCGTGCTTGTCGTGGGATCCGCACTGGCGGGGTTCATCGGCGGCTACAGCCGTAGGGACCAAGTCATGGAGTTGAGTGACTACTTTGCGGCGCAAACCTGGCAGGCGTTTCAGCGGGTCTTTTTCCGCGATGTGGTCTCAGGCGACGAAGATTATTACGAGCGGCTCTGCCCCCTGCTCAACCACCCACGCCGCTTCGCCTGTTTTGATCTCGTCCGCTGTAGCCTCGTCGTACGCGCCGCGGCCACCGCACACCGCCGTAGGGATGAGAACATCAACACGCGCTGGCCAGACCACCGCGCGGTGTTCGCCCGCTACGCCGAACACCCGAAATCCAAACAGTGGGCCACGGCGCGGCTCCTGGACTCACATGCGCGGTTGATTATCGCACTCGGGTTCACCGCCGAGTACGGGCTGGTCCGGCTCGTTGCCGATCTGGGCATGCGGGTACGCGATTCCCAAACTGGACTCCTATGGCAGGAGCGGCGCCTGCGGGAGCCAGGCAACTGGACGTACGGCTACCCCGGCGGCAGCGGTCGCTCACTTGCCAGTCGGTATACACCGCCCTGCTGGTGGCAGGTTGAAGACCCGGCGACGGGCTCGCCGCGATGGGCGATCGTGCCGTTGGTGCACCCCAGTTCCTGGGGGAGTGACCCGGGATATCGGAAGAGCCGCTCGCTGATTGCCGCTGCACGCCGGGCGATCAGAAGGTGGTGAGGATAGCGGCGGGCCATCTGGTAGCGCGGGGAGGCCGCGCCCGAAAGGGGGATCTTAGTAGTGGATCGGGGAAAATATCGGTCGCTGGCACAGCGAATTGGCAGAAAAGGCGAGAAGCTCTTTGCGTTCTGGTCAGAGGATCGGGGCTTGTCGTGCACCAAGCCAGACGATGACTATGGCGTTGACTTTTGGTGTCAGGTGCTTCGTCCGGTCGGGAAACGATCGCTGGAAGAGGCCACTGGTGCGATTCTAGCCGTGCAGGTCAAGGCGACTGAAGGCAAGGCGCGCCCACGAGTGAACCTGGACCGACACGACGCGATCAACCTGCTGCGTCAGACGCATGCCACGGCGCTGGTCGCGGTTCATCCAACGGCCAATGCGGTGCACTTCGCCTTCATCGATGAGACAATGATCGACCGCCTGAACCAATTCCTCGCCTCCGAGGCGAAAACGCACTCGATACGGCTGGATGAGCTGGAGAGCAACGTCGCTGAATTCGATCGTCGGCTGCAGTACTTCACCCGTCCGGGAACCCAACACCGCCTGCGAGTCTACAAGGCTGAGCGAGCAATCTGCGCCGCCGTACCCGGCTCGTCGATGTCGGTCCAGCACTCGGCAACCGGAGGGCTTGCCGTGGTGGATGTGCCGTGGTTCGGCTCGGCCCTGGATGTCGATCCGGCAGCGCGGGAAGCCGTGCGAACTCAGGTGTTTGAAAAGGGGCGGCTGCCGGATGAATTGCCAGGACTTTCGCTGAAGCGGGCATTCCTTGAGGCGGCGGACATCGTGGACGGCCCGGTCTTCCTCCAGGGAATGGCTCAAGCCCGCGCGGAACTTGCGCTCGAACACGAGGGGCAACGGGCGGAGGCAACCTTCGACCTGCGGCGGGTTGGCGATGAGCGGGCCTATACTCACCCGGTCGGGCTCAGCGTGGTCATAAGTGATGCGCGCAAACACGGGAAACAGTGGCATCACGAATTGCAGAGCCGGATCTTTTTAGGCGAGCAGTCGCTGGGCGCCGCACGGGAAATCCTGCCGTTCCTGCGGTTGCTGCGTTCAGGTGCGAGGCTGTCATTTGACGGGAACGCGCTTGGCCCCATCGAAAGCGTTGGCCCGGCAATCGTCAAAGTCGGACCGGCGGTGGAGGCACTGGAGAAGATCGGGGTGTTGCTCAATCTAGATTTAAGCGCGTTCCATCTCAATGACTTTCGGCTAGAAGAGTTCGGGTACGCAGTGAGTTTTCTCGATGCAGTTCTGTTGCAGAAAACACCGGCAGAGCGCTTCGTCCCTGCATTCCTTGTCGGCAGTGCGGCGGACGGAGACCCGCGCCAGATGCCAACGGAACCGGTGCGCGTAGAGCTGCCGATCGTCTTAAACCTCAAGAATCGGGGCGTGATCGTCTGGGTGCGCGCGCGGGGCACGGCATTTTGTACGGACGACGGCCGATGGTGTGGCCTGCGAATCGACGAGCAGCTCGCTTTGTCTTCTGAGACGCACGCCAAATTTGAAAAATCCGTCCACCCGGAGGTGTGGATCTCCCGGTATCTGCCGCCCTTGCTAATTGGAGCCCAAAACCGCGGTTCACGCAATGTCAAACTCAAAGCCTCGGATTACTTCATTGTGGAAGCGGACATCGTGAAGGAGAGCCGATTCGAGGATCGACAGACCGAGGGTCAACAGACTGAGGCGGCCTGCGTCAATGACGCGCCCACGGCGGAATAGCGCGACAGAAAAGGGCCCGCACTCGGGAAGGGCACTCTCCTCGTCTGGGTGGTAGATTAGGACTTCACCGATAAGCCCGTATTGGCTCCACTAAATTGAGGAGGTGCACGCTCTGTGAACTACTGGCTCACTACCCATTGGCCGCCCCAAGAGGATAACCCGAGTGACGTTGCTGGCGGCGTATGGGTGCCGGACGGACGCGAAGCAGCCGGCCGAGAGCTGCGCGCTGGAGATCTCGTTCTCATCTATCAATCACGTTCAGGACGGACTGAGGTTCGGCGATCGCCAGACGGCACGAAAACGATTCTTCATTCGATCAAAGGTGCAGAAGGCATTATTGCTATCGCAAGGGCTGAAGATGGGCTGACGGAGGATGCGGACTCTCATCCGACGACATATCTGGATGGTACCGAGATTTGGTGGCGTTGGTTCGCACCTGTCGAAGTTTTGTCCCGGACCGGTTTTGTTCCTCGCGTTGCATTGAACAATGTCCTAGGATACGCTCCGGGCTATAATCTTCGAGGCTTTGGTGACTACCATTCTGGTCTGAAGAGGCTTTCTGAACAGCAGTACAATGCGCTCGCTGAGATATTTCGAAACCATAATCCCAACGTACTCCCTCCGGCCCAACCCTTCGCGAATAACACCCAGGGCCACCGTTACGGTTCAGGGCTAGAATCCGATGAGCACCGGCTGCTCAAAGAGTATGTTGCGTCAGATCCGTCTCGAGTTCTGGGTGAGGGCGGGTTGAAGTCATTGGCCGTTGAGTACGACTTCCCAACAGGGGACAGGGCGGACTGCGTATTTGAAGATGCCGTCGGGAGAATTATCGGAGTTGAAATCGAGGTTGCTGTCGGAGATGCGCAGCTGGAAGGCGCACTTCAGGCCATCAAGTACCGTTACATGCTTGAGCCGCTCACAAAGCGTGCTCTTGGCGACAGCCGTGCGTTCTTGGTTGCTTATGCGATCTCGCCTGGCATGCTTCGACTCTGCAATGGCTATGTAGTCGAATGCTTTGTTGTTAACAAGCAAGAGGTCGATACGTGGGCAGCAGATAAGCAGGCTGTGCGCCAGCCGGAGCGGACTGAGGCGGCTAACGCCTAGTTCACCTTTGATTTGAGCGACGGCGTCACCTACGCCTGCCGTGCGCAACTCCCAATGGAGCGGTATCGCCCCTGGAGGTCTACCAACGAAGCAGTCGACTTGAAGCCCAGCCGTGGAACTCTACTGACTTCGGTGATCGTTTGCAAATAGCACTTCGATAAGAGGCTGGAGCCACCGTCGGTCAGCATCTGCCTGGTACGATTCCCACATCTGGAGCGCTCCTTTGATCCGGGCGAGCTCCGCATCGGTGACCTCAAACTCCTTTGCCGGAAGCGATCGCGCCGGATTCCACACGACGCGCTCTTGACCGCCCACTATTTCGCGCTTCAGCTCGATGCCTTTCTCCTCGTTGCCATCGAGGGCGATGCGATCCTGGATGCTCCAGATGGCGCGAATAGACCCTACATCGGCCCGCTGCGCTCCGAGAAGCGCGTGCAGGTTAAGACGCTGGGTGTGGTCCAGTGTCAACTTCATACGGTTGTCCTTTCGATTTGAACTACGGGTTGGAGTAGAGCAGGATGTAGCCCGCGGTCACGCCAGCGGGGTTCTTCACCTTAAGGCATCCGGACCATCCGGACGGGTTGCTCGCGCCCACGATCTCCGCGAGGCGATATCCGTTGCCAGAACCTGACGCGATGATCAGTTCGCCGCCAGCCGTGACCTCCAGGAGTGTGTGGTCCGCGAGGTTGGAGCCGGGGCCGCGCACCTTGAACGGCGACTCCGTGGTGTCCTTGCCGACGACCAGGAGCGGGCCGCACGCGACTCCGGCCGCAACGGGACCGGCCTGGTATCCCCACGTGCGCGCGTACGCCTTCTTCGGGTCGTTGCCCTGCTGGAGGCACACGCCCCACAGCAGGATGTTGCCGGAGGTCCAATCGTCGCCGTTGCCCGCGAACTGGCGCACGACGATCCAGAGCGCGGTCTGACCGCCCGCGAGCGTGCCGGTGATCTTGAATCGCTGCCAAGAACTCGTCAGGGTGATCTGCATCGGGCCCGCGAGGTATGCGCCGTACGCATTGTTCACGATGGCGATCGAGACTCTGCGCGTTCCGGACGCGACCTTGGCCCACACATAGAAGGTGTACGTCCCGCCGTCCACGAGGCCGGCGATGTTCTGCTGGAGGACCGGGGTGGCGGTGCTGGCGGCGATCTGGTCGGCGGTCGTGTTGCCATCCGGCGCCGCGGCCGCGTTGGCGACCACGGAGCACGACCCGCCGTTCTTGTCCCACGTCCCGACGCTGAAGTCTTCGGAGTACTTCGCCATGTTCTCGTACGGCCCGCCAATCACACCGAACGCGCCGCACTCGACGGACTGGAGATGCGAGTCCAGGAACGCCCACAGGTTGTTGGCGGCTGCGTACCCGAAGTTCGCGCCGCCAGACCCGTCGCGGAGGACCAGCGTGGCAGGCGTTCCGGCGGCGGTCGCGTCGGTGATCTGTGAGGACGTGTGCGTGTGGGAGAGCGCGGCCTTGCCCGCCAGATCGGTAACGAGGCTGGTCACGTCGGCCTGCGCGTGGGTGTGCGCGCCGAGCGCGATGGTGACGTTCACGCGGTCGCTGCCGGGAACGTCCGTGAAGGACAGGCCGATGCTGGCGCCCTGGATCAGGTTCAACGCGCGGCGCGTCCCGACCGCACTCCCGTTGTTTTGGATGGTGAACGGCAGCGCGCCGGAGACGATATCGGACGCCGTGTGTGTGTGGGCGGGCAGGTCGCCGGCCGCGAGCAACGCGCCAGCCGTGGCGCGACCCCATGTGTCCACGATGAGCTTCGTATAGGTGCCAGGCCCAACACCCGAGGCGGCGAGAGAGATCACGCCGCCACTGACGGAGATGCCGCCAACCGGGTCGATCTGCACGACGCCCTTGGCGAGCGTGGTCGCGTCCGGAACCGTGCTCGCGCCGAACGTCTGGCCGGCCGCGAAATCGATGATGGCGTCCATCGCGAGGTGATTGCTCGCGTTCAACGCTATGCCGAGGTCGCCGGAGTTGTCCTGCTTCCTCCACTTGATCGCGCCAGCGTTGGGCAGGCGTACCAGGCCGATGCTCGACTTGGTGCCCGCGCCGAACTCCGCGCCATCCTGGAACGTCTTGAGGCCGGTGATAGTGACCGCGCCATCCTTCCGGATGTAGTTGCGCGCGGCGGCGGTGCCCAACTCCGTCTCGATGGCCACGAGCGCAGACTGGAGTGCAGTGATGAAGCCCGCGACCATGTTCGCCTTCACCGCCACGCCGTTGCCGTGGCCTGTGGCGGCGGTCCCGAAGGCTCCACGCTGGCACCCGGTGAACTGCGTCCCGGTCTTGCCGGTGTACACGACCAGTTCGTCGTCAATCGAGAGGATGCCGTACGTGGCGGCGAAGCCTCCGGCCGTGGCCGCGACGTTGATGGTCGAGTCGCCAGCCAGCACCGCGCCCGTGGTCGTCGTCTCCAGGGGTTTGCCGGAGAACGAATCGACCGGCGTGTACATGCTGGCGGCGCTGTCGATTGCGCCAGGATAGTTAGCCATCGAGTTTCCTCTCGTTCAATTTGAAGCGGTTGAGCGCGCCGCCAGTGGGCGCCACGATCTCCACCACCCGAGCGACCTCCGGGGCGCGGGTGGCGCGCGGCTTGTGGTACGCCGCCGACACAGCCTGCACCCAAATCTCCAGAGGGATCGGCCTGCTGTTGAGGCAGAACTGATCGAACGCCCAAAAGGACATGGAATAGAACGGCGACTGCAACCACATGCCGTACGCCTGCGCCATTGGCGGGTCGGGAGGCCCGTACAGGCCCGCGAGGTACATGCACTCGCTCGCCGGCCGCCCCAGCGTCTGCGCCGCGAAACGAATGGTCTGGCCCATCAACGTCGCGTTCTTCTGCCAGATGTCATAGTCGAAGCCCTCGCACCGGAAGTACTTGATGCCGTACGAGGAGTTCTGCCACTCGCGCGGCAGGTTGACGTGCATCAGGAGCCTCCGGTAAGTGCCCGCGCCTGGTTTCCCCTGGTTCGCGTCGAGCGGCCAGAGGCACTCGAACAACGCTGCCGGATGGGAGGCGCGCACGTGCGAGATCACGTCCTGGCAATACGACCAGATCCGGTCGCGAAGGAAATCCGCGCTCTCGTTCGGGTGCGCCGGATCGCCAGCAGGATCATCCGTATTTGAAGTGAACGGCCAAATCTGGTGACCCTTCGCCGCCGCGAACGCATTGATCGTCTCCTGGTCATAGAACGGCATCCCGCCCAGCGGGTCTTGGGCGCGGTTGTCGAAGTACCACCACTGCGTCTCACCGAACTGGAGCACGACCGGCAGACCCGCCGCAGCCACCTCGTCGGCGCACTCCTTGTACATCTGCTTGAGGTAGTTCCGGACCCGCGTTCCGAAGTGCATCTGGTGCGAGGGCACGTCGAGATACACGTCCGCGCCCGGAGCGACGACGCCGCCCGCGTACGACAGGTACTTGGCCCGCATCGCAGCGGGCGGGTTATAGACCTCCATCGAGAACGCGAACGACGCCGGGATGCCTGCCGCCGCGAACTGGCCCGCGAGATCGCGAATCCATTTCCGCGCACCCTCCGTCATGACCGGCGACACGGAGTCGATCAGTTCCCAATCGCCCTCTGCGCCCACGTCGCCCAGGTGGTCGGTTACGGTCGCGCGGACGCTGCTGATCCACGCGGGGCCATACAACCCGAGCGTCGTGTTTGCGGCGTTCGCCACGGTGTCCGTGTCGATCCGGTTCGTAGCCCACACCTCGACCGCGCCGCCAACCTCCTGCGCGCCGCCCTCCAGACCAGCCGCCACGAACGCCTCCTGAATCTCTGCCGCCACCTCCGCGGCAGTCCTGGCCGCGCCTGCCGTGAGAGTCACCGGCACCGCGGTCCCGCCCTCGCCACCGATGGTGAACTGGAGCGCGTCGTTAGTCGCCGCCGTGATGGCGAACGGTTCCGTGGTCGCGCCGAGGAGACGCGCGAGGCCATCCGGCACCGCCAGGCCGGGGAAGGACCAGGACGGAGCCTTGGACTGGATGCGGAGGGTAGTGCTGGTCCCGTAGTTATCGTCGGCCCACACGCCAGAGAACTGGTTGATCAGCACGCGCAGTCCGCTAACGATATCCTGCAAGGACTCGCCCTCCAGGATGGTGTGGTTCATCGTCGTTCCGGACACGGTGATAGAGACGACCTCGTTGGCCTGCGGCGCGGCGATCCCCTCGCCCAACGCATACTCGATGGTGGCGTACGGATACGTCGCGCCCACGCGCCGCCGCTTGTTGTTCCAGAAGACGCCCATATAGACATCGGCGTGGCCATTGAACCCGAGCTTCTGGAGATGCCACAGGTGCCAGGCCGGGGGCTTCTTGTACCCGTGGTCGGTGTCGAAGTCGATGCCCAGCGACACGTCGGGATAGTCCTTCTGCGGGTCCGGTACGTCCTGCGGGACAAGCGGCCACAGGTAATCGAAGTAAAAGTAGTACCCGGTGCTGGCGGCGTTCTTATCGAACAGAGCGGTGAGAACGACGGTGTGGTTTCCGGCCGGAACCGCCGACGCGATCTTCACGTTCGCCGTGGTGCCGCCGTACTCCAGGAGGTACAGATCGATGGGCGACTCGGCGGGCGCCACGCCGTCCACCGTGACTGCCACTTTGCCGCAGTCCGTGTTCAGGAAGGTGCCGAGGTAGAGGTCGTGCTCCTCCGTGGCAGAGTGGTGGATCGTGACCGCGCGTACGTCCGCGAGTTCGGTCGGGCCGGTGCGTTTCGCGTGCCCCTTGCTCCACCACTGCGACGGCCAGCCCGCCGCGCCGTACTTGTAATCCTCCCAAAAGCCAGTGTACTGGCACCGCTTGTCGGACTCCTCGATCCGCTCCGCATCGCCGCCCACCTTGAGGCTCGCATCGCCGGTGACCGCGATGTTGGAGATGGCCACGCCCCACTCCACGTCGGACTGGAACCCGGAGATCGGCGGGAGCTTCTTCATCCGGGTACCAGCCAGCCAGGAGGCGGGCGTCGAGGACTCGTACCCACGCTGGACCTGCACGGTGGTCGCGCCGCCAGCCAGGAGCAGCACGCGCTCCTCGCTCGTGGCGTCCCCGATGAAGTACCGCCCGCCCGTCAGTCCAGCCCCGCTGTCCACGCTCCAGGTGGTGTCGCCCGGTCCCACTCCTGCGGTCAGGAAGCACCCGTCGTCCAACGCCTGCTCCACGATCTCGAATCGCGGCGCGAAGACCATGTACATCTTCCGGCAGTCCGCAGCAGAGAACATGGCTGCGCTCTTGTCGGTGAGGAACCCCAGCGGGAGGCTGATGTGATACTTGGTGTCGTTGTCGCCGCCAGAGAACCGGATGCTGCGGTTGTCGCCAAATGTGACGCCCTGCTCCCCGTCGCCCTCGTGGAACGACCGTACGGTGATGATCTCGCCGTTGCCCAACTTGCCCATGACCTGCGCTGGCGGCGGGCTGGTCTTGAACGCGATGGTCAGCGTATTGCCGGAGGCCGTCGCCTCGATCACACTGGACTGGTCCGGGCCAATGACGAAGACGTTCTTGCCGCCGCCGTTGATCGTGTCCGCGAGATCCTTCACCGCATCCTTTGCGGCGGCGAGTTTGTGGACGTGGTATTGGGGTCCGCTGCCCACGTACACTCCGGGCGGGAACCCGATGGTGTCCTGCGCGGTCCCGCCCCACGGGATGATCTCGCCCGAGCCAACCGGCTTCGTGGAGGTGATCCGGACGCACCCGTCCACGGTGTCCACAACGACCTCCGCGCCCGCTGCGCTGCATGCCGCGCCGACTTCTGCGGCGACCTGATCTGCGGTCTGCGTAGGGCCAGGACTCAACGTGAGATTGATGCCGATGCCGTCGATGTGGAACGCGAGGGTGTCGTTCACCGCCGCCACAATGTTGAACGGTCCCGGCGTGTACGACCGGCAGATGCTCGGGCCACCGTGGGGCAGCGTGTTGTCGAAAGTGACGGTGACTCCGGAGACGGCTGTGACGTGGCAAATCTCCTCCAACTGGTTCGGCAGGTCGTCCAGATAGAGCGGGTCGTACGTGAAGTAAACCGTGTCCCCGACCTTCAACTCCAACTCGCCGGTTACCGGATCGAGATCGGAGGGCCACAGGTCGATGGTGCCGTTCGGCGCGGAGATCGACTTCGGCAGGTTGTAGAGCTTGCCCCACGGAGTGCAGTTGTACTGCGTGTCGCGGAAGATCAGCACGATGTGGTCGAACCCCCACTCTGCTTGCGTGCCCGACGCCTCGACGCTCACACTGGCGGGCGTCTCGCCTCCGGACACCACGGTGGCGTACGAGAGAAGTTTCACCTCGTGGATCTCACCAGGCCCGCCCTTGCCGCACACGAACGTCATGGCGTCCCAGGAGACGGACGGGCACTTGGCGGCGTCCAGCCGCATCGCGCCATCGAGCGCGTGGTCGTACTCAATGTCGAATTCCAGCGTCAGGCCGGAGAGATCCGTCCGCGGCAGATGCTTCTGGCGCAGGTGGTTGAAGTAGTCATAAGCGTTGTAGAAGCCCAGGACCGCGAAGTCTTCGGCGGCTTGGAAGATGCCGGAGACGGACACACCCGTCGCGGACGCATCATGGATCGTGGTCGTCGCGCCGCGCCCAGTGAATCCCTGCAACTGGAAGTTGCGGCGCGGATCGAACATCAGAAGGGGGTCTGAAGGCATGCAAGAATATCGAGGCTTATCAGGCTCGGTGACTATGGATCGCCCAGTTGAATCGTATTTTTGACACCACCATCCTGTCTGGGTCGCAGTATCTTACAATGGCTTGGACACAATGAGCACCCGAGGCTTGATACAGGCGCGAGCGGCAGCACGGATGGCCGTTCGCGAGCGCGCAGCAATTCTTCTGCTCGAAAACCAAGTAACCCGTGACATGAGGCGCGAGATCCAGAAAGCTGAGCAGAACATTGAGTGGACCACGAATCGCTCGTGTCTACGGGAACTTGCAGACCAGACCGCCGCAGAAATCGCCGAGCTGCGCGGCCTCTATGGCATCACGGCGAGTCGGGACGAGTTGCTAGGCATCTTGGAGGTGGCAGAGCGTGTCCCACAAGGGCACGGACTCTTCCTGGCGAAATTTCGGATCGAGCAACTCATGACGGGGTATGACAAAATCAGCGCAGACTACCACAAGCTGCCGTCCCACGCATTGTTCGAGTTTGACTACGGTCAGCTAAGAGATACTCCCTCCCTTGAGGTCCACATCCTTGAGGCCTCCCTCTTTGAGGATATGTGTGCTTTGTTCAACGAAGCCCACACCCTGAACAGCCAACGACCAGCATCACCGTACGCAGACAAACCCACCACAAAAAAGTGCAATGCGATCAATCGGGCAACGATCACGGCGGCGTTTTACCTCGTTGAGGCGTATCTAAATGGGATCGCGTTCGACCACATAATTGAGAATGCCACTAAGCTAACGGCTTCTGAGAGAGACCTGCTGACCGAATGGAGCACAGAAAAGCAGAGGCGTCGCCCCGTAGCTTTCCGCGACAAACTCCTTCAATATCCGCGCATAATTTGTGGAGTGCCGCACCCGCCACTCCAGGAGAATAACTGCCCCGAGATCCGCTTCTTGATTGAGACGGCAAAAGCACTTCGCGACGCGATCGTGCATGCATCATCCCGACCGGATCGAGAGTATGGGATGGACAAATGGTGCCGCTACACTAACATCAGCTTTCAAGACGTTAAGGACACTATTGACAATGCAGTCGCTCTGATATCGAGTATCGAACAGACTATCCACGGCAGCACTAATGGCATCCCGTGGCTGCAACGGCGCACAGCCGACGGCGCTTTTCCCGATGGCGTGTTCGTCTGACACATCGGGGAAGCTTCCTGCAGGCGCCTGGGGTTCAACTAGCGGCCACTTACAGCAGGCCAGATTATCCGGAGGCGGCTGGTCCACCTAACTTACGTTTGAATGACGACGGTGAGATCGCTACCGGGGTCCGGGCTGGCTACGGCGAGAATATCGAATGCGAGGCTGTCGCCCTCGTTGAGAATCGGCGTCGGCCAGATGGTCGGGCGCACGGTCGCGCCTGTCGAGTGGCTCTTAGTAAAGACCGCCGTGAACGTCTGCGCGTCCTGATCGGCGGAGAGCACCTGCACGTACTCCTCGTCGGCCTTGCCGAGGTTGACGTGGACAAACTCGCCCACATCGAAGCCCAGCCGGTTCGCGCCGTACGAGGCGGTGTTCACTGTCTGTGGATCAGGGCCGGCGACCACATCCTGGTAGAGCACGATGCCGAAGTCGTTGTACGGCAGGCGGCGCGTAGCGGGCTTGCCATACCCCTCATTCACCAGGAAGTCGTACGTGTTCTTCGCGCCGTCCGGAAGCATCTGCGCGATGCCCATGTACTCCAGCAGTTCCCATGTCGCGCCGTCGTCGCGGGACACCTTCACCCGGTACGCGCTCTGGCCGTCCGTGGTGGGCGTCTGGAGGTAGGCATAGATGCACCGGATCGACGCGCTATCCTGCACGCGCATCGGGATGACCACGGTGTCCGCGACCGCGAGCGCGCCGGGGATCTGGAACGTGTATGCGCCGCCGTTGCACGTCCGGTCACCCGGCATGTAAGGCTCGCTGTGGTGGCCCAACGGGAACGTCGTGAACGTGCCGTACCCGAAGTTATTGGCCACGCCGACGACCGCCGCGACCACGCAGGCTGTCGGAAGCTTCGCCTCGATCCGCGCCGGGAGCCCGGGCGTCCGGAAGAAGCCCTTCTTGACGGAGTAAGTGAACGTCTTGCTGTCGAGTTTGAAGAACCGGATGCCAGCAGAGTGCGGCGTCCGGAGCGTCTCGAACGATGCCCAAGGCCAGTCCACGCGCGTGTCGCCCGCCACCTTCCTTTGGAACTGGAAGTCGCCGGAGGGCACCACATCTCCCTCCGCGCCGGGACCGACGATCTGCGCGCACTCATAGCACCGCCGATACCCAACGTCGGGACTCTTGGCCTCGTCGTTGAAGACGATGTAATCGCCCACACGGAACTTCTTCGACGTGCCAGGATTCATCGTGCAAGCCACAGTAAGCGGATCGGTGTCCCTGTCGATGGCGGTGTCGAGGCTGGCCCAGAGATCCGTGGCCAACTCGTCCACGTAGAACAGCATCAGCGTGATCTCGTGCGCGCTCACGATGTTCATGTTCCCAGCGTCGTCCGGTTGCACCTCCATCTCGTCCAGGACGAACGTCCCATAGTCGGAGAGCTTCGGGGTGGCGAGGATCAGTCCCGGCACTCCCGTGTCGTACATAATCTCCTCCGGCACCGGCGCCGATTCCACGTCGGCGGGCTTCGGTCCCGCCACGAGGTCGTACATCGAGTCCGTGGTCGTGCG
>JAJFUV010000068.1 GCA_021372245.1 Terriglobales bacterium
GATCCTGCACGCCAAAGACGACGCGCTGGTGAGCTATCACCACGCCGAGCACGCACACAGGGTGATCAGAGGCTCACGGCTGGTGTTATTCGAAACCGGCGGCCACGCCATGCTGTCTCAAACGGATGCCGTCAGGCGGAACGTGGACGAGTTTTTGCGATTGCAGTGACTGGGTCTCCCGGTCAGGATCAATCGAAGAACGTGACATCCTTCATCGGGTAGTGCTTGCGGTTGCGCGTCCAAAGTTCCGCGTGGTTCGCCACGGCACTGGCGGCGATCAACGCATCCGCGACCTCGACTCCGTGGCTCCGTCTGTAGCGCTGCAGGTAGATGCCCGCCTGCCGGCCAACTGCCCCATCGATCGGGGCACAGACCAGCGCCCGGAACAGGCTCTCCAGGGCGTTGTGCTCACTGGGTCGGGCGCCGGCCCAAAGCTCGGCGGCGGTTACGGGAGAGTAGAGCACCGCGGCATCGGACTGGCTCAGTTCCAGCCATTGGGAAACAATCTCCGCGTTCCTGCCGCGAGCAACCTCGATGAGGATATCGGAATCGACCAGAACCGTCATTTCGAGTGAAGTCTGTCCAACCGGCTGCTTTTGCGAAGGCTGCGTACGTACTCGACCGCATCGAGAGTCTCGGTGCGGCCTTTGCGACTGCCGACGAATTCCCGCATCGCCTTCATCTGCTCGTCGCGCCGTCCGAAGTAACGTTCACGGACGGCCTCCCGCACAAGTTCCGACACAGTAGTCTTCCCGCTCCGCGCCCGGGCATGCAGGGCATCCCAAAGGTGATCGTCAAGATAAAGCTGTGTGCGCCTCACGATGTATAGTATACATCGTCATTGTTTATTCAGCGCAATTCACCTCTTGTGGGTTACTGCATGGCGAGGCGACCGCAACAGCGTGCTGATCCTCCACTAAGAATTAAGAATATTGAGTACAGCTAACGTCGAAACGCTGCGACCACTTCTTCCACCATTGGCTCCTCAGGTTTGCCCTGAGGGTGCTTTGCCACCACGCATCTGACGACATCACGGCGAGAATCGTCCAGCGCGAGGTCGGCGATGCGGTCCACAAACCTCCCTCCCACGCTGGCCGTTTCGATGGCATGGAGCCTCTCCAGCAAACCCTCCGCCCAATCGAGACCGGTCAGCACAAGTAGTCGTTTGGGCTTCCACTCAGCAATTTCAAGTTCTAGTAACTGCAAGCACTCAGGGGACTGAAACCGGCACAACCGGGCCGAGGGATTTCCACCTTCATACGGGGCAAGCTTGTAGATATTAGTCCAGACGAGAGAGGAGGGCCAACCTGGAGTCTCGACATCCGCAATTGCCAACTTTCTTACGACGGCTTGGATGACACGCCAAAAAGCTGACCTCCTTGTGTACGCGTTAAGACTTCCAGTGTCGCCCGTGACCCACCGCATCGGGCATCCACTGTGAGGCTCGCTAGTATGGAGCATAGCTTCGACAGTTTTCTTCCGGACCGCGGGGTCAGCGAAGTCCGCTGTTTGGCACGGTTTCCCCCATGAATTCGGCGCTCGGCCCATTACCATGAGTTCCTGGTGGTATTCCACGCCTTTCATCGCCGCAAATGTCGCCAACGTCATTTCTCGTGGTCGCAACAATCTTCTCTTCTCGGCCACATTCAACAGCATTCGTTCCAGGATTCCGCGTTCAGCGATCTCGACTTGTGACATAATACGATAAGAATATCCCATGCTGCATTTGCGTACAAGTGGTAGACGAAGGAGTTCATCCGGCGTACTCGGTTATCTTCAGGCAAGGTAAACGCGCGCGGCCATTTCGAGTTCCTGCCGGACGCACTTTCTCAGAGCCGCTGGCCGGAGCACCTCCGCGGCCCCGCCCCAGCCCAGTACCCAGCGTGCAATCTCGAACTGGCCGCCTGCACGGAAGCTCAAGTCGATCCGCCCGTCCGCCAGCTCGCGAATCCGCTGCGCGGGATGCCAGATACGCTCACGTACATAAGGTGCTTGTCCGGCGCTGAAGCGGATCGTCACATTCATCGGCTTTTCCCAAATCACGCCGAATGCCTCGCGCCGGTAACGCTCTGCGTCGAAGGCGGGATCAACTTTGAATTCGACATCGGTTACTCGCAGCGCGTGGATACGATCTACGGCAAGTGTCGTCAGGTTCTCGTGAGGCGGCACCTTTCCGATGCAGTACAGGCCGCCGTCCACGCTCACGAGCCGGTACGGCTCGTAGCCATAGGACTTGGGGTTGTCCGCTGCGGGCGACTGGTACCGCACTTCGCAGCTGCGGCTCCGCAGAATGGCTTCGACCAAACGTACGATCTTCTCTCGATGCGGAGCGTAATCCTTTGCTCCTCCACCGCCTTGCGTTATAACAGTGCCGATAGCGGCCGCCTGTTCGTCCTGCGCCATGGCACGGAGTTTGACGGTGGCCGAGCGGAGCGCCTCCCGGAATGGGGATCTGGCAGCCGTCTGTTGCAGGGCCCACTGGAGCGCCGTAATCTCCTCGTCCGATAGCCGCAATTGAGGTGTGGGGCGGCGAGCCGCCGCAGACAGGCGCGGATGGCTCAGGCGGCCCAACTCATCCCCGCATATCGGATACCCTGCGTCTTCCAGCGCTCGAAGATCCCGGTAGATGGTTTCCCGCCGCGTGCCGAAGCGGGCGGCAAGACCGTGGATGGTCGGCTGCCCACCTTCGAACAAGGTTCCCAGGATGGCAAGGACTCGGACAACCTGCCGGTCGCGCCTCATTGACGGTCGTCGCACCATTTTCCGAGTATATTTCAGTCGATTGTCTGGACTGTGGCCTTAGATCGAACACTGCCTGCATATCTTGAAATACAGGAGGCTAATGAATCGCAGAATTGAACTCGGATTGACATCACCGGTCGGCGCGATGGAATCGTTCCTGGAAAGACACCGCGCCTGGATTGAGACCACAGTTGGGTGTTCCCGGGAGGAAACGCTGACCTTGGAATTCTACTTCCCGTTCAGCGATCTCGTCGTGGAACAACTGTTGGAGGGGGTTGAACTCGATCGTCAATATCTGCACGCCGCTGACACATTGCGTCCTCTTGTTCGGCGTTGGGAAACCCCTCCAGGCGTCAGCCCACGGATAGAGCTGATCGCCTCACGGGACCGGGGTGCTAAGGTCACGGAGCGCAAACTGGCATGGGACCCGCGTTGGAAGGAGACCCCGATTGCACTTTGGCTCCACGGGGCTGAGCACGCCATCGTCAGCGTCGACATCCCTTATGTGTCCTACGGCGAAAAGGGCAGCACAAACTGGCGGCAATGGGTCATCGTGAACCGGCGAGAAGCTGCCATCTGTCTGAATCTCCTGCGCCGGGTCGAGCCTCCGCGCAGAATCACCGTGATAGGTGGACGGGACATTCTTCTTCCGGGGAACGGTTACAACTGGGATTCGGTGTTGCTCGATCCAGGCCTGAACGGACTTCTCCGCGAGGACTACGAAACGTTTTGGAAGAGCGAGTCCTGGTTCACCGTGCAGGGTCTTCCCTACAGGCGAGGATTCCTCTTTTACGGTCCCCCTGGAAATGGCAAGACGACCGCGGCACGGATCATGGCCTGCCATCCGCTGGTCACTACGTTCAGCATCGACTTCTCCTGCGAGGGCATGCCGAACACGGCTCTCACCGAAATGTTCCAGGCCGCCGGGGACAGGGCCCCGGCGCTCATGATTCTCGAAGACCTTGACCGTATCTTTGGCGCGGGAGCGTCAGGCAACCAGAGTGCTGTCACGCTCCAGCACCTTCTGAGTTGCCTGGACGGACTGGCGACGGGAAATGGGATCGTCGTTGTCGCCACCGCCAACAACCCCACGACACTTGACGCCGCCATTCTCAAGCGCCCTGGCCGGTTCGACCGGCTCGTGGCGTTCCCACCGCCCACACTTGAATTGAGGCGCCTTTACCTCGACCGCCTGACCAACGGTATGCTGGACGGGCAGCTTATAGCAAGTGCGGCACGAGAGTCCGATATGATGTCTTTTGCGCAGTTACGCGAAGCTTATGTTCTTGCCGGCCAGCGTTCGTTCCGGAACGGCAGCCGGTTCCAATCCGAGGAATTGGTCGCAGCGATCCGTACCGTGCGGTCCGAAGCCAACGCTCTCACCAATCGCGCAGACGGACGTTTGGTGGGATTCGGAGCTATGACTGCACTTAATGACCAGTCATCTGTCGTCTGCGGGTGGAGTTGAAGTCGTGGACGCCGTACTGCGGACTCTTATTGTGAGCAGTATGCTGATGGCGGCGGTTCCAGCAGCCGCCGCCACCTGCGCGCCCAAGACGGAGGAGATCCGCGATGCGCAGAACCGGCTCGCAGGGATCATGCGAGTTCAGAGGGATTGTACAGTGGAAGCGCGAGACAACTCGCGACGGCTCCTGGGCCGCTACTATCCGCGCAGCCGCGAGACGAGAGACACTCAAGGGAGTCTCGTCGGCAGGGGGAACGCACTAGCGGCATTGATCCTGGGAGAAAACAGCGAGAACAATTCGAGACCATTCATGAGCAAATGCAGATACTGCAATTCAACCTCGTACGGATCCTGCTCTAGGAGCGCACACAAGAAACACGAGCACATCGAAGATGAAAAGCACTGCGAGTTTTGCGGTGCTTCCTCTTACGGAAGCTGCCCGTACAGCCCAACCAGGAAGCATCGGCATGGCAGCGGCGCCAACAAGTGCCGATGGTGCGGTTCGACATCTCTCGGCGGTGGGTGCGCATACAGCCCCAACCGCAACCACGAGAGATGAGCGGACATAGCCAGTGCTGAGTGGCTGGGTTGAGGACAGCTTTCCTACCTCACCTCCAAACTCAGCGGTCCGAGCAGCCCGGAAGTTGCCGAGCCCCGGTAGCGTGTGGGGATGTCCTGGTAGCGGTTGGCTAGGGTGTTGTAGACCAGCACTTCGATTCGGTTCGCTCCGGGATGCACGTGCTTCGAGATGTCCACTTTCCATGGCGGGGCGAGGCGGGTCGCTGCCAACTTTCCGTTGACGTGGACCTCGGCGCTCGATACCACGCGGCCCAGGTCGAGCAGCACCGTGCCACTGACTTGTTCCTTGCTCAATTCGATGGTCTTGCGGTACCAGGCACCCCCTGAGTAGCTGGCCAGGCCGTCGATGAGGGACCAGTCTCCCGCTTCGACGAGGCCCGGCGCGCAGGCTTCGAGGATGGGCTCGGGTATCGCGGCTCCTCCGTACTGCCCGCGCTGCTGCTCGATTCGGATCGCGATCTGTACCGGCCGCGGGGAGACTCGCTTTGGCGCGGCTTTGTACACGGTGACACCATCGGCCCTCGGTGCGGCCGTTACGCTCATGGGTTCGCCATCGGCCCAGGCCTGCAGTTTGCCTCGCACGGCGATGGTGAGCGCGCGCAGGCCGGGCGCGGACTCGAAGCGGTACCAGCCCGCGGGGCGCGCTTCGCGCGGGCGCGTATCGAACTCGATCACTCCGGGTTTGTTGTACCAGCGGCTCGCGAGCGGATACGTCTGCTTCCACTCCACGGGCGAGGCGGTGTCCTCCAGCACGAAGTG
>JAJFUV010000074.1 GCA_021372245.1 Terriglobales bacterium
GTAGGTTTTGCCGATGCGGCGGGTCTGCACCAGGGCCGAGTGCAAGTAGAGATTGTGCGGCATCACCGTAGCGCCCAGGATGCCGATCGCGACGTACAAGCTCTCCGGAGTCAGGCGCGGAATCAAGCCGCCGGCAACTTCAGCCACTCCCGGTTTGACCAGCCAGATCTCGGCGCCAAAACACCCCGCGATCACAGTGATCAGCCCCAGCACGATGGCCTCAATGATGCGAATACCGAAGCGTGAGAACCACAGCACGAACAGCGTGTCCGTGGCCGTGATGAGCACGCCGGCGAGCAGCGGGATCTTGAACAACAGGTTGAAGCCGATGGCTGCGCCGAGGATTTCGGCCAGGTCGCAAGCCGCGATGGCGATTTCGCAGAGGAACCAGAGCAGGCCGTTCACCACCCGCGGATAGGTCTCGCGGCAAGCTTGCGCCAAGTCGCGCCGGTTCACGATGCCCAGCCTCGCGCTGAGCGTCTGCAGCAGCACGGCCATGGCGTTCGACATCACCAGGACCCACAACAACTGGTAGCCGAACCGTGCGCCGCCTTCCAGGTCCGTGGCCCAGTTGCCCGGATCCATGTAGCCCACGCTGACCAGGTAGGCCGGCCCGGCGAACGCGAACATGCGCTTCCACAGGGATAACTGGGCGGTAGTGACGCTGCCGTGCACCTCGGGCAGGCTCTTGGCGCCGCTCATAGAGTTCCAGTATGCTGGCGGCCGCCGGGGCGCGTCAACAGGAACCGCTTTGATATGCTCTACCTATGCGAATCGTGCCGTTGCTCGTCTGTACTGCGCTCGCTATGAGCGCCTGGGCCCAGGTGCCGGCCAGGAAATGGTCGCGTGACTGGAAGATTTACGTGATCACGCACACGCACGCCGACATCGGCTACACGGACCTGATTCCGGAAGTCGAACGCGTGTGGGCGCAAGGGATGGACATGGCCGTCGATGCCAGCCAGAAGGGGCTCAAGTGGACGCTCGAGGGCTCGCTTCTGTTCGATGCCTACGCCCGCCACCGCAAGCCGGAGAAGGTGAAGCAACTGGTCGACCTGGTGCGCAAAGGCAGCATCGAGATCGCCAGCCTCTACACCAATATCGAGCAGGAAAACGCCGGGCCCGAGGAACTGATCCGCGCCAGCTATTACGCCAACGACGCGCTGCGCCGCCAGTACGGGATCGAATCCAAGACCGCCATGCTGAGCGACATAACGGGCCTCACCTGGGGCCTGCCGCGAGCCTTGGCGGGCACCGGGACGCGCTATCTGCTGTTCGGTCCCGGAGCTTACAAGGAGCTGCTGGGCGAGTCGAAGTTGCCGCACCTGTTCTGGTTCAAGTCGCAGGACGGCAGCCGCGTGTTGACCCAGATGCGCAGCGGCAAGTACCGCGACTACACACAAGCCAAGATCTTCCTGCGCGCCGACGCCATGGAGAAGGGCGTGGTAGACCTGGTGAGCTATTACGAGTCCATGGGAGCCGAGTATCCCTATGACGCCATCCTGCTGCAGTTAGCCTTCGATAACGTGAACCCGCAGGTCGAACTGGTCGAGAACATCAACGCCTGGAACCGCGCCCATGTGAATCCGCGCGTCTTCATGGCCACGCCCAGGGAGTTCTTCGAGTACGTCGAGAAGAAGTACGCGGCTAAGATCCCGGAGGTTTCCGGGGACATCACCAGTGCCTGGACCGACGATCCGGGCATCTTCGCACAGGCCACCGGCATGAAGCGCAAGGCGGCCGGCGAGATCCTGGCGGCGGAGAAGTTCGCCACCATCGATGAGTTGCTCGGCACGGACCGCCCGTATCCGCGCACCGATATCAACAAAACTTACGGCGACATGCTGGTTTACACCGACCACACTTACGGCATGGACAACTGGTATTGGGAGCACCTGGTGATGCAGCGCTCGAAGGGCGTGCTGCACCATCCGGAGTTCGACTACTACAAGGAATCCTGGGAGGACAAGAAGGAATTCGCCTACTCGGCCGCGCGCACATCCGATCAGCTTCTGGGCAACGCCATGGCGGGCATCACGGCCAAGATCCCCGCCGGCGAGCGCACCATCGTCGTGTTCAATTCGCTTTCCTGGCCGCGCACAGACGTGGTCCGCGTACTGCACCGCGCGCTGAAGATCGGCCGTGGGGACGTCTACTACAACATCATCGACAACACGACCGGAGAGCGTGTGCCCTATCAAGCCATTCTGGGCGACCGCCTGCAGGACACCATCGCCTTCATCGCCAGGAACGTGCCGCCGCTCGGCTACAAGACCTACCGTATGGAAACAGTCGCCAAGCCGCCGGCTTTCTCGAACACGACGGTGAGCGTGGCGGGCAACGTGGTTGAGAACGAGTTCTACCGCGTCGAGATGGATCCGTACAGCGGCGGGGTGGCGAGCATCTTTGACAAGGAGCTGAAGCGCGAACTGGTGGACCGCAAGGCGACCGAGAAGGTCAACCAGTACATCTACTACAGCCTCACCGGCAACCACGAGGCGCTCTACCAGGACAACCATCCGCGCACGCACCTGGGCCGCGTGCCCACCAGTTGGTACAGCATCGGTATCTACTCGCCGATGGTGGCGAAGATCGAGACCGGCCAGGACGGCCCCGCCATGAAGAGCCTCGTCGCCGATATCCAGCTCGATTACGGCCCCGCGCCCAGCCACATCACGCAGGAAGTGATCCTCTATCCCGGGATCAAGCGCATCGACTTCGTGAACCGCATCCACAAGCAGGCGACGCTGGCCAAGGAGGAGGTTTACTACGCTTTCCCGTTCGACGTGCCCGGCTTCGAGATCAACTGCGAATTGCCCGGAGCGGTCTTCCGTCCCTATAAAGATCAGCTTTCCGGATCGTTCACCGGTTTCAGCGGTATACAGCACTGGGCCGAGGCCGGCAACAAGGAGTTCGGTGTCGCCGTGGCCACGCGCGAGGTGCCCGCGGTCGAGTTCGGCGAGATCCGCACCAACGAGTGGGATATGCAGTATCAGCCCAAGCGCCCCGCGTTCTTCTTTTACATCATGAACAACAAGGAGAACACCAACGGCGCGTTTTGGCAGGGAAGTGAAGACTGGCGCTTAGGCTTTTTCGAAGTGAACTTCGCCGTCACTTCGCACAAGGGCACCTGGCGCGAAGCCGGCACGACGCACTTCGGTTGGGAGCACAATGCCCCGCTCACGGCGCGCCTGATCGCCAACAAGGTAGACGTCCCAGGCAAGGGCGCCTACTTCGTGGGACGCCAGAGCGGTCCGCTTCCACCGAAAGAAGCGAGTTACAGTCAAGGCCTTCCCGGCCATGTGATTTTGCAATCGCTGTAGATGGCCGAGGACGGCAGCGGCTACGTCGCGCGCTTCTATGAGGCCGAAGGCCGCGCGGCCGACGTTGCCTGGACGGGCCCCGTCAAGGCCGCCGGCGCCGAGCTGTGCGACATGGTGGAAAGGCCGGCGGGTGTAGCCCGCGTCGTGGACGGACAAGTGCAATTCCGTATCGAACCTTGGCAGATAATAACTATTCGAGTGAAACCCTGACATGAGACTCCTGACCACGGTCATCAGCGGCGCCCTCGCGCTGAGCGCCGCCGCTCCGCAGAGAATCACGATCGGCAACCAGTCGATCGAGCGCGCATTCGAAATCCGCGACGCCAAAGTGCGCACGGTTTCCATTGAGAACAAGCGCACACACAGGCTCTACCCGGTGGAGAGCAACGAATTCGAGCTGAAACTCGTGTGGGAGCGCGCGGGCTACGACCACGGTTGGGAGAACCCCGTCACGCTCACCGCCAAGGACTTCACGCTGACAAGCTTCGACCAGAATCCCGGCGCGGTGATCTTTCATCTGTCCAACAAGTGGCTGTCGGTAGAGGCCGACCTCACCTACACGCTGGCAGAGAACGATTTCTTCCTTCGCAAGCAGCTCGCCGTGCGCAGCGCGGGCCGCGACACGCACTTCATCGAAGAGATTGCTCTGGAATCCATGCGATTGGCCGGCGCCGCTTTTCAGCATGGCGGCTTCGGCCAGCCGCTCTACGCGGGCGACCTGTTTCTGGGCGTCGAGTATCCCGGCGGATACAACATTGCATCGAACGGCAAGGTGCGGATCTGGTACTACGGCGGCCAAACCACTTCCAGGACAGCGTTCACCACCGAGCGCGCTGTCGTTGGCGTTGCTGGCCCGGGCCCGGTGCGCATTTCGTTCATGGAATATGTGGACCGCATCCGCACCGGCTCAGTGCGTCCGGTGACGGTGTTCAACACCTGGTACGACATGCAGCACGAGATGCTGACGGACGCCAAAGCGCTCGTCCGCATGTCGACACTCAAAGCGAAGCTCCTGGATCCATTCGGCCTGCATCTCGATACCTTCGTACTGGACGACGGCTGGGACCTCCACGACAAGCTCTGGCAGATCCATCCCACGCGTTTCCAGGGCGATTTCAGCCCGCTGGTGAAGGGCCTGGCGGAGCAGGGAACGACGCTGGGCCTGTGGTACGGCCCCATCGGTGGCTATCACACCACCCGCGAGGAGCGGCTGGCCGCTGGCCGCCGCGACGGGTATGAGATCACCTCCGGCGGGCGCTACTTCTGCCTGGCCGGTCCCCGCTACCGCGAGCGGTTCAAGAACAGCGTGCTCGACATGGTGCGCCGCTACCACGTCACTCACTTCAAGTTCGACGGGATGTCCTTCGGCTGCAACGACCCGGCGCACGGCCACTTGCTGGGTGTGCATTCGCGCGAGGCCGGCCTGCGCGCGTTTATCGACGTCCTGAAAGCCATCCGTGCCGAGGATCGCCGCGTGTTCCTGAACATCACCACAAGCATCTGGCTCAGCCCCTGGTGGCTACAGTACACCGACGTGGTCTTCATGGGCGGCCTCGACTACGGCTTCCTGAACAACGTGCCGGCGGTCACTGAGCGCGAGAAAGCCATCACTTACCGCGACAAGGTTTTCTATGACAACTTCCGCAAGTACGCGTATCAGTTCCCGCAGAACTCGCTGATGACCATCGGCATCATCAAGGGCACACTGGGGCACGAGGGCGGCCTCGGCGAAACGCTTGCGAGCTTCACTAACAACGCCATCATGAATTACAGCCGCGGTGTGATGATGACGGAACTGTACCTCTCGCCATCCATCATCACGGATCCCGAATGGCGCGCACTGGGCGGAGTCATGAAGTGGGGGCAGGCCAACGCCGGCGTACTGCTGCACGACACGCGTTTCATCGGGGGCGACCCGGCAGAGCGCTCGATCTACGGCTACGCGCACTTCCGCGAAGGCCGCGGCATCGTGTCGCTGCGTAATCCGGTGGTCGAGTCGCAGGTCTATAAACTCACGCTGAACGAATCGGCGGGAGTCGTGGACCGCGCCCGCACCTACCGTGCTCGTGTTATCTACCCATTCACCGAGAACTTGCCGGGCGAGTACCGTTACGGCGATGCGCCCTCCTTCACGCTGGAAGGCTTTGAAGTGCGGGTGATCGAGTTTTCCTCCGATGCGTTTCCGGCAGCGCCCGCCGCCGTTGCCACCGCCGAGCCGCGCTTTGAAGGCAATGCGAAGAGCTTCAAGTTGACGCTCGCCGAGCCGCGCCGCCTGGCGGTGCTTTGCGAGTCAAACGGTCAACTGACGCCGCATCTCCGCGCAAACGGCCAGAACCTGAAGTTCGCCACGGTAGGCCCGCGAACGGGCCAGACGGATCTCGGCGTCGGCGGAGGGGGCTGGACCTTCCTGGTGGCGGAACTTACGGCCGGGGAACACCGGATAGAGATGGACCTTCCCGGAGCCTCCAGCGCCGCAGTTTACCTGATGGCGCCAACGCCAATCGCCGCGACGCCCATTCCGGCGCCCAACGCGCGCGAGCGCCGGGTAGTGCATCTTTTCACGAAGCATTGGTAGAATATCGGCAGTTTCCGTGTCAGAATCCCGGAGGAGGGTGATGCCATGCCGTACAAGGTTATGCCGGTATACAACATCGACCAAGCGGTTGGTCAAGGCGCCCCGAATTTGCCGCCTGATGTCCGGCTGATTCAAACCATGTTGAATGAGTTGTCCAAGATCAAGGTCGGCTGGGCACCGCAGACGCCTTTGCCAGTCGATGGGGTGTACACTCCTGTCCTTCGCGACTGGATCATCGCGTACCAGAAAGTCGTCCTCTCAGCGGGCAACTCGATTGCGCTCGATGGGCGAGTGGACCCAATGAAGGTCGGTAGGTTCTACGATTGGAGTGCCGGCTTCGGCGGTTCAGTGTCGACCATGTTCACGCTGAACTGGAATTTACGCAAGCGGGCTCGCAATATTCATGAAGGCTTGGCGTCACGATTGGGAATCCTGGAGAAAGAACTGTAGCAACGCGGTCCATGCGTGAACGGTGCGCTGGGCTCACGCCCCGTCAGTTTGACTGGGAGCGGCGTCTTTCTGCACGCGAGTCACCTCGACGTCGGAAGCCGCCAGGAGACCTGTGTCCATCATCTGCTCCACCACAGGCGCCAGCCGTGCGATGTTCTCCGCTGTGTCAACAATTGAGATCAGGATGGGCCGGTCGCTGCGCGTAATGTGCGCTTTGTGAATCTGGGCCGTCTCCCCGTAACCTTCCAGGCCGCGTAGCACCGTGGCGCCGGCGATTTGGAGTTCGCGGCACTTAGCGACAATCGCCTCGTACAGTGGCTTACCCTGAAACTGGTCCGCCTCCGAGATGTGAATCCGCAGGAGTCTAGCCCTGTAGTTTTGTCTCATCTGTTGTCTCCGTGGGTGTGGCGCTCCTCACCAACCGTACGATCTCCGCGCCGGAGATGACGATCAGTCCATCCTCAATCATCTCCTCGATCGCCTGCGCCGCGGCGGAGATCTTCTCCTCGGTATCGATCACCGACACCATGATCGGCAGGTCGCGCATGGGATGGAAGAAGCTCGCCTTGTGTTGGTGGCCCTTGACTCCGTAACCGAGGATGCCCCGGTATACCGTGGCGCCTGCGATATCCATCAGCATGAGCTTCTTCACGATGGCATCATAGAGCGGCGCGTCGTGCCAGCGGTCGGCCTCGCCCAGAAATACGCGCATCAGCTTGGCGCTTCCGGCCTTGCGCAGGTGGGGCAGGGAAGGCTCCGTCCTCGACGACTTTCGCGCCAGCTTCACCACGGTGGTGTCCTGCACTTCAATCAGGCCGTCGGACACCATCTCGTACAGCGTGGGCAGCACCTCGTCAACCTTCTCCGGCGTTTCGACGAACTCGATGCGGATGGGCAAGTGCTGCGCAAGCACCTCCACTTTCGGCGTGTGCAGTAGCTGATGGGAGCCGAAGCCCGAGTACGCCCGCGTGGCCGTCGCGCCCGCTACTCCTTTGTGCAGCAGGAATGTCATCACGGCGTCGTGAAGTGCCGTCATATGGTGCTGCGTATCCTCGTTGAGAAAGATGGTGACCTTCTTCGCGGGGCCTTTCTGCAACATCTCGCCTCCCATTCCCTTACCTGCGTGCGGCAAGCATTGCGCCGAGCCATACGGCCGCGTAACCGAACAGCACGCTGCCTGTCACATACAATAATCCCATCCAGCGCTCGCCGTCCCGGACCGCCTGCAAAGTCTCGTACTCGAAGCTCGAAAACGTCGTGTATCCGCCGAGAATCCCGACCACGAGGAAGAGCCGCCAGTTGGAATGTAGATGGAGACGTTCTGTCAGCAACGCCATCACGAGGCCGATGAGGAACGATCCGCTGACGTTGATCAACAGGGTGCCCAGAGGAAATCTCCCCCCGGTCTTCGTCATGATCCACGTGCCCACCACGTAGCGCGCGAGCCCGCCCAACCCCGCTCCCGCCATCACAATCAAGTACCTGTCCAATCGCAAAAATCTCCTTGTTTCCAGGCGCAGAAATCCTTGCGCAGTCTGCTGCCTGGTTGTTGGGATTCTTCTGTGGACTCCCACAGCAGAACCGCTGTAGGAGTTATTGGCCGCCGGGGCGACGTTAAGCGAACTCCACCGCTGACTTCAATTTCAGTGTATAAGATCCCGCAGGTGCGATCAATCGCGTAGCCAACGCTGTGGAAGCGGTGTAACCTTCGCGCCTCCTCCCGACGCCCTGTCAATAGAAGTCGTTCTTTGCAAGGAGATTTGAATGGTTAAGCGTTTATTGATTTTTTCTACTCTCAGTCTGGCGCTCCTGTGCGCCAAGACGTACACTTTCAAGGTTCCCGTGGCCGCTCAAGCTGGGAAGGTTCAACTGGCTCCGGGCGAGTATTCTGTGAACGTGGAAGGATCGCAAGTCGTGCTAAAGGATCAGAGCGGCAAGCGCATCGACGCCACCGCCAAGATCGAGAGCGGCAAAGAGAAGTCCAAATATACCGCCGTCTTCATTTCGGACAAGGATGGAGCCAAACAGGTCAAGGCCATCCAGTTGAAGGGCAGTACCGACAAGGTAGTCTTCGAGTAGATCGCCCGATCCGCTATTGAAGCCCCTGCAGTAAAATTTCACGCCGCAGCGCGGCGACTGATGCGCGGTGGTCTGCCTGGAAGTAGTAGCTCATTCCTCCGTCGGCCACCGTGCGCACCAGAATGGTCTTGTGCGGACGGAAGTAGTAGCCGGGGTCGGTTTTCGGCAGTTCCTTGTGTATGTCGCCGCCGATACGCACCATGTCGAAAACCGCCGTGGTAAAGTGCCTGATCTCGCGCCCTTCTTGACGTGCGACGTTGCGGGCCATGGCGAGCGCTTTCAAGTACACTTCGGGCCCCATGATGGCCGAGCCGAAGTCCAGCATCACGCCGCCTTCCAAGTTCTCAACGGTGCGCGCGAAGATCAGGAAATCGCGATAGCTCGCCTCGCCTAAAGCGGCGCCGTCGCAATTCGGGTGTTCGTGGATGATGTCGTAGCCCACGCCCACGTGTACCGTCGCCGGAACGTTCAGCCTGTAAGCGGCGGCCAGAATGCTTACATCGGTGTGCGGATAGCCGCTATCTACCAGGCGGCGGCCGAGGTTCTCCCCGAGCCCCAGCCCTGAATCCGCCGCCTCGCGGATCCAGTCGTTCAGCAGGCCGGTCTCCTGCCACAAGCCGAATTGCCCTTCGCGGATGTAGCGCGCCACGCTTTCGGTCGAGGCGCCGGCGCGCGCCAGTTCGTAGTCGTGGATCGTGCAGGCGCCATTGAGCGCAACGTGGGTGAACGCACCGCGCTCAAGCAAATCGATCACCACGCGGGACGCGCCCATCTTGATCACGTGCGCGCCCATCATGAGGATGCGCGAGGCGCCCTTGGCCTTCGCCCCCTGGATCGCCGAAGCCACCGCCCTCAAGTCCGGATGAACGTAGTCCGACGGGGCATCGGCGGCGAGCAGGTAGCCGAGGTCCATGTCGTGTTTGCGCTCGCCAAGCGGCAGCAGCTTCAAGCGCGATCGGTCGAAAAGCTCGTACTTGGATTTCATGCGCCCTGGTACACCAGATTTCCACCCATGTAGGTTTGCTCGATCGTGAGCTTCTTGGTCGCCTCATCGACGCGGAACACCACCAGGTCCGCTCGGTCGCCGGCAGCCAGGCCGCGCTGGCGTCCCGCTACGCGGCCTATGCGCGCCGGGTTGCGCGTCGCCATAGTGACCGCTTCGATCAGGCTCAATCCGGCCAGCCGCATCAGGTTGCCCACGCCCACGTGCATCAGAAGCGCGCTACCGGCGAGGCCCTGGCGTCCGGGATCGGTCAATTGCACCACGCCAGTCGGCAGAAGCTCCACTTCCATCTCGCCCAGCATGTAGATACCCGGCGGGCAGCCAGCCGGCTGCACCGCATCGGTGATCAGCACGCTATGTTCGACGCCCTTGGCGCGGAAGGCTACCTTAAGGAAGGCGGGCGGCAAGTGAATCCCGTCAACGATGAAGCTGGCAGACAGGCGGTCTTCGGCAAGCTGGTCCCAGATGTAGTTGGGATGGCGCGGCAGCATCTGGTCCGAACCGTTGCCGAGATGCGTGGCGAGCGTCGCTCCGGCGTCCACGGCGGCTTTGATCTGGCCGGAATTCGCGTGCGTGTGCCCGATGGCCACCACCACACCCTCGCGCACCAGCGCCTGGATGTAGGCCGGCGCTTCGGGCCACTCCGGCGACAGCGTCACGAGCTTGATCAGGCCCTGCGCGGCGTCCTGCCATCGCTTGTATTCCTCGACGTCCGGCGGACGTACCCAGCGCTTGGGGTGTGCGCCGCGGGCGCCGTCGCCCGGCGTGATGTGCGGACCTTCCATGTGGAAGCCCTCGATGGCAGGGCCCTCGGGCAGGGAAGTACGCGCCGCCGTCAGATTCCGCACCGCCCCCAACATGACCTCCGGCGAGTTCGTGACGATGGTGGGATAGAATCGCGTCACACCCGTCGCGAACAACGCGCGTATGGCTTCGGCGACTTGCTGTTGGCTGGCTTGAGGGGCGTTAAAGTCCAGCCCCGCGAAACCGTTCACCTGAATGTCGATCCATCCGGGCGCCACATACGGCACATCCGCCGGCGGGGCCAGCGGATGATCCACCGCGTTAATTACACTGTCGAACTCAACCGCGACAACCGCTCCCGAGGCGACATCGCGCCCAATACATTTTTGTGCCATGCTGTTTTATCCACACCTTTCCAACAGGCGGACGGCGCTAAGCGACTCTAAAGACAGAGAGAAAAAACGTGTTGAAAAGGAGTCTGGAATCGCAAATTTCACTGGCTTTTTCCGCCCGAGCTTGTTACCTTTTGTGAAGATCTCCGCGGGCGTGATCCGAGCGCAAAATCTCGGGGGAGGTGGCCGCCCGGATCGCGCTCGCGGAATTCCATCAATCAGGCCGAAACGGCTTCCTTCACGTTCACCCGGTGCAACCACCCGTGCTTGTCCGGCTTGGTCCCGTTAATGACCGCAAAGAATTCCTTCTGCAACTTCTCGGTGATGGGCCCGCGCCGCCCCTGGCCGATGACAATGCGGTCCACCGAGCGGATGGGCGTGAGTTCGGCCGCTGTCCCGGTGAAGAAGACTTCGTCGGCCACGTAGAGCATTTCCCGCGGCAGGGCCGTCTCGACCACCGGAATGCCAACGCCCTTGGCCAACTGGATGACCGTGTCGCGCGTGATGCCCGGTAGAGCCGATGCGCCCAGCGGCGGCGTGTGCATCGTCCCGTCGCGGATTACGAAGATGTTCTCGCCCGAACCTTCGCTGATGTAGCCCGCGGCATCCAGTGCGATGGCCTCCGAATATCCGTTAGCCACGGCCTCCATCTTCATCAACTGCGAATTCATGTAGTTCGCACCGGCCTTGGCCAGAGCGGGCAGGGTATCGGGGGCGATGCGCCGCCAGCTCGAGATGCAAACATCCACGCCTTGCGCCAGGGCTTCTTCGCCCAGATATTGGCCCCACTCCCAACACGCGAGGTATACCTCCAGCGGATTGTTGAGGGGATAGACGCCCATGTCCGCGTAGCCGCGAAAGACGATGGGGCGTATGTAGCAGGCGTCCAGGTGGTTTACCCGTACGAGTTCCTTGATCGCCTCCGCAAGTTGGCCGGCGGTAAAGGCCAGCGGCTCCATTCTGTAAATCTTGGCGGAATCGAGCATTCGCCGCACGTGCTCGGTCAGCCGGAACACTGCCGGACCACTCGGAGTTGCGTAACAGCGGATGCCTTCAAACACCGAGCTGCCGTAATGCACTACGTGTGAAAGTACATGAATCCGAGCCTCGTCCCAAGCTATGAACCGCCCATTATGCCAGATCTTTTCAGTAGGCTTCAGCATGTCGTTATTATATCTTGTGGAGGGATATGTCGAAGAGAGAGAGAGATTCAATGCCGCGCCGCGCGCTTTACATCCTGTGCTGCATGGCGGTTTCCAGCGCGCTGATGGCGCAGCCCAAGCCGCCGCGCCCCGGCTTCAACCTGTTTTCCAAGGATCAGGATGTGCAACTCGGGCGCGAGGCCGCCACGGAAGTAGAGAAGCAGTACACCGTGGTGAAGGATTCCCAACTCAACGCGTACATAACGCGCATTGGCAAGAAACTCGCCGCCCAGCCCGAGGCCGGAGACTACCCGTACACGTTCAAAGTGGTTTCCGACGACACTATCAATGCCTTCGCGCTGCCCGGTGGTCCGACTTTCATTAACACCGGTTTGATCGCGGCCGCAGACAACGAGTCGCAGTTGGCCGGCGTCATGGCCCATGAGATTTCGCACGTGGCGTTGCGGCACGGCACCAACCAAGCCTCTAAAGCCAACCTCATCCAGTTGCCGGCGATGCTGGCGGGTAACCTGGCAGGGAAGTCGCTGGCCGGGCAACTGGCGCAGTTGGGAATCGGTTTTGGGGCGAATTCGGTTTTGCTGAAGTACTCGCGCAATGCCGAACGAGACGCGGACTTGCTCGGGACCCGCATCCTTAACGGAGCGGGCTATAACCCTGTGGAGATGGCCCGTTTCTTCGAGAAGCTAAATGCCGAGACGGGATCCACACGCACCATGCAGTTCTTCAGCTCTCACCCTAATCCAGGGAACCGGGTGAAGGCCGTGGAGGATCTGATACAGTATTTGCCGCCTCGCAAGTACAGCCAAGGCTCGGCGTCCGAGCTTGCCAGGATGAAGCAGATTGTGGCAAAGCTGCCCAAGCCCCCAGTAAAGAAGTAAATGAAACACCTTAGAGAATCTATTTAAGTGATTGATACATAATGCACTACGACTCCATACTATTCGACTTCGACGGAGTTTTAGCCGACACTGAACCGATTCATCACGCCTGCTGGCGTGAAGTCCTTGCGCCACTTGGCATCAATTTGGACTGGGAGACATACCGTACCCGCTGCATCGGCCTCTCGGACTGGGAAATCATGGTGATGCTGGCCACGGAGCACAAGCCCCCGCTCGACCCGCACCTTCTGTACGCGACACGCCCCGTGAAACAGCGCATGTTTGCGGCCAGGATGGTGGCGTATCCTCCCATCCGCGAGGCCACTGTTGATTTCATAAGTAGTCTTAAAAAGTATCGGTTAGCGGTAGTAAGCTCAAGTGACTTGTCAGAGATTGAACCACCGCTTGTGGCATGTGGAATTCGTCCGAAACTGGATGCGCTGGTGACCGCGTCGGACGTCAAGGAGCCGAAGCCGTCGCCGGAGCCCTACTTGCTGGCGGCGCACTTGCTGAACGCTAAGAGCCCGCTGGTGGTTGAAGACTCGCTGGCGGGTATCGCGAGCGGCAAGGCGGCCGGATTTGACGTTCTAAGGGTAGAGAGTGCTCGATCCATGCCAGAGGCGTTGCGCTCGTGGCTTGATCGTAAGAATGGCCGGGCGCCTAACTTCCGATAACACATATTATGTAAACTAAGCGAGACGGTAACAAAAATGGCCCGCCAGCGGTTCCCCGCCAGCGGGCCTGAGGGAAGAAAAACTCTTAGCGGCCGCGGCCTCCCCGGCCACCACCTCCACCACCGCCTCCGCTGTTGCCTCCGCCGGAGTTACCGCCGCCGCGGCTGACGCCGCCACCGCCGGATGGCGCGGACATGCCCCGTCCGCCACCCCCGCCGCTATAGGACGGAGCCGACAGAGCGCGTCCGCCGCCACCGCTATACGACGGCCCCGAGGAGCTGCGTTCGCGGACGATCGGCGGGCTGATCCTTACCTGGCCTTCGCTAGAGCGGCCGGAGCGGGGCGAGCCCCAGCTCCGGGCTCCACTGGAGCTTTCCGGCTGAAAGTTCTCGCGACCGGTGCTGCGGGGAACACGCTCCACATTGGAATTCCCTGCTCCGCCTTCGGACCTGCGCCCGTTGCTGTCGGAGTTGCCGCGCGTGGTGCCGCGGTCGATGCTACCGCTGCCGCGCTCATTACTGCGGTCAACACCGCGCGTGGTGCCACGGTCGACGCTACCGCTGCCGCGCTCATTGCTGCGGTCAACACCGCGCGTGGTGCCACGGTCGACGCTGCCGCTGTCGCGGCCGGTGCTCCGCTCGACTCGCGTAGTCCCTCCGGGTTCAACGGTCCGGCTGGGTTGGCCGAACCGCCGCCAACCGCTGTTGTCTCCACTCTGACGGTTCACACGGTTGGTGTCGCTGCCGCGTTCCACCATGCCGCTTGCAGTGCCGCTATTGCGGTCCACGGGGCCGCTGCGGTCGACGGCGTTGCCCCGTCCGCTCGTGCTATCCGCACTGCGGGCGCCCGCATTGCGGTCCACCGTATCGGCTCTACGCCAGCCGCCTCGGTCCGCGTTGTCGTTGCGGATTGTCCCGCTGGCGTTGCGATCCACCCGGCCGCCAGCCACACCGGCATCTCCGCCGCCAGTGGTCCGCGTGGCAACCCTCTCCAGGCTACGGCGCTGGTCGTCAAAAGACACTCGGTCGACTCTGGCCGGCTGCCGGCTGCTGAAGAAACGCTCGTTGGAATTGGAGCGCGCAATGGAGCCGCCGCGTACCTCACGATCGGACATCCGAAGGCTCTCCCTGTTCGGGGTTACCGGCATGACGCCGCGCGCCAAGCTGGCGCTCCGTACATCGTTTTCGCCGACACTCCGCATACCATCACGGCGACCGCGTACGAAGCCGTCGGCGTCGATACCGGTCATACCGTTGCGCACGCGGGCGTTGCGGTAGTTGTTGACAATGTTGATGTTATTAACGATGTGGGTGCTATTGTCGATGTAGCCGCCCCGATAGCCATGGTAGAGGTCATTACCATACCAGCGATGATACGGCTCGTGAGGCGCCAGGGGCACCCAGCCCACGTTCCCGAAGCCGATGCCGACACCACCGCCGTGGCCGCCCCAGCCGAAGAACGCCACCAGGCCCGGGCTCCAATAGTGATGATAGGACGGCCCGCGGCCACCCGGCCACCAGCACCAGCCGTACATAGGGCTGTTAAACCAGCGTCCGTAATGGTAAGGAGCCCAACCCCAAGGATCGTAGCTCACCCAGCTCCAGCCGTACCAATCGATCCACATCCAGCGCCCATAGTGATAGGGCGCCCAGCCGACCGCTACGCGCGGAGTCCACACCCAGCCGTAGCTATCGGCGTTGACCCACCGGCCATAGCTGTCCAAATCCTCAGCGCCGTAAATGTCGTTGTCGACATATTGGTAGGACCTGGACCGCTCCAGATCATTGTCGCGCTGCGCGTTCCAGCGATCCCAATCATCGGTATCCCGCGCGCGCACCATCTGAAATTCCGGATCGGAGGCCGAACCGCGGGCGAGCATGGTGTGCCCGGAACCCAGCGTTTCACTGCCCCGTGGAGTGAAGATTTCGGCTTCACCCTTACGTACGGTCACCGCCGTCGTGCCGTCATCGCTCACTTCGATGCGGTAAATGCCTTTCTTCGCAGGGCGCACGGAGACGCTCGGCGTGGAGATTTCCACCTGGGCGTCGACGTCGCGCAATACCCGGAAGGTCACCAATCCACGCGCCACCTGCACCTGGTAGCGGTGATATTCGAGTTCGGAGAAGCGGATCTCGCTCATAGGCGCCAAGCGGATCATGTTGGCCCAGTCGAACTGGACCTCCGCGCGGGATCCCTCACCGGTGGTCAAACGGTCTTCCACTACCAGCGGCGCGTTGATCGCGGCCGCGACCCAGTCTCCTGTGTCGCCGCGACGAACCGAGACGTCGCCGTTGATCACGCTGACTCGTGCGACGCCGCGCCCCGGATTGTCGTCTTCTTGCGCCCAACCAACACCAGCCAGCCCAACTGCGACTGCCACCAGCTTCAGCAACGTCGGTTTCATGGCAAGCCTCCTAAATATCACGCCCATTCAGGTGCATCCTCGATGCCAAACTCAACACATTGTAAAATAAACCACTTAATCATCAATCCACCCTCGCGGAGTGGTTGAAAACCACCACCCCTGACCAAAGACAACCGTTTCAGGAATTTGGGTCCACGAAGGGAGTATAGCGTGTCCATTTCGGGGTGGTCCTCCTTGCCGGTATACTTGAATTCATTCATGATTCCTCGACGACAGTTCCTCGCTGCCACCGCGGGCCTGGTCGGCATCATGCCCGCCCAGCAACAGACCCCTTCCACCGCCATAGCCGAGACGCATTTTCCCAGCCGCCTCTACCAGTTCGTCTGGCGCAACTGGGAACTGGCCAACGCCGATCGCATGGCTGAGGTCGTGCGCACGACCCCGGCCAACATCCTGCGCCTGGGGCGCGCCATGGGACTCCACCCCAAACCCACCCTGCGCCCCGATCGGTTGCGGCGGATCTACATTACGGTCATCCGCCAGAACTGGCACCTGCTTCCGGACGCGCAAATCATGCAGCTTCTCGGCTGGAAGCCCGAGCGTTACCAGTTCACCCTGCGCGAGGATGATTTCCTCGACGTGAAGCTCGGCCGGCGGCCCGAGTGCGCTGAGTTGGTCTACAGCGATCCCACCGATGCCGAACAGCGTGCCGCCGCAAGGTTGGCCGCGAAGGTGAAAGAGACGTTTGAGTCTGAAAAAGGGATACGCATCGAGGAACCGTTCGACTTCGTCGCCCGCCTCAGTTCCCCGCCCCGCCGGCTTCCCCGCCCCGCCCCCGCCGGCACAACCGAACACTGGACAACGCGCTACCTTTATTCCTTCTTCGCCCTCTACGGCGACCCGCTCATGGAGCCGGACCTGGACCCCTTCCCGGACGGTTATCTTGCGCGCCTGGCCGAGTGCGGCATCAACGGCGTCTGGATGCAGGGCGTGCTGGAAACCCTGGCGCCGTCGAAGCACTTTCCGGAGTTCGGGCGCGGCTCGGAAACCCGGCTCAGGAACCTCCGCAGCCTGACGGAGCGCGCCGCGAAACAGGGCGTTAAGGTGTACCTTTACCTGAACGAGCCGCGTTCCAAGCCGGCGGAGTTTTTCGCGCGCCATGCCGATATGCGCGGCGTGCTCTCGCACGGCCAATACGCCATGTGCACCAGTTCGCCGGTGGTGCGCGATTGGATCGCATCGAGCCTCGAACACGTCTTCCGCGAGGCGCCCGCGCTCGGCGGCATCTTCTCCATCACCATGTCGGAGAACCTGACCAACTGCTTCAGCAAGTCGAACTCATGGGCCAAGGCGATGCCCGTGGCGCCGGAGTGTCCGCGCTGTTCGAAGCGCGAGAGCTATGACGTCATCGCCGAAGTACTCGAGACCTTCCGTGAGGGCGTGCGGCGATCCAGTTCCACGGCGGAAATCATCGCCTACGACTGGGGCTGGGGAGAGGGCCTGGCGGAGAAACTCATCCCGAAGCTTTCAAGCGACGTGAAGGTATTGAGCATCAGCGAGTGGCACGCGCCGGTCGACCGCGGCGGCGTGCACACACGCGTGGGCGAATACTCCATCAGCGTGGTGGGTCCTGGGCCGCGCGCCACGCGCAACTGGGAACTGGCGGCCCAGCACGGCTTGAAGACGATGGCCAAAACGCAGTTCGACAACACCTGGGAAATCTCCGCCGTGCCCTACATCCCCGTACCGGGGCTCATCATCGACCACTGCTTGAACCTCGAGCGGGCCGGCATCAGCGGCGTGATGGCGTCCTGGACCTGCGGCGGCTACCCCTCCCTGAACCTTGAGGCGGCCTCGGCGGTCTATCGCAATCGGCATCCAACCAAGAGCGAGATCCTCAACCAGTTGGCCGTCCGGCGTTACGGTGCGAAGGCGGCTCCGGAAGCGGTGTCAGCCTGGGAACAGTTCTCTCGCGCGTTCCAGGAATTCCCGTACGGCGTAGCCATTTACGTCATTCCCACGCAGCACGGTCCGGCGAACCTACTGCGGTTAAAGCCGACAGGCCAACGGGCCGCCATGATCCTGTTCCCGCATGACGACCTGAAGGCCTGGTGCGGCGCCTATCCGCCGGAGGCGGTACTTGCGCAAATGAAGAAGCTGGCCGAGGAATGGAAAAACGGGCTGGCCACGCTCGACCGCGCCATCGGAGGGCTGCGCGGCGAGGCCGAGGAAGATCTCGCCGTGGCGCGCACCTGTTACAACCACTTCGCAAGCGTCGCCAACCAGGTGGAGTTCTATTTGCTGCGTCCGAAGCTCGGCTCAGCACCGGTTGCCGGGGCCATGCGAGCGATCGCCCAGCGCGAAATCGCCCTGGCGGCGGACCAATACCGCATTGCTAGGCGGCACTCGGTCATCGGCTACGAGGCTTCCAACCACTACTACTATCGGCCGCTCGATCTCGTCGAGAAGATTCTCAATTGCCGCGAAATTATGGATGAGTTGAAGCGCTATGAAACGTCGTAGTTTTTGCGCAGGCCTGGCGAGCGTAGTGTTCGGTGCCCACCCCCAGTACGTCAAAGTGGAGGGCGACCCCGCCGCGCGCGACCTGCTTAACCGCGCCTTCGCCGTGCTCGCCGGACGCGACGATCAGCACACCCTCGGGCGTCTCGTCGTCGTTGGCGTCGACGGCCAGCGCCATTTCATCAACGACAACGTGTGGTGGCTATGGACCGACGGGCAGTGTAACTACCACGCCACCTACGGCTGGCGCCCGTTCTTCACGCCCGAGTACCGGCGGATTGACCGCACTACGTGGTCGACGCCATTCCGCGACCAGGTGACGCCGGTGCTGCAGGATTTCTTCCGCCGCGAACAGAAAGCGCCCAAAGTGCCGCCTCTCGGCTGGCTGCCTTCGAGCTACGACCCGTTGAAGAAGCACCGCGTCATCTCCGATTCGGTCACACAGTATTACTCCAACGCCTTCCTCAAGAAGGACAACCTGGAAGTAGGCATTGGCATGGAGCACGGAGAGAACACCGACTACCCGCTGCAAAACCTGGTCAGCGCGCTGGACTGGTGCCTGTGGGAGCGCGATACGGCCACGGCGCGCGAGTACCTTCCGAAGATCGACCGTTTCCTGGATGCGTTGAACGGCTACACGCAACCGAACGGCTTGTTGCTCACCGATACGCAGGCGAGCCAGGTGGAGTACGGCCATCGCGGCTGGCGCTACGCCGGACACACGCACGTCTACTTGGATGCGGTAGTCGAGCGGATGGTGGAGGTCGCGCGCATGTCGGGAGACGCGAAACTGCTGCGCAAGTACACGGCTCGCCGGGAAGCGCTGGCCGACGGCTTGAAGCGATTTCTCGAACAGGATAGGTGGTACGTGGGCGGCCTCGCGCCGGACGGCAGAACTAAGCTGGGCTCGGGGCGCATGGACGGGACGGCTTCGGACTATTTCGAGGTCTGGCACAACGTGAACGCCGCCGTGCTGGGTGTGGCCTGTGGGTGCCTGTCCGCATCGATTGTGGCAAAACTGCGTTCGATCCCCGCGCTGGTGGACAATCACCTCACCCTGGTGAACTACCCCGCCCGGCCGCTCGATGAGATGGACACGACCGACTGGTATCCGAAAGCCGGCCAGCACGTGAACGCGGGCTGGATGTGGATGACGGGATCGAGCGCTCTGGCCGCGCACGCTCTCACGACGCACCCGGAGACCCTCGCCGAAGCCGGGCGGTTGATGGAGGATTTCGACCGCCACCTCACCATCGACTACTACAACGACTACGGCCGCAACAAAGAGTCGCAATGGAAGGAGCGTGGGCGCGACTCCTATTCAGTCAGTTCCGCGGGCGCCTTCGGCATGTTGTTCCGGGGTATTTTCGACTTTCGAGTTTCCGCCGATGCGCTTACGATGCAGCCGCGCCTGCCGAGCGGCGTCGAGCGGCTGGAGATGGATTGCCCGGTACGCTACGGAACAAAAGAATTGTGGATCACCGTATCGAATACAGGCGGCAAGCGCCGGCTGGCGAGGGTGAACGGCAAGCAGTGGGGAGAAGACGGGCGGGAGAAAATCACTCTTGCTTACGAAAAGCTACCTGAGCGTTCTCAAGTTCTCATAGAGCGGTAGGGCGGGCTGTAAGGCCCGCCCTACCGGCTAAGTCTACAGTTTCGGATTCCGCTTAGAACTCCAGGCGGACACCCATGGTGATTACGCGCGGCCCATTCATGGCGCTGGTGGCACGCCCATAGTTCGCGT
>JAJFUV010000083.1 GCA_021372245.1 Terriglobales bacterium
CCGAGCAGAGGAGAGCCGGTTTGTCAACCCGGTTGGCTCTCAAAAGGCAATCACAACTCCCTTCATCGGTCCCGCCAGCAACAACCCTCCCCCAATCAGCACCCTGTCGCCAGACCGATCCCCGACTTACGGAATCGCTGCATGGACTCACCCGAGAGTTGACAAAAGCAAATGACGCCCGTAAAATCATCTGAGATCACCGGAGGACACGTACGATGAATTGTGCGCTGCGCTTGGCAGCACTAATCTGCTTGACAGCTTTCGCCGCTCTGGGCGGGCCTGTATTCATAGGTTTCTACGCTGTCTATGACGGCCCTGCATGGGCAGAAAATCCACCCGTCTACAGCGCGCAGGAGGCGGCCGCCCTCTTGTTCGGCGGCTTGCCGGGCGACTACGCGATTTCCATTGATCCCTCGCTGGATCCATCCACGATCACGCACACGGGCTGGTATGACGGCTGGGGCGAGCACGACGGAATGATCTTCGCCGAGAATTACAAACTCGACGTGGATCCCCCGGGATACAACGATCCAGGCGGGTCGCCGACCGCGCGCTCGGCTTACGTTCAAGACGCTCTGAATGACACAGCAACCTACCGCAACTACGTCTGGCTGGCCGATTCAGTCCCCGAACCTGGAACCTGGGCGCTCATGACAACTGGCTTGGCACTGGCGTGTCTGCGCCGCAGGAAGCGGCCCTTGTAATTTAGGCCTCCGGTACGCCGAGTCTGCCCACACAAGCTGCCGATTGTAGTCCCCACGAGCGATTCCATGAAGCGCAAACGAGCCCTGCCCGGTTGCGCCGCCGAAGTCATCGTATCGTAATTACAATGTGTTACATGCTGCGCGCCTCGATTCTACTGCTTTTCACAATGACTCTCCCGGCGGCGGACTTGATCCTGCACCACGGCCGCGTCGTAACCGTGAACAAGGATTTCGCCATGGCGGAAGCCGTCGCGGTCAAAGACGGGCGCATCGAGGCGGTGGGAAGCAACGCCGAAATCCTGCGCCTGAAGAATGCGCACACGACCGTCGTGGACCTCGGCGGAAAGACAGTACTGCCTGGGCTGATCGACAGCCACGTACACTCGACCGGCGCTTCGATGTATGAGTTCGATCACCCGATCCCCGACATGAACACGATCGCCGACGTGTTGGCCTACGTTCGATCGCGTGCCGCAACGGTCGCACCGGGTGAGTGGATCACTCTTTCCCAGGTCTTCATCACGAGGTTACGAGAGCAGCGCTACCCGACGCGGGCGGAACTGGATGAGGCTGCGCCGCGCAATCCGGTGGCGTTCCGCACCGGTCCGGACGCTTCGCTAAACTCGCTTGCGCTCAAGCTCAGCGGTATCAGCCGCGGTCCGTTCCCCGGCGAGGGTCGCCTGGGGAAAGTGGAGCGGGATCCGAAGACCGGCGAACCCACCGGAATCGTGCGCAATGCGCTGCGCCTGATTGCGGGACGGGCAAGCGGACGCACACCCACCATGGACGACCGGCGGCGGCGCCTGAAGATGCTGCTGGCAGATTACAACTCGGTGGGGATCACCAGCATCGTCGAGCGCACGGCCGGCGACGATACGGTCGAACTGTTCCGCTCGCTGAAACAATCCGGGGAGCTGACCTGCCGCACGTTCATCACCTACAGCGTCGATCCGCAGCAGCCCATCGAGAAGATCGAGGGGCAGATCGGCAAGCTCGCGGCCAGCCCCCTACACCGGTACGACAACATGCTGTGGGTGCGCGGAGTGAAGGTGTTCCTCGACGGCGGCATGCTCACCGGCAGCGCTTACATGCTCAAGCCCTGGGGCGTCAGCCCGATCTACTCGATCACCGACCCCAATTACCGCGGCATGCTCTACATCGAGCCCGCCAAGCTGTTCCAGATCGCGCGCGCGGCGCTCTCCCGCGACATGCAGTTGACCGCGCACACGGTGGGCGATGGTGCGGTGCGCGCGCTCTCGACCGCGTACGAAGAAGTTTCCAACGAGTTCCCGGTGCGCGAAAAGCGCCCCTGCATCAGCCACGCGAATTTCATGACCATGGAGGACATCGAACGCATGCGGCGCGTCGGCATCGTGGCCGACCTGCAGCCGGCGTGGCTGCGCATGGACGGGGCGACGCTCACCAAACATTTCGGCGAGGAACGCCTGCGCTACTTCCAGCCCTACCGCACATTGTTTGCGCGCGGCGTGGTGGTAGGAGGCGGTTCGGACCACATGCAAAAGATAGGCAACCTGCGTTCGAATAATCCCTACAATCCGTTCCTGGGCATGTGGACTACCCTCGTTCGGCGTCCTCGCTGGACCGAGAAGCCGCTCGTTCCCGAAGAAGGTATTACCCGCGAACAGGCCATTCGCTTCTACACTATCAACAACGCCTACCTCACGTTTGAGGAAAAGGAGAAGGGCTCGATCGAGGCCGGAAAGTTGGCCGACCTAGTGGTTATCGACCGCGACATTCTGCGCTGCCCGGTGGACGAGGTGAAGGACGTTACGGTCGAGCGCACCTACCTGGGCGGGAAACTGGTTTATCGCCGGCCGTAATTCGTACTACAGGAGTCTCAGACTTTCTCGGCAATCGACTGGGCCTGCAGGAACTGCAGGAGATAATCCGGCCCTCCAGCCTTTGAATCCGTACCGGACATATTGAAGCCGCCGAACGGATGCGCGCCCACCATGGCGCCCGTACATTTGCGGTTGAAGTAGAGATTACCGGCGAAGAACGTCTCGCGCGCCTTCTCGATCCGGGCGCGGTCGCGGGAGAACACGGCGCCGGTGAGCCCGTACTCAGTGTCGTTGGCGAGTTCCAGCGCATGGCCGAAATCCCGCGCCGCAGTAACCGCCAAAACAGGGCCGAAAATCTCCTCCTGGAAAACGTGTGCCTTGCGGTTCACGCCGTCGATGATAGTGGGCTGGATGAAATAGCCGTCGCCGGGGGCGCGCTGGCCGCCCGTGATCACGCGGCCTTCCTTCCGCCCAATGGCGATGTAGCCGAGGATGGAGTTCACCGCCGACGCGTTGATCACCGGGCCCATGTAGTTGTCCGGATCCTCGCTAGGCCCCACGCGAAGCGTCTCCACCTTCGCCTGCAAACGCGCGAGAAAATCATCGTGGACCTTCCTGACCACGATGAGGCGTGAGCACGCCGAGCACTTCTGTCCCTGGTAGCCGTAAGCCGATGCGCTGACGCCCGTCACCGCGGCATCGAGATCGGCCGTTTCATCGACGATGATGGCGTCCTTGCCGCCCATCTCGGCGACCACGCGCTTGATCCAACGTTGCCGCGGATGGGGCTTGGCGGCGAGTTCGTTGATGCGCAAGCCGACTTCTCGCGAGCCGGTGAAGCTCACGAAGCGGGTCAGCGGATGTCCCACCAGGACGTCGCCCACAACAGCACCACTGCCGGTGAGGAACTCGAAACTCCGCGGCGGAAAACCGGCTTGGAGCAGGACCTCGACGAATTTGGCGGCGATAGTCGGTGTGTCGCTGGACGGTTTGATCACCACGGTGTTTCCGGCTACCAGCGCAGCCGTGGTCATGCCCGCCAGGATCGCCAGCGGAAAATTCCATGGGGGAATTATCACGCCGACGCCCATGGGAAGGTAGCGCAATTCGTCCCGCTCGCCGGGCAACTGGACCACCGCGGGCGGCAACGAATAGCGCAGCATCTCGCGCGCATAATACTCGCAGAAGTCGATGGCCTCGCTCACGTCGGCTTCGGCCTCCGGCCATGTCTTGCCGGCTTCATGGACCAGCCAGGCATCGAACTCGAGCTTGCGCTCGCGCAAGATGCGGGCTGCCCGCAGGAGCATGTGCGCACGAAGTTCGGCGCTGGTGTGGCGCCACTCCGGGTAGAATGCGAACGCAGACTCGACAGCCTTGGCGGCCAATTCCCCGGTGGCCTTCTGATGCACTCCCACCACTTCGTCGGGATGGGATGGATTGAGGCTGCTCAGCTTGGCTTCGGCCTTGACGCCTTCGCCTCCGATCCAAAGCTGGTACTCGCGGCCGAACTCGCCGCGCACGCGAGCAAGCGCATCGAGCATGCTGGCGCGGTTGGCCTCTGTCGAAGAATCGACGTACGGCTCGTTCCGAAATGCGGGCAGGGACTCCCCCCGCGGAGTGCTGGAGTTACCCATATCCCACTCTCCGTCCGGGCAGGACGCCCGCGGCTAGCCTTCGACGAGTTTGCGGCCGCGTTCGAACATGTCGGCGGCCTCGTCGGCAAGCTTGCGGCCTTTGTCGTACAGGTCGCGGCCCTTGTCCGCGATTTCCTTGCCGGTGTCGGACAGCGCTTCCCGGCCTTCGCACGCCTTCTTTGAGATGTAACGCCGCGTCTCTTTGCCGGACGCCGGCGCGAACAACAGAGCAATGGATGCGCCTACGGCTGCGCCAGCCACGAACCACAGGAATTTGCCGGTATCTTCATCAGACATGTGCATGTGCCCCTTTCCGCTCTCATTGTAGCCGATGCGACTTGGGCCGGGTGCAATTGCTGTATGCTCATGGCGGAGGCGCCATGAAAGCTATCGCTGTCTATCCGGGCAAACCGGGTTCGGTCCACTTGCGCGAGATGCCTCCGCCGAAGCTCGAAGAGATACCCGCTGGACGTGGCGTGCTCGTGAAAGTACTGCGCGTCGGTGTGGACGGGACCGATCGCGAGATCCTCGCGGCCGAGTACGGCGCAGCGCCCGCGGGCTGCGACTTCCTGGTGCTAGGCCACGAGAGCCTGGGCCGCGTGGAGGCGGCGGGAGAGAACGTGCGCGAATTTGCTCCCGGCGATTACGTGGTGGCCTCGGTGCGCCGGGCCGGCGCAGGCTTCTATGACCGTATCGGCTCGCAGGACATGACCACCGACGACGTCTACTACGAGCACGGCATCAGCCAGGTACACGGCTTTCTCACCGAGTACTACGTCGAAGACGCCACGCTGCTGGTGAAGATCCCGGACGCCCTCGCCGGGGTGGGCGTCCTGCTGGAACCGCTGTCGGTGGCCGAGAAAGGCTTGCACCAGGCTTACGAGATTCAACGGCGCCTGAAAGTGTGGCGGCCGAAGCGTGCCGCGGTGATGGGCGCCGGAAGCATCGGGCTGCTGGCTACGCTGCTGCTGCGGTTGCGCGGGTTCGAAGTGGTGACATTCGCGCGCAGCCTCAAGCCTACCCTGAATTCGGAGCTGGCCGAGGCCATCGGCGCGCACTACGAATCCCTGCGCGCGAGGCCCATGGCGGAAGCCGCCCGCGAGTTCGGTCCGTTCGACTATATCTTCGAAGCCAGCAGTTCGGCCAAAGTGGCTTTCGAAAGCGCGCTCGCGCTAGCCAAGAACGGCGTACTGGTGCTCACCAGCGTCACCGGGGCCGGCGGCACGCACGAAATCCCGGCCGACCGGATCAACCTGGAGTTCGTCCTTGGCAACAAGGTCATGGTGGGCATCGCCAATGCGCACCGCGAAGACTGGGAAATGGGCGTCCGCGACATGGCGCATGCCGAGGCGCAGTACCCAGGCTGGCTCGGGCGCCTGCTCACGCACCCCGTGCGGGGCCTGGAAAACTACCAGGAGCTGTTTGCGCGGCTGGCAAATCCGCAGGGCGCGATCAAGATCTACTGTCAGATAGCGGACTGAGGTTTGAGGAAAAGCTAGGAGGCGCGTTTTGCCTGCACCCGCTCGCCGAAGCGGGCGACATTGACGATGAAGCGCTCGTGCGTGCCTTCGGCCACCTTCTCCTTCTCGTCGTAAGCTTCCACCCGGAACTGTATGCGCCGGTCCTCAACGGCGATGACTTCGGCCATGAACTTCACATGTAATCCGATCGGAGTGGCAGCCAAGTGCTTCACATCGACGTGGGTGCCGACAGTGTCGTAACCCGCTTCCAGCAGACTCTTGACGGCATTCCGGCAGGTGAGTTCCAGGTAGGCGATCAGGTGCGGCGTGCTGAGTACGCGCGCGTTCTCATCGCCCATGAAATCGACTGCAACTTCCCGCGTCACCAGCAGGCGGAACTCGCCCTTAATGCCAACCGGAATCTGTCCCATGCCAACTATGTTAGCGTGAGACGCCCGGCTATACTGAGAGGCGGTCCATCTTCTCTGTGACATCTTCGACGACATCCGGCGCCACGGTCATAAAGGTTGTTGCTCTCATTGAAGCTGCCAGCGTCACCGGGCCGGCCAAGAATCTGATTGAGTTTGCCCGCCGCGCCCGAGAGAATCCTCAAACGAACGATTTGCCACGCGTCGAGGTCTACCTGGCCGCATTTCGTCGCGTGGGAATGGCAGAAGGCTCATTCGTCCCCGCGGCGCGCGCGGCGGGCATTCCGGTGGACGTAATCGACGAGCGTTTCCGCTTCGACTGGCACGTCATCGCCGAATTGAGGCGTATCGTTGAACGTCATAAGCCGGACCTCGTGCAGACACATAGCGTGAAGTCGCACTTTCTGGTGAGACTCACCGGGCTCTATCGCCGCTACCCGTGGATCGCTTTTCATCACGGCTATACCACAACCGATCTGAAGATGCGGCTTTACAACCAGCTCAACCGCTGGTCGCTGCCGTCCGCTCGGCGAGTGGTCACAGTCTGCGGCCCTTTCGCTCGAGTTCTGGAACGGGAAGGCGTAGCCGCGGGACGCTTGCGCGTATTGCATAACACCGTCGTCTGCAAGCCCGCGCCGTCGGCCGGCGTGGTCGAAGCGTTGCGAGAGCGTTACAAGATTCCGCCGCAAGCCGCCGTGGTGCTCGCCGTGGGGCGATTCTCGCGCGAAAAGGCGCCCATCGATCTGATTCGGGCTTTCGAGCGCTTGCGCCAGATCGATCCGGTGTCGCCTGCCGTGCTGGTGTTTGCCGGCGACGGCCCGGAGCGCCCGCACGCGGTAGCCGCCGCCAAACAGGCGGGCCTTGCCTGCCGCGTGGTGTTCGCGGGGCATCAAAGCGACGTCGCGCCCTGGTACGCGCTGGCCCGCGTCGTGGCGCTGCCGTCGCACAGCGAAGGTTCGCCCAACGTGCTGTTAGAAGCGATGGCGGCCGGCGTGCCCGTGGTGGCGACCGAAGTCGGAGGAGTGCCGGAAATCGCCACCCATGAAGTGAACGCGCTGCTGGTTGCGCCGCGCGATGCCGAAGCAATGGCCCGCGCGATTCTGCGGCTGTTAGCGGACGCGGATCTGGCGAAGCAGTTGGCCGCCAACGCCGCCGCCCGAGTAGCCGAGCGGTACACGCCGGAGTCCTACCAGCGCACGCTTGTCAGTATCTATCGGGAGATCTTGAACGAAAGATGCTCCGGTGAATGATTCATTCCCACTCAGCGGACCAACCAGCAACCTCGCAATGGATTCTGTAAAGCGTCCGGGCCAGCGCGGACCAGTCGTAGAGCGATTCGACCACCTTGCGCCCGGCCGCGATCAACCGCTGGCGAGCCGCGGTGTCGCGCGCTAAATCGAGCACAGCCTGGCTCATCCCGGCCGCCGAATCGGCCAAGACAAAATCCCTCCCGGCTTCCACTTCGAGCCCTTCGGCGCCTAACGCGGTGGATACCACGGCGACGCCGGCCGCCATTGCCTCAAGGATCTTCAAGCGCGTGCCGCTACCGGAACGCAGCGGCGCTACGGCCGCCAGCGCGCGGCCGTAGTAAGGGCGCAAGTCCTCGACCGTCCCGGTGACCACCACACCTTCCAGCGCGCCGAGCGCCCGCACTTCCGGCGCCGGATCGCAGCCCACCAGACACAGACGCAGGGCCGGATTTCGCCTCCGCACTTCCGGCCACACCTCCTGGGCTATCCACACGGCGGCGTCGATGTTAGCGTGATAGTTCATCGAACCGACGAAGACGACGTCGGTGGGTTCGGCCGCGGCTTCCCCGGCCACCGTGCTGAAGTAGGCCGTATCCACCCCGTTGCCCACCACCTGGATACGCGCCTTAGGCACGCGCGCGAGCAACTTTTGCCGCTCCCGCTCGCTCACCACCACGTGCGCGTCACAGTTTTGCAGAAGGCGATCCTCGGCGCGCTCCAGCAGCAGCGCCGTGCGGCGCGCGTACCAGCGCCGTGCCTGGCTCGGAACCGTCTCGCTGTAACGCCGCATGATTTCCGATTCGATGTTGTGCCAGTCGCAAATCACGCGCGGGCGATTGGACGCCGCGCGCAAGACAGGCAGGTAGCCGATCAAGTGCATTCCTTCCATCTGGACGGTATCGAAACGCCCATTCTCGAGCACCCGCGCCAGTTCCTGCCTACCTTGCGGTGTTTCGCAGTTGAGCACCGTCACCGGTTCCGGACCCCACAGTCCGCGCAGAAGCTTCCATGGCGTGTATCGGGCTTGCTTGGGCACAAGCACCATTTCCTGAATTCCGGAGACGTCAGGCGGAGGCGGAGTCGGGTCGCGGCCGTCATCACTGTTTGGCAGGCCGAAATAGGTCACGGATGCCTGCCGTCCCATCTCTCGAGCCAGATAGTAGTCCCGGATGCGCGCCCCGGTGTTGGGCGGCCAGCAGTCGCGGGATGAGAAGTAGAGTATGCGCATCCGTGTGAATCCGGTTTTTCTATCAGCTTACTCGCCCGCCGCGACCTTGCGCAGCAGCCAGCTCCAACCTTGATACCATGAGCCTGAAGACGCCTACATTATGACGTCCACATTCGCCATCACCGGATTCCTGATCGTTGTCGCGCTGCTCGCCTATATCTTCGCCGGCTACCCCATGCTGCTCGGCTTCCTGGCGCTCCGGTTTGGGAAGCACATCCGGAAGGGCGACCAACAGAAGACCGTTTCCATCCTCATCGCGGTGCACAACGGTGAGCAGTTCCTGGCCGCCAAGCTGGATTCCGTGCTCGCGTTGCGCTACCCGAAGGAGCTGCTCGAAGTCCTCGTTCTGTCGGATGGCTCGACCGACCGCACCGAAGAGATCGCGCGTCAATACGAGTCCCGCGGCGTAAAACTGCTTGTCCTGCCGAAGGGCGGCAAGCCCGCTGCGTTGAACGCCGGCATCGCTCGCAGCCACGGCGAGATCCTGGTGCTCACCGATGTCCGCCAGGTGCTCGAACCGGACAGTGTGGCGCAACTGGTGGCGTGCTTCGCCGACCCGAGCGTCGGTGTGGTGAGCGGCGATCTGCTCATGCGCCGTAGCGACGACTTGGAGCTGCGCAATTTTCCGATCTACTGGCGCTATGAGCGCTGGATCCGCAAACAGCAAGGCAAGCTGGATTCCATGCTCGGCGCTACGGGCCCGTTCTACTCGATCCGCCGCGAACTGGCTGTGCACATCCCCGAAGACACTCTGCTCGACGACATGTACCTGCCCCTGGCCGCGTTCTTCCGCGGCTACCGTTTGATCGTCGACGAAGATGCGCGGGCTCTCGATTACGTCCCATCCCTCAAAGCCGAGTTCGGCCGGAAGGTACGCACGCTGGCCGGCAATTTCCAGATCATGTGGCAGTACCCCGCCCTCTGGACCTTCCGCAACCGCATGTGGATCCATTTCCTGTCACACAAGGTGGGGCGCCTGGTTCTGCCGTATCTTTTCCTGCTGCTGTTGGTTTTCAGTTTCCGGTTGCCGGGCTACTGGGCCTGGGCGATGGTGGCGGCGCAGGTGGGCTTCTATCTGCTGGCCGCTGTGGACCCGCTCGTTCCAGATAGTTGGCTGTTAAAACGGCTGACCTCACCGGCGCGCGCGTTCGTGGTGATGATCGCGGCGGCATTGTTCGCGATCGTTGTCTTCTTTGTGCCGCCGCGTAAACTCTGGAAACCGACGCAACTCGGGAGCGCCCCAAGCGGAGGCCGCGGCTAGACGAATGGACATTCGCCGCATTGCGCACCCCACTCTGGAGGAGATACTGGGGGCCGTGGTGTGCTGGTGCTCACCAGAGTCACCGGGGGCCGACGGCGCGCACGAGGTCCCGGCCGGCCAGATCAAGAGGTGTGCGTGTCGCACGCATTCCTTCAGCGACTCAACCTACGGCGGCCGATTGTCCTTGGTGCCTTTAACCTAAAACACGTAAAGAACAGGGCAACGGAAACGCATACGAAAGCGCTACTCGGGAAACGAACAGCGGCAAAGCAGGACAGTGGCAGAGGGTCAGTCGACCCCGAGGAGGTGTTGATCCTGCAGTTGCAACACTGATTGCCTTACCCTCTCCAAGCAAACCGACTCCATGTAAACAATCGTGGATCACCGTCGCGATCGCATCCCCCTGACACGTACGACGGCAGAGCGAGAACTTGTGCGGACCCGGCGGGATAAGGCGTACCGCTGGAAGCGGAATATGCTTGTATGTAAGGAGGCTTATTCTTGCCGCCCCGTGTCGCCTCGATTCGGAGCTCGAATCTCGGACCCAGAACTTGAAGTCCCAGATCGCCGAGGTAGGCGAAATGCGCCAGGGTCCCTTGGTCCAGTGGTACCGCAAGTGTGCAAAGTCCCCTGTCTTTGCATCCGGACCGGAAGCCAGGGCAATAGACCCGATTGGATTTTCACGCGACTAGCAGGCTGCTGAAATTCGCTCCAAACAAGTGACCTGGAGAATGGTGTAGACGTCTTTGTTATATGCGCGGCGAAGACCTCCAGCAGCACGAACTGTTCAGCTACGGATCCCTCGAAGAGCGAGTCCCAGCCCATCATC
>JAJFUV010000084.1 GCA_021372245.1 Terriglobales bacterium
GATGATGGGCTGGGACTCGCTCTTCGAGGGATCCGTAGCTGAACAGTTCGTGCTGCTGGAGGTCTTCGCCGCGCATATAACAAAGACGTCTACACCATTCTCCAGGTCACTTGTTTGGAGCGAATTTCAGCAGCCTGCTAGGCCTAGCCAACAATGTGGCTAGCGGAATGATCGACGGCAGGCCGAACCGCTTAAGGCTTCTCAACTCCACAAAAATCGGCGTATGGTTAAACAGGTAAGCCCCGGTGCCGCCTAGTAGTTCTGGAATCAAGGCAAGGATGCAGATCAGTAGCGCAACTCGCTGCCAGCGGTTGTACCGTCGCGTACCAGATAAGAGAGCGGTGGTGATCCAAAGTAACCCCAGGATGACGTCGAGGACGGTCAGGCTTCCCCCCAGACTGTCGTTCTGCAGGGGCACCCATATCACCGCGGCAATGGGCACCATTAACATGAGCCATTCGTGGACTGTGGCGATCAAGGCACTGGCGTGTTGCGTCAATGACGAGGGCTGTTTGGTTCTTGCCCTGTGGAGTGGCAGGAGCTGGTGGCACTGTTCAACTCCGTTGGCCTTGAGACTCGTTTCAGGCAGGTAAGCTGCTGACTGCATGACGTATACCAATCCCTCGCAAGGGGTGCGCGGATAGTTCAGTCACGGTGAAGAAGTTCGTTCCGCTAGACGTGGCCACGCCGTTGGCGCCAACGGACACGCCCACGCATACGGAGCGGACCGATATCGACAGTTCCATCAGAGTCGGTCCGACTGGCAGCCAGGCCCATAGGTTCGCTCCGCCTACCCTTCACCCGTCTCTTGTATTCGCCCGCTGGCTGTCACGCTTCCATCGCACAAAGCGGAATATCCGGTTGTGAGCATGTGAAGCAGATAGGCAGCCAGGAAACTATAGGCCAGCCCGCGAGCTCCGGCAACCGGAATCGCAGCACTTGCTAACATCAATAAGCAACAGGCCCAGATGAGGTTCAGTATGAAGCCAACCCACATCCTCTCCTGGCTTGCGAGGGCATTGCCGACAGCAGTAGCAGCGCAAGAGATTACTCCGGCGGCCATCAGTGGAATCAGCACGACGTTCAGTCCCGCAAAGCTCTTCCCGTACAACACCGACAGTACCGGAATCGCCAGTATGACAAGAGCGCCCACCGCCGAGGCCGTGGCAGCATTCACAGTGGCACTGAATATGACGAGCCGGTTGAAAGACCTCATTCGTCGGCTCCCTAGCGACGTCAGTAATGGCAAGATTGGCTGCGACAAGATCCCCGGAATCAATGACACGGCCGACCTCCACTGATTAGCCGCACCGAAGAGTCCCAACTCGCCGTAACCATTCGGTTGGCGTGACAACCAGAGAGACACCAGCCAAGTGACCGGCGAAACCATAACTCCGGACAGCACGGCGGGAAGCGAAAACTTCCAAAGGACCTTGGCGTGACTCCAGTCCAGAAAACCTGCCTTCGGTATTCCGTGCACTTTCATCGCCGCCTCAACCTGAAATTGGCTCACACCGTATGCCAGAACACCTGCCAACGCCATCGCGGCGACCGCACCGTCAAGGCGCCAGAACAGGACCAGCGGGGTACTCAACAGCAGTGTCGCAACTCCGCGCGTTATATTCACGCCGGCCACACCGCGAAAGTTTTCGAAACCCGCCAGAACGCCGGTCTGTACTCCGTTCACGGTAACGCATAACAGGTACAATGCGGCCCATCGAATGCTCCCGGCCAGTTCAGGCAACTGAAAAACATGAGCCGCGAGATACGGTGCGCCGCCGGCCATTGTCACGCTGGCCAGTGCGCTGGTCACGGAGGTGAATGTCATCACGAACTTGATGAAGCTGCCCGTGCGCTGCGCGTCGTCTTGCCGGTAGCTGGCCACATAGCGAGTCGCGGTTAGACCCAGGCCAAAACCGGCGAAGGTGGCGGCGGTCGCAACTGTTCCTTGCAGGAAGCTGAACTGCCCAAACGCTTCTTTGCCCAGCACCCGGGCAATGAACAACGAGGTCAACAGAGTAAACGTCTGTGTACCAACCACTCCAACTAGGCACCAGAGAGTCCCTTGCACGAAGCGCTGCCTGACTGTCGCCCCTGCTGGCTTGCCGCTTAGTTGTAGCTCCGCGCTGATCGCGGCCCAACCTCTATTGATCCTGACAAACAAGCCTCCCATTCGCTTTACATGGCGAGCCTAACGGTGCCATGTTCACATGAGTACAAAACGCAGGCAATTACTTCCGGCACGTATCGACCGCCGAGTATTCTATAGAGGTGGAATTCATTTCCCATCTCGAAGGCCAGATAGTCCATTCATGCTGACAATTCCAGAATGAAATGCATTGCCGAAGACGAAGGAACCTGTGAGTTCAACGGACACTAGAGTGCCGGAAAAGTGCGTTGCCAAAAGCTTTTCCACCAATGCGTTTCTCCAAAATGAAACCGTACTTCCCGAGCAACTCAACAAGTTCCTCCTGTGACGAACCCGCGAGACGAAGCAGCCGCCCATTAAGTTCACACAGAAGCCTCTCCACCTTGCCGCTTTCGAGGACATGTCCTCCCCCGCGAATCGCTTGTGGTTCGTGGCCCTCGATGTCCATCTTCATCAGTTGCACGCGACTGCATCCTTCTAACGCAATATCAAGTGTGGTTGCCGCACACTCAAAGGCGGTCATTGCCTCACAATATGCCAGACAACTGGAGTCATGGTTGTGCTCTTCCTCTGGGGGCCTATACAGCTTCAGCGTACCTGGCGAATCGCTCACAGCGAGGTTCATGCACTGTATGTACCGCGCGCCCTCGAACGTTTGCGCTAACAGCTGAAAGCACTCTGGATCCGGCTCCAACGAAAGCACCCGGCCACTTGTCCCGACAATGCTCCCAGCAAGCGCGGTATAGTAGCCAATATTCGCTCCAACGTCTACAAAACAATCGCCGGGGTGTAAGCACGTCCTAACGACGTTGGATTCGAGTGGCTCGTACTGAGCCCACGCAACGTTGCGTTGTATCCAATCGGAGAGGTCCAGCGTCATTGGAAAACCGAACACATTCACATGTCGGGTTCCGTTGCACGGCCCAAACAAACTTGCGAGTCTTCCTCTCCCACGGAAATACGGCAGCTTCTGAAGCAAACTGAGACGAAACGAAGCACAAGCTGAAGTAAGCACTATGGCAAGGTCCTTTTGAGAGGGCACTGTGGTTCAGTCCACGTGAATCCTCTACCCCTACGCGTCACAATCACATTAAACGCAGACTTTCTATCTCATCATTTATCAACGACATATCTCTCTATCCTGGCATTCGGCCATAGTGCCGCCTGCTACAATCCCCATCGAGCCCGAATCATGCCATTCATCAGTCTCACCCGGAAGCAACCTGACGCCGCCGGGCGTGACTGCGCCCGGCTTCGCCTGCGGCCCCAAATGCTTGAGAGCAAGGTCCGTTCCACCACGAACATCCCCAAGCACGGCCGTTACACCAAACTCGCTTGCATCCAGCACGAGGAAAACAGGGACGCCTCCTGCGCCCCCCAGTCTCTCGTGGACCGCTCCAAGCTGCCGCAGTTCCTCGCCGCCCGCAAAAGCCAGCTCACCTTTCAGCGCCAGGCCGTCCTCAACCAGCCTCGTCAGCTTCGCCGGGACTGGCCCCTCCCCGCGCCTCCCTCGCAACCCGCTGAATCCGAACCGGTTGACCCCGAAATCCCCGCCGTGACCGAACCCGAACCGAACCCGCAACCTGTTGTTTCTATTGACCCGCCTCCGCCCGCCGAAACGGGGGAATGCCCCGAAGCTGCCCTCCCGGAGGCCGCTTGACCTGTCAGATACTCCTACAGACAGATATAAGCGGAAATCATGCCGGGTTTCGGCACACGGTGCAAAATCTGGACAGAATCGAGTTTCGTCGCTTTTGCAGCACTTCATGCCTGTACCCGATTTTGCCCTACCCCACACGCGCCCCCCGGACGTATGCGGCAAGTGCCCCTAACGCTACCCCGGCAAAACACCCCATCAGTGTGATCGCAGCCCGGTGCGGACCACTCTTCTTGTCCGGCGGAATCGCCGGGTCCACTACCTGGAGGTCCGGGGAAGCCTTCGCTTCGTCCAGCCGCGCCGCCTCATACTGTTTCGACAGCAACTCGAAAAGCAGCTCGTGGTATTTCAGCTCGCGCACTCTCCGGATGTATTCGAGGCCCGCCTCGGGCAGCGCACCTGTCGCCACGATAGGATCGCCCCGGTCGGAGGATCGCGTCAGCTTGGCCTGTTGCGCCCGCAGCGCCCGCAACTCTGCCTCGCGTCGCAGAACCTCCGGGTTGTCTTCCGTGGCGCCCATCCGCAGTCGCTCCAGGGCCACCTCGGCGGCTGTGATTTGCGCTTTCAGTGCGGCCACGGACCCGATCGCCGCCGACATCTGCCCGTCCAACTGGATCACTCCAGTCTTCGACTGCGTCCCCTTCATCGCCTGCTCGGTCTCCGTCAAGGCCGTTTTCTCTTTGTCCAGTTGCCGTTCCAGGAACAAGCGTCGCTGGCCTGCATCTCCGATCGCGAAGTTCTTCTTTTGCAGGTTCAATTCCTCCACGTACGCGTTCGCTATTTCCGCCGCCAGCTTCGGGTCTTCGTCTTCCACCTCCACACGGATCAGCGAGTCCTTGATCGACGACCTGAACTTGCTTCGGCTCTTCAACTTTGTTCGCGTATCGGTGGCGGTCTTCTTCTGGTATCGCATCCGCAAGTGGAACCTCTCGATGATTCGATCCGCGATGGTCCGGCAACCAAGCAGGCCTACGTACAGATCGGAAGGCGATTTCAATCCCATCTGGCCACCGGCAGCCGCGGCCAACGGACCCAATTGGCCTAACATCGCCGACGCCATGGATTGGTCCTTCTCCGGCGGCATGATCAATGCCGTCGCTGTGTACGTGTTGGGAATCAGCAGCGCGATGATGGCCGCCACCACGCCGCCCAAAATCGTCG
>JAJFUV010000104.1 GCA_021372245.1 Terriglobales bacterium
GTGCCGGTGGCCGACCTTGGTGCGCCACAGGCAGAGCCCGACGTGCGAATTCGTGTACATCAGGAACGATTTGAGGCCGCCGCGCGCGATGGCGCCGACAAATTCGGTAGCGTTGAAGCGGCCCAGAAGCCGCGGATCCCAATCCGGAACGTGAATATCGACGGAATAGCGGCGATAGACATCGCGCGGCCATTCAAACGGAGCCAGGGCCATCAACCGGCCGAAATCTCTGCGTCTCATGATGCGGTTCCCAGCGTTGCGGTCCGAGAGAGCATATCACAGCGGTTTTCCTGCTACAATGCAACGCGGACCAACGCCACATGACTGACCGGGAACGTTTCCATGCCTCGATGCAGTATGGCGCGGTTGACCACGCGCCTTTCCACGAGTTTCCCTGGCCCACCTGGCCTGAAACCGATGAACGCTGGGCCGCCGAAGGCGGCTACGATCCTCAGCGCACGAGCTTCGGCTGCGACAGGTGGGTGATCGAGTTCAAGTGGTTCTACCCGAATCCACCCTTCGATCGCGAAGTCCTCAGCGAAGACGAGAACACGGTCACATACATCGAAAGCCAGGGCATTGTAGTGCGGGAATTCAAGAACAACCCGCTCAGCTCGATGCCGCAGTTCGTGCGCTTTCCGGTCCAGACGCGCGAGGAGTTCCGCAAGTTCTGGCGCGAGCGCATGCAGCCGGATCTGGCGGCGCGCATCGGGCCGGACTGGCGCGCCCAAATGCGCAAGTTCAAGGACCGCGACTATCTGTTCGTGGTGCTCGCCGACCGCTGGGGCGGTTTCTTCGGCGGCCTCCGCAACCTGGTGGGCGTCGAAACGCTCTGCATGATGTTTCACGACGACCCGGACTTCGTCGAAGAAATGATGGACGCGACAGCCGACTTCCTCATCGCCATGCTCGGTCAAATGCTGGAGGAAACTTCCATCGACGTGCTGGGGTTCTGGGAGGACATGGGCTACAAGTCGGGGCCGCTGATTTCGCCTGCCATGATGAAGAAGTTCATGGCGCCGCGCTACCGGCGGGTCGTTGATTTCGCCCGCGCGCACGGCGTGAAGTGGTTCTGCCTGGACAGCGACGGCAAGGTGGATTCGCTCATCCCGATCTGGCTCGACGCCGGCATCGACATCCTGTATCCGTTCGAGGTGCAGGCCGGCATGAATGTCGTCGAGCTTCGCAAGCGCTTCGGACGCGACCTCCGTATGTGGGGCGGAGTCGACAAGCGCGCTTTGCTGCACGGCCGCGCGGAGATTGACGCGGAAGTCGATCGACTGCGAGATCTCATCCATGACGGCGGCTACGTCCCCATGCTGGACCACAGCGCGCCGCCGGACATCTCCTACGCGAACTACTGCTACTACATGGACCGGCTCAAAGCGGCTTTGTAAAGGCCGTCAGAATCGCGCTGCAAGGAGCGCGCAGGCGGACTCGGCGCGGACCTGGGAAACCTGGTCCGCCGGAATCAGCCATGCATCGCCTGGCCTGAAACTCGTACCGTCGAGAGATCCGATTCCGTCCAGTACAATCAGGATCAGCCCACCCGCCAACTCGCAGCGGCCTTCCGCTGCCACTCGCAAGCGCTCCACCGCGAAATAGCCGCAGTGGACCAGCAACTCGCGGTCCCCGGCGACCGCCGCCGGCTCAATTCTCGGAGGGCCTGGCTGTAAGTGGGAGACGTCTATCGCTTTCTCCACGTGCAAATCGCGCGGGCGGCCGTAATCGTAAAGCCGGTAGGTGACATCGGAAGTTTGCTGGATTTCGCAGAGCGCAATTCCCGCACCGACGGCGTGAATCACTCCCGCGGGAGTGAACAGCACATCGCCCGCCGCTACCGGTACCCAGTTGAGCAGACTCTCTATTTCACCCGACAGCGCCGCTTCGCGCAGACGTTCGCGAGAAACCGGCTCTCGCAAACCGTGAGCAATTCGCGCGCCTGGTTCGGCTCGCAGGATCACCCACATCTCCGTCTTCCCGCAGGAATTCTCATGCTGCCGCGCGTAGTCGTCGTCCGGGTGCACCTGTACGGAGAGCGCCTCGCTCGTGTAGAGGAACTTCACCAGCAGCGGCAACTGCGCGCCTTTGGGATGCAGGAGCCAGATCTCGCCGATCCGCTCTTCAGCATCGCGGTGCCACGGCTCCAGTTTTGTCACGCCCCAGACTTTGGGAACGGCTCTCGGAACCAGACGCACCGCGGCAGAGTCCATCAGGAAGCACCTCGCACGAACTTCTCCAGGCGGTCCATGCCGCGTTCCAACTGCGCCCTCGACGCGGCATAGGAGATACGAATGTGCTCCGACGTACCGAAAGCGTCGCCGGGCACCACGGCAAGCAGTTCCTGCTCAAGCAGGCGCGAGGCGAACTCGCTCGCGGTGACGCACGCCTTCTGCTTCATGACTTCGCTGACATTCGGGTAGACGTAAAAAGCGCCTTGCGGCGGACGAATGGCGATGCCCGGCATGGCTCCCAGCCGCGACAGCACATATTCGCGGCGCGCGCGGTATTCGGACAGCATGCCGGCCACCGAATCCTGCGGCCCGCTCAGCGCCTCCAGCGCCGCCGCCTGCGCCACGGATGTCGGACTGGTGGTTGTGTGGCTCTGCAGCCGCGTCATGGCGCGGATCAGTGGTTCCGGTCCCAGCCCGTAGCCGATGCGCCACCCCGTCATCGCATACGTCTTTGACACCGAACCCGAGATGATCAGGTTCTCGTGCGCCACGTCATGCGAGCCGGCCGAATAGAGCGGCGTATCATACAGAAAACGCGCGTAACTCTCATCGCTCAACACCCAAATGCCGCGAGCGTGCGCCAGGTCCAGGATGGCTTCGAATTCCGTCCTCTCGACTACCGCGCCCGTGGGGTTTGATGGCGAATTGACTATAACCAGGCGCGTGCGCGGGGTGAGCGCGACCTCGATCATCGCCGCCGTCACGCGGAATCCATCCGATTCACGGGTCTGGACGTAAACGGGCTGTCCGCCGGCGTACTCCACCACATCGCGGTAGGTCATCCAGAACGGCACCGGGATCACGGCTTCGTCGCCCGGATCGATCAGCGACTGGATAGCGTTGAAGATGACATGCTTTCCACCCACCGAGATCATGCACTCTTCGGGCGCGTACTGGGAACCGAAATCGGTCGCATGGCGCCGGCAGACGGCCTCGCGCAACTCGGGAATTCCACCGATGGCCGTATAGCGTGTGAAGTTCCGCTCAATGGCCTCGACGGCCGCGCGCTTGGCGTTGTCCGGTGTCGGAAAATCCGGTTCGCCCACGCCAAGGTCCACCACGTCCGCACCCTGCCTGCGTAAACGCTCTGCGGCGGCAGCCGCTTTCGCAGTCGATGAAAGCTTGATGGACCCCAGGCGTTCGGATAAGCGCATTTCAGCAGTCATCACCTGGCCTGTTTCTCCCCCAGCAACCGGTCCCGCAGGCGTGCTTCGACCAGCGGCGGCACCAATCCTGAAATGTTCCCACCCAGGCCGATCACCTGTTTGACCAACCGCGAACTGACGAAGCTGTAAGCCTCGCCCGCCATGAGGAATACCGTCTCAATGTCCGGGCGCAGACGGCGATTCATCAACGCCATCTGCAGTTCATATTCGTAGTCCGAAATGGCACGTATGCCGCGCAGCAAGGCCGTGGCGCCGCGCTGGGAAGCATAGTCGACCAGCAAGCCGTTGAACGAGTCTACCTCCACATTCGGGTAGGCTTTCACCGACTGCGCCAGCATCTCCCTGCGCTCGGTCACGCTGAATAATGGCTCTTTGGCGTCGTTGCTGAGGATGGCCACGATCAGCCGGTTGAACAGCCGCGAACCGCGTTCGATCAAGTCCAAATGACCGTAAGTGATAGGATCGAAAGAGCCAGGATAGATGGCCACGGAACCTTGATTTGGATTGGGCAATAGGTATCTCCGTTACTAGCCGAAGTTCTAATCAATTCTAGCGAACATTGGAGGCGAGTCTCACTATGGATGATCGGATTTATGACGTCCGCACCCG
>JAJFUV010000117.1 GCA_021372245.1 Terriglobales bacterium
GGCCGGGAACGTCCATTTCCGGACCACGGCGGCCCATTCCAGCGCGCGATGGCGATCACCGGCCTCAACTCGCGCCGTCAGAATCGAGGCCGACGTGTGCCCGATCGCCCCACGCACGCGCTTACGAGGTTGTGTGAGAAATGCGGGCTAACGGCACGATCCAACTACAAGTACTCCGCGGGTGGCTGTGAATCGAAGGAACCGTGGGTCCGGAATCTCTGCGCCTGGTTCTGCAATGCATGCTGACATGATCCCGCTACCTACTGGTGCTCAGATCCGGATTGCGGCCGGAGTCACCGAACTCAGCGCCATCGTCCAACTGAAACTGGAACAGGATACGTTCGGCGGGCATGTGGTCATCCTTCGCGGCCGTCGCGGCGATCTGGTCAAGATTCTCCAATGGGATGGCGACGGGCTGGGCCTGTTCGCCAAGCGTCTCGAGCAGGGCCGGTTCGTCTGGCCGAAAGCGGAGAACGGGACGGTGGCGCTCACGCGCGCGCAGTTGTCGATGCGGCTGGAAGGCATCGATTGGCGGCGTCCGGTGCGCACCGCCGCACCCCAAATCGCCATCTGAATCCATAAAACATTTCTTAGCGAAAATGCTCGTACTTGTGAGTTCTGTATGTCCAAGTATGAATATCCGCTGCGCTCTACCAAACACTTCCCGATTTGAACGTCCTCGACATTGAGACGTTGCGGGCGTTGGCGCGCGAGCAGCAGGCCGAGTTGGTTTCCCTCAGTATCGAAATGGACAACCTGAGACTGTTGGTGCTCAAACCCAACCGGTTGCGGTTTGGCCACAAACCCAAGGAACTGGACCGGCAGATCGAGCAATTTGAACTCTGCCTGGAAGAACTCGAAGCGCTTCCCGCCACCCCGGCGGCTTCTAGCGTATCCGCGGCCACCGAACACATTCCGAACAAGCCGGCTCGACGCCCCTTACCGCCGTCATTGCCGCGGGTCACCCAGACGCACACGCCGAAGCAGGAAACCTGCCCCGAGTGCGGCGGCACGCTGCGACCGTTCGGGGAAGATGTTTGGGCGATGCTCGAGTATGTCCCGGCGCACTTCGAGGTGATCCGGTTGGTGCGTCCCAAGCTGAGTTGTGCGGTTTGCGAGCGCATCGTGCAAGAGCCTGCTCCCAGCCGTCCCATCGACCGCGGTCTGGCCGGGCTGGGTGTGTTGGCGCACGTGCCGGTGTCCCAATACGCCGATCACCTTCCGCTCTACCAGCAATCGGAGATCTATGAGCGAGAGGGCCTCGAACTGGACCGCTCGACGCTCTCTGGTTGGGTGGGTGGCGCCAGCGAGGCGCGGGTGCCGTAACTGAAACAGTTGTGCCGGTACGTCATGAGTGCGGACAAGCCGCACAGGGATGACACTCCGGTGACGGTGTTGGCGCCGGGGCAGGGCAAGGCCAAAACCGGCCGCCTGTGGACCTATGTGCGAGATGACCGTCCGGTAGGCTACGTGGCGGCGCCGACGGTATGGTTCGCTTATTCGCCGGATCGCAAGGGGAGCACCCAGAGCGTCATCTGGGCGGCTTTCGCGGATTCCTGCAAGCCGATGGACACGCCGCGTTCAACCACATCTACGAAAAAGGCGGCACCCAGGCGGCCGGATGCTGGGGGCATGTTCGGCGCAAGTTCTTCGACCTGCAGCAGGCGCGTGCATCGGCTTCAGCCGCCTAGGCGATGGTGCGCCTCGGGCAACTGTATAGGATCGAGTGCGAGATCCGTGGAAGGCCTCCCTAACAGCGGCGTGAACTCCGCTAGGCTCGCGCCCGACCTCTGCTGGACTCCTTGCAGCAGTGGCTGAAAGCCAACCTGACCAAACTCTCGAAAATGAACCGAGACCGCAGTGGCGATCCGCTATGCGCTGGGGCGGTGGCCTGCGCTGACGCGCTGCTGCGAGGATGGCGTTCTGGGAATCGACAACGATGCGGCCGAGCGCGCGTTACGTGACGTGGAGTTGGGACGGAAAAACTATCTGTTTGCCGGATCCGATGCCGGTGATGAGCGCGCCGCCGCGATCTACAGCCTGATCGGATCGGCTAAGTTGAACGGATTGGATCCAGAAGCATACCTCGGAGACGTGCTGGATCGAATCGCCGACCACCCCATCAACCGCATCGCGGAACTGCTTCCGTGGAACATCAGCCACCGCACTTCGGCCGCATGACCCCCACCCTTCCCGGATACATGCCCACTTAAGTTTTGCATGGACACCTAAGCAACTGCCTTCACGGGGCCCACTCGCATGCAAGGTGCCTTCACCGGACGCTTACGGATACCGAAGGACGCATAGGCTTTCGGTGTACCGGCCGGTGCTTTCGGCGTGCCAATTAAGGGCATTGATATACTTGACACACGCATCGCAAACCCATAGAATAGAGTTATGGGCGATCCGCAGACCCTTCTTGAAGCCGTCCGCTACTTCTCCGATCTAAACGTCGCAACCAGAGAGTTTGCGATGGTCCGCTGGCCGGATGGCGTGACCTGTCCGCAGTGTGGCTCCAAAGAAAAACACTCTTACATCACTACCCGGCGAATCTATATGTGCAAGTCATGTAGGAAGCAATTCTCACCCAAGGCTGGCACCATCTTTGAAGACTCGCCGCTCGGTATGGACAAATGGATGGTTGCGGTTTGGGTTCTGACAAACACGAAGAACGGCACCAGTTCTCACGAATTGGGCCGCTCTCTCGGTGTGACACAGAAGACTGCGTGGTTCATGCTCCAGCGGATTCGCCATGCGATGACCACGGGAACCTTCGAGAAGATGTCCGGTGAGGTCGAAGCGGACGAAACCTTCATCGGTCAGAAGGCCCGGAACATGCACAAGCACGTCCGGGCGAAGAAGATCACCGGGACTGGTGGCAAGGACAAGGCAATGGTGGTAGGTCTTTTGGAGCGTGGCGGTCACGTTAGGGCGACGGTCGTGCAGAGTCGCAAGAAGAAGGACCTGCACCGACTGGTCAAGGAGAACGTCAATCCCGGAGCCGAATTGTTCACGGATGCCCTGAAGTCTTACGAAGGTTTGGACGGCGACTACGTTCACCAGTTCGTTGACCATGCCGTGAAATACGCCGAAGGCAAGGTTCACACGAACGGTCTGGATAACTTCTGGAGCACTTTGAAGCGGACCATTTACGGCACGTACATTTCGGTCACGCCATTCCACCTGTTCCGGTATTTGGACGAACAAGCATTCCCCTTCAATCACCGGAAGGAGAGAGACAGCGACCGTTTCCGACGTGTGCTGGCGAGTTGTGGTGGACGCCGCCTGAGTTATCGGAAGCTGACGGGCAAACTTCAGACGGTCTAAATATTGGTATGAAGACCTTCAATACATTTGCTGAAGAAATGGAATCTGGCTTGGTTCGGGTCATCGAAGGTATGTTAGAAGCCGAGACAATCGGGCAAAAACTGGACCGACTTCATCCAGCTAAGTGCCATGCTTGCGGTACGCCATACAAGCGCACCGATGCCAGATGGGTTAATGGTGCCTTGCGAAACACATGCAAGAAATGTGGCTTGGATCAAACAAGTGTCGAAGCTGGCGCAATCGTCAAATCGAAACGGCAACATTAGTTCTTGCCGCTCTTCTTAGCTTCTCTGATCCGTCCTTTGTTATCCAGTCGCTTGGGCGTCTTCAGTTTTCTTTTCAAGAACGCTCGGAACGCCTCATCCTTTGGCACGGCCACTAGCGCAGTCATGACCTTCCTGAAGCGTGCCAGATGCGCAGGATCGGGTTTGGGCGGCTCGTCTTCAGCCATGCCCCGATTATAGACCCGGAGACAATTAGTGCTCACGTTGGGTCTGCGGCTTTCAAAGCACTGGCGATGGCTGGCAAATCAGTCTGGTCAAGCTCCAGCTTGAACCGCAAATAGATGTCCTCTGACAACAAATCTTGCGCCTTTCCCTCTACCGAAATGAGGCCCCGTCCGTTCCCCGTGAATTTCAGTTCCAAGTAAGGCTCCATCGGAGTGAACTGAGCGGTCCCGACCAAATCCTTGTATGGTCTGTCCACTTCAGATGCGAACTGACGTAGTTCTCCTTGGTGGAACCACACGCCGCAACAACCGCTCCAAGCGCCAGCACGAACTTCCAAAGTTCCAGAGAGCCAACCTTCGGAGTTCCGATCTGTAATGTTGACCGCAACGTGTTCAGCGCCAACTTTCCCGATGACGATTAACCCGGTGTCGAGCCAAGGCATTCAGCTATCATTACACGACCTTGGTGCGTGTGGCAAGTATATCAATGCCCAATTAAGAGGGTAACAACGGATACCCCATGACAATATACACAATGATGGCGATCGTGGCCGCGAAAATGGAGACTGCGATAACTGCCCGCCTGAACTACCTTGTTCTGCGACGGCGCCTGCTATGCACCAACCGGAACCTTAGGTCACCTCAGCGTATTTGGCGGCTGCGGATTCGTACCGCACAGCCCGATCAAGAGACATGGCGAAGCCTGTCATACCTGGCAGGTAGAAAACGTATGCGAGGTTCAAGAAGGTAATAGCCACACAGAAGCCTACCATTGAGACCATCATGCAGGAGGCAGCTGCGGCTGCCTCCCTGTATTGCGGCTGTTGGCCGCACCGCACCTTGATGGATCTTAGCAGGTGGAAGGTGGAGATGATCGCACCCAAGTAAATGAACAAGCCGGGAATGCCCGTCTCGCTCGAGACCTGTGTGTAAGCATTGTGCGTTCCCTGCCAAAGGCCGTGCCTGCCAAGCGCAGTCGCCGTCCCCCCCTCCACAACCTCAAATCCGCCCACTCCTACGCCGAAGATCGGGTGCTCAAGTGTGTACTTGAAGCTCGTTTCCAACAAGTATCGCCGGGTAATCGTGGAGTCGACAGCATCCTGCGCCTGCGACGGACTGGCATCCACGCCGGGAAGCGTGGCATACCTTTCCTTGATTTCTTTCGGCAAGAGAGCAAGGACTACTATTAAGGCCAATGGCACGGCGCCCAGCATCAGCAGCCGCGTCCACATCGGTGTTACGAGAAACACATAAAACGCTACTACGATGAGGCAGACCAACCCGCCGCGCGAACCTGTTCGCAGGTACGCCATCGCCCCGCAGAGCAATATCACGACCCCAAGAAGCTTAAACACCTTCACTTTGGTCCGCAACGCGAAAAATACTAGAAAAGGAAGGACGTAGATCAGATGGGCCGGAATGTCGTTCGTATTGCCCATGCTGCCGATCCGCATACCTAACCGACCTTCCGCCTGCCATCCCAACATCAATGCAGAGCCGACGGAGACCACCGCAGCGAAAGCCACGGCATACATGAGCCGATAGCATTCCTTCAACGTCAAAGCGAGACCTCCCGTTATCAGCAGCACGATCAATGGAACCTGGATATAGGCAAGGAAGAATTTCGCTGAGTTGTACTTCCAATAGCTAAACGGGACGGTAACGCCTAACCAAAGAGCAAAGGCACACCACCACTTGCCATGGCGTTCGTTAAGTAGGCGCCTTAAGCCCCCGCTCAGAATGGCTGCCCCAGCGACAAGGGTGCTCACAAGGAACAGAACATAGAAACTTGAACCAGTGAGAAAAGCGATGTACTCGTGGACATACCCGAACCGCAGGATGAGAAAAACTATCGCGCCTTTCAAGGCCAACAAACGGAGCGGGTCATGTTCGTCAGCACTTGGCCATCCAGGATCCCTCGACGGCGACAGAACGGACATTTCTGGCAAAGGCCGCACTGCCGACGTAGGCCGACGATGTAGAGGAGCGCCTAGCTGACAGAACCGTCCCAAAATACAGTAATCAGACTAACATATCGTGGCGAATTGCGCAATTTCGCGGGCCTAGTCATCAGCGATTCCGTAAGTCGGGGATCGGTCTGGCGACAGGGTGCTGATTGGGGGAGGGTTGTTGCTGGCGGGACCGATGAAGGGAGTTGTGATTGCCTTTTGAGAGCCAACCGGGTTGACAAACCGGCTCTCCTCTGCTCGG
>JAJFUV010000151.1 GCA_021372245.1 Terriglobales bacterium
CCGCCTTAGCTACTCCTTGGCATGGTGCGTCACATATTCCGCCCGGGTTGGCGAGAAATCTCGAATCGTAGTCTTGATCAGGACTTCATAGGCCGATGGGATGCGTCCCACGCTCCGCCACTCGACTGGCAAGTCGCGCTCCACTTGGGCACTGAGCAGATACTCGCAGGCCGCCTGGGTGCCCGCGGAGGCTTGCCCCGCCAGAACCAGGAAGTGCGAATCCGGCGCGTGCCCCGGCAGGAAGCTGATCAACGCATAGACTTCCATGGGGTTCTTGCTAGCGGTAGCGAGCCGTGCCTGGTACAGCGCAAGTTCGCCCGGCCGCGGGCGTTGATTCTCGATCGCCATGAAGGGCCTGCCGGCTGGGTTCTGCCTCCTGACAAAGCGAAAGTCCATCGCCATGTCCATCTTGTCCAGGAAGAGGTTCTCACGCGGCGAACCCAGGAAGATCACGTCGCTGTCACGCAGTTCTTGCGCATTCAACAGATTGGAAGCCCTTACATCGAGCACTTTTCCATGCTGCGTAAAATAGCGTTCCAGAAGCGCGATGCACACGGCTTCGCCCGTACCCGTATAGTCCAAGTCAAGATAAAACGGCCCAAAACGCTGGAGGCCGCGGGTCACCAGCAACTCCACCGGGCTTAGCGTTGTACGGCTGGATAGATCGAGCTTCGGCTCAGCTCGCGTGCGAAACATATTCCCATCGTTGTCCTTCAGGAACAGATCGTTGCTGAAAGCCAACATGGTGCGATGCGGACTTGTGAGGAACGGCGCCAGCAACATCCGCGCTTCGCCGGTTCCCGGCGCCGCCCTTGGAATACCACGGCGCATCAGGACCACAATCAGGACGGTGGTCTCGGCGATCAGCAGAATCCCCGCCACTGCAGCCACCAAGTACCAGATTCCAAAACGGCGCGGCTTCTTCCGGGCAGGGCGAACAAACTCCGGCAGGTAGCCACCCTTTTGTATGACCAGCCTGACCGAAGCATCCTTTCCGGGACCTTTGTAGTACTCCTCCAATTTGTCTCGCAGGCGCCGCGCGTGGACCCTGACGATCGAGTCCAGGCGCGGATCAAAATCGCTGGGCTTGTTGAACACCTGCGTGGCGATGACATATTCCTTGAGGTGTTGGGGCTCTCCGGCAAGGCTCCGTCGCACCACGAATTCGAGGAAGTGATGGAGGACAGGACTCTCGGCGATAGGAGGATACGCCAACAGACTTCTCAGAGCCTCTTCCTTATCCGGGGTACTGATATCTCTGGGCAAGCCCACATGCAGCCCCTTTGATCGCCGTCGAGTACAAGCTGATTATACTGTTGTTTAACCGTAAAACCACCCCTCCCTTCTTGAAACCGCACAGTTTAGTGGCAGCATTGATTTCGAGAGCGAAAACTCACTAGGGGAGATCAACCGTCATGAACAGTCTTCATGCGAGGTGTGTAGTATTTGTCTGCATGCTGACGTGCTCCTTGCAGGCTCAGTACTTCCGCAGCCAGATTTCCGGATTCGTGCGCGACCAGAGCGCGGCGGTTGTCGCCAACGCAAGCGTTTCGTTGGAAGCTTCCGCGATCGGCTTGAAGCGAACGGTAAGCACCGACGCGTCCGGTTTTTACGCTTTCCAGAATCTTCCGGGCGGGCTATTCCAATTATCCGTCGAGGCGAAGGGGTTCAAGAAGTTTGTCCAGACGGCCATCGGACTGGATTCCGCTGCGAACCTGGTGATTGACGCTACTCTGGACGTGGGGGCCGTCACGGAATCCGTGGAGGTTACGGCCGGACTGGACCAGGTGCAATTGGGCTCCACCGAGGTCAGCCGGACTCTGCAGACCGTGCAGCTTACCGAGATTCCCATCCCTGGACGAAACCTGCTGAGCCTGACCCTGCTATTGCCGGGTATGATCAGCCGGAACGGGGTGATTGAAGACCGCGGGACCAGTTACAGCGCCGGCGGTTTCTTCCTCATGGGTTTGCGCAAGCATTTCAACTACATGACGATCGATGGCCTGAGCAATATGCAGAACCAGACGCTGATTCTGTGGAACAACAATATCGGGCCGGACTTCATCAATGAGTTCAAGGTGTCCACCAGCGCCTATGCGCCGGAGTACGGAAGAAGCATCGGCGTCCAGATGAACGCAGTCACAAAAAGCGGTACGCGCGATTTTCACGGCACCTTGTTCGAATTCGTGCGCAACGATAAGCTGCGCGCCCGCTCTCCCTTCGAGGGTTCGACCAAACCTCCCTATCGCTTTAACGATTACGGCTGGACGGTGGGAGGCCCGGTCTATATCCCGAAGAAATGGAACACCGAGCGCAACAAGCTATTCTTCTTCGTGGGACAGGAGTATAGAAAGGTCCGTTCACCGGCATCGAGAGTCGGGATCGTGCCCACCGCTGAGGAGCGCGTTGGAAACTTCAGCCATTCCACAATGAAGGTTCCCATCGATCCGACCACGAAACAGCCGTTCTCGGGGAACATCATCCCCACCAACCGCCTCAGCGCAAACGGACAGGCGCTCGCGAAGATTTATCCGTTGCCCAACTTCACGGGTCCCGGTGGCAATTATTACACCGCCATCAG
>JAJFUV010000162.1 GCA_021372245.1 Terriglobales bacterium
GCGCCTGGCCGGGCCCACCCGCAAAGAGGAAGGCTACATCGCGAGCTGGGGCTTTCCTCTGGTTTCGCGCAAAGGCCGCATCTACGTGGTCTACAACCAGCACCAGGGAGTGGTCGATGTCCACCACCAATTCACCGGCACGATGGACTGCGTTTACAGCGACGACCTGGGCCGCTCCTGGTCGCGGCCGCGAACGATACCGATGCGGAAAAGCCCGTTGGACAGTCCCGACGCCGCGGTGCAGTCCAACTGGATCGTCTGGCAGAAACCCATTCGCGATCTAAACGGCCGCTGGTTCACCGGCTTCACGCGCTGGGTTAACCCGAAGTTCCATCGCGCATCCGACACTATCTCACTGATGTGACTCGGGAACGCGCGGAATTGGCCTTCCGGTTTCTGGCTACAGTCCCAGGAGTTGGAAGGCGCGGGCCTGCAAAGGCGTGGGCTGGGTGAGTTGCTGGAAGGTCGCGCCGCTGGATTCGGCGGGGATGCGGCAGGTGTTGCGGCAACGCGTGGCGAGCTCCCGCAGCAGGGTTTCGAAGCTGTGGACCGGGAAGCCGTCGGCGGTGACACGAGCCATCTTCTTGGCCTGCGCGGAAGCCGAGCACTGAGCGGACGCCACCGGGTCGCGGCGAGTTCGGTCCTGGCTGAGTTCCTCGTCCTGAAACAGCAAAGGAGCGAGTTCTCTGCGCATGTGCCATTCCACATAGAAGGCCAGCATGCACAACAGAATGTGTGCGCGCACATGATCCTCGGTGTGGTGATGGATGGGGCGAATGCGCACATCCATTCCCTTCAGGCTGCGGAAAGCGCGTTCCACCTGCGCCAGGCTCTTGTAGCGGCGCACCGCGTCTGAGGCCGAGCAGCGGTGCTTGGGCTCACTGGTGCGCACCACGTAGACGCCGTCCAGTTGGCTTTCACGCCGGATGGATTCTTCTCGCCGAGTCCAGCCGAAGACGCCGTCGGCAATGGTGAGCGAGAAGTGCTTGGCGACCTTGTAGCGGTTCCAGACCCGGCCCGCCTTCAGCGCGATCTCGGCCTCGCCGAGCGGGGTGCGCGTACGACGCTTGACCTGGGCGGCGATCTTGCCCAAGTCCTTCTCGGTCGCCTCGATCAACTCGACCCGCTTGCGCCGGCGCTCGTCGGCCAGCAAGGGATTGAAGCAGGCCACCAGGCGCTCGCCGGGATAGGCGGGCGAACGGATCTCGGCCAGATTCATTTCGTCGAACAGGGACAGTTGCAGACTTCCGCTCTCGACCAGTTCGCCAATGGCCGGCCCGCGCAGCGCCGAGATCCATCCCAGTCCGGGATGCTGTTTGAGTTTACCGATCTGCGCTTCGGTGAGCATGCCGCGGTCCCCCACCAGAACCACGCGGGACAGACCGAACCGCTGGCGGAGTTTCTCCACCTGATCGGGGACTGTGGTGGGGTCTCCGGTATTGCCGGGATAGACGTCGACCGCCACCGGGCGGCCGGCGCTGTCGGTCAGCAGGCCGTAGACGATGATCGGCAATCCCTTCTTGCCATCGCGATTGTGACCCAATCGAGCCAGCGGGCAGGTGTGCCCTTCGTAGTAACTGCTGCTGACGTCATAGAGAACCAGCGCGCCGTCACGCAGGTGACGCGCGGCCAGTTTCTTCTCCACTCGCGCCTGCTGCGCCAGCAGCCAGTCCATGGCTTGATAAAGGTCGTCCTCGGTGGCATCGGCCACATGTAGTTCTTCGGCCAGAGTGGTGGTGTGCCAGAGCCGCGTGGTGGCGAGCTTGGAGCACGGATGCAAGAGGCGTTCGGCGATCATGGCCAGGGCCAGATCGCGCGGACGCGAGGGTTTGGAAGCCAGTAGCGAAGGGAGGCCCAACCGATGCATGGCGCCGAGCACGGCCTGGACGTGGCCGTGGGGGAGATTGCGCTCGACCAGGAAAGCTTGCGAGGCGGGAAGGAACTTCTCGCCGGCGAGGGAGCGGCGAATCTGGTCGATGAGGTCAGGCGGCAGGTGGGAGATGTTGCCGAGAGTCTCGTGCTGGACCTGGGCGCCGACGCGGAAGGTACGGCGGAGGAGGTGGGACTGGTAGATCTTGCCTTTGTAGGTACGGGATGTGGTGGCCACATGAACACGGCCTGCTCTAGATGGCATAGCCAATTATAAGGGATAATTACGAATCGTGCAAGAGGAGAAGATACTCTTTAGTGGCTACATATGGAAGGCCGAAACGCAGGCAACTCATTGACGCGGTGGGGATTGACCTAAATCACGGCCTAGAACTTCGGACTAATAACGGTTGCTGGCGGAGACAAAGGCAACAAGAGGTGGATCGATCGGGACCCGAGAGCCGCCGTTACAGGGATTCTCTTCTTTTTGTGGGATATACAGGCACGCCGAACTCTATTCTCCGATCTTGGATAGGATGTGGGCCAGAACCGCATCTGTCTTGCAGGACGCGTCTGCATCCTGCCAGATCTTCAGGGCTGCCTCCATCTTCCTGTCCGACACCT
>JAJFUV010000203.1 GCA_021372245.1 Terriglobales bacterium
TCCAGCCGGCAAAGTGGTGACCAGCGGAATGCCGGTGCGCCTCCCGGCAGACTTCCGCGGTGACCGTCGCGCCTCGCTGACGCACCTCGGGCTGGCTTCGGACGTCACGACTGTGCTGCTCACCGCCGGCAAGGAGGGCGCTTGCGATTACGCCGCGGTGGTCGAAAGCATCTCGCGGAATTGCACGCGGCCGTTACAAATCGTCGCCGTCTGCGGAAACAACTCCAAGCAGCGCGCCCTGCTCACCGCGCTTCGGGGACGTCTGCCCTCGCCGGTGATGCTGAAGGCCCTCGGACGGCTTCCCCACCCGGAGATGATGTCGTACATGCGCGTCGCCGACCTCCTGATCTCCAAAGCTGGCGGCATGACACCCACCGAGGCATTCGCCATGGGCACGCCGACGATCCTGCTCGACGCCGTAGGTGGGCACGAACGCGAAAACGCCGCCATGTTCGTCCGGCTGGGGATGGCTGAGCTTGCTACGGATACGGCGCAGATGGGGAAAATCGTGGAGGGAGTCCTCGCCGACACGCGCAGGATGGAAGAGATGCTGAGCGCGCAGCGGGAATTCCGTCAAGACACAAACATCGCAAAGATCGCCGAATTCGCGCTCGACGAGTCGTTTGTTCCAGCGCGTCCCATCCCCGGCTTAGGCGTCGAGAATGGCCCCGGCGCTCTCAATAGCGAGGATGCCCTGGCGCGGCTCAATGATGAAGCTCCGGCCGACGTCGAGTTGCTGCTCTCCTATGCAAACTCCAGCTTGCCGCGGCGCTTCGTCAGGGAGAACCCTTTCGGGCACCTTGCCATCAGGATCGGAGACACCGTCTACAGCGTCAATTATATCGCCGTTCGCGAGATCGACCCGAATTTGCTGCAGCACCTGAGCCTCGGGGAATACTTGTATGGCGTACGGCGTCCCTCGCCATCGCAAGTGCACACCAGCACTTACGGAATGGCCTACGGCAGAGCGACGCTTGGACTCAGAGTAGCAGGCATTTGTCCTCGCCGGATCGCGGACATGGTGGCCAGGGCACTGCGTATCGAAGAGGAGTTTGCTCAAGGCATACTGCGCTATGACAGGAAGGATTTCAATTGCGCGGACGTGGTCGCGCAGATTCTCCAGACCGGCGGCTACTGTGGCGGCACCCTGCTGAAACGGTTGGGACTCCCCACCATGCCGCTGGATGTGTTCGAGCGCGCGCGGGCGACGTTCGAAAACGACGGCTCGTTGCGGGTGGAACTCGTGGCTTACCGCCAAGTGCCCGGATCACAGGCGAGTTGCCGTTTTTCACGTTTTCCGCTTTCGATCAGCCGACCGTTGCGCTCCGTTGCGCGAGTGCTGGACGATACGCCTCGCGACCCGCTGGAAGCCGCGGTGAAGAAGCAAGTGACGGCCTACTTTGGCGATCAGAGGCTCTATGTCGAATCCTTGCAGGCCAGGCGTACAGCCTCCGGTCTGGACGATCCCGTCCTCTTGGCTCACGCGCAACTGAACCCGGAAAACGCCATCGCCGCCGACTTGCGCCGGCTCCTGGCCCCCACCGCAAAATGGACCCTTCGGGAAATCGCGCGTCTGGGCGATTCAGGCGCCGCACGCGAAATCCGTCAGCTGATCGATCACAGCCACGACCTCGCACGGCTTCCTACCAAGAGGGCCGAAGAGGCTTTGCTCTATTCTCACGCGCGCCGCTTACGAAAACGGTTCACCCAGTTGGTGGTCGATTCCGGACGAATCGGCCCGCGGCGCTTAACGGTGCACCAAGTTGAGGCATATATGGACCCGCTACAGACGTCCGCGATCACCACCGCGGAGGAGCACGATGCCCCGGTCGGCGCCGACGTCGTGGGCCGACGCTCGGCTCCGCGTCGAACCATCCCGCCGCAAAAATTCAACTTTAGCATTGGCACGCGATCTGCTCAATCGACTGGAGCAATCGAGGTGAGTGCTTTGAAAGATTCTGCGAGGAAACATTGCTGCCTGGCATTTTCGGTTCTGGTAGGAATGTTGCTGACAGGTTGCGCGGAGCTGCGGACGAGGATGGATAGTGTAGCCACTCCCCACGTTGTAACGGACGATACTCAGTCGGCACCGGGATGGGTCGTAGAGCGACTGGCGCGGCTCGCGCCAGACCTGTACTTCGATCTGAGCGCGCATGGCCTCCGCGAACGGGACCGAGAGGAACTTAGTCGGATTACTCCTCAGCTCCAGGAACTGCTCCACGATTTCCCGGACCTAGTCATTGTGGTTGAGAGCTACTGCGACGACCGGGGATCCGCGGACTACAACCTGCAACTCGGCAGGCAGCGTGCCGATGCCGTTCGTCAAGCCCTGGTGAGTTTTGGCTTTCCCGCCGGCCGATTGCGAAGCGTCAGTCTCGGCGACAAGCGCCCACGGTGCTTTACGCAGGACGAGGCGTGTCGGCAGAAGAACCGGCGCGCCCGCCTCAGGGCAACCCAGCTAAAGTTAGCTGCAGGCAGTTCTGGCTGAGCGGAGTATGGCCTCCAGTCGATCCAGGTACTTTTCCAGGACCCGCTTGCCCCTTGGCGTAAGACAGTATCGCGTTCTTGGCAGCGGACCCCTGACAGACATGCTGCACGAGATGTAGCCGGCCTGCTCCAGTTTTCGGACGTGCACGCTCAGATTCCCATCGGTTGTCTCCAGCAACTGCTTGAGCTCACTGAATGTCAAAACAGAGTTCACAGACAGGGCGTGGACAATGCAAAGCCGCATCGGTTCGTGGAGCATTCTGTCCAGTTCCCCGGTCCCCATACTTGTCGGCCTATTTAGGACTTATTGTGCCAGCACCAACTGAGTTTCGCGCAATGCCAGCAATGGGAAGTAATTCCGATAGAGCGTGTACCGCAGGTAAAACACGTTCGGAAATCCTGTGCCGGTTGCCAGCGGCTCCTCCCATTCCCCATCCTTGCGCTGCGTGTCGATCAGGTACCGCACCGCCCTCTGGAGCGCCACCGAGCCCCGGTTCCCCGACGCGAGTAAAGCCAGAATTCCCCAAGCCGTCTGCGATGGCGTGCTCGGCCCCGGCGTGAATCGCCCTGTTAAATAACCTTCGCACGTCTCGCCCCAACCTCCGTCGAGGTTCTGAACCGATACAATCCACCGCGCCGCCTTGGCCATGCTGTTGGCTGCCCGGCCATCCCCGGACGCTCGCATACCGCGCAACGCCAGAAACGTGCCATATGTGTAGTTGACGCCCCATCGCCCCCACCATCGGCCATCCCGCTGCTGTGTTTGCAGCAGGTACTGCACGCCCCGCCTGACAGCATCGTTTGCCGGGCCGTAGTTCCTTCGGCACAACGCCTCCAGTACGCGGCCTGTAATGTCGGGACACGTCGGATCCAACATTGCGTTGTGATCGGCAAACGGAACTTTGTTCAGAATGGCCCAGTCGTTATCGACATCGAACGCTGCCCAACCCCCGTCGGCGGATTGCATGTTCACCAGCCAGTTGAGAGCTCTCCCTTCACACAGTGTCTGCCGTGCAGGATTCGATCCGTTGGCGTGCATCAGCGCCAGCAACACCATAGCAGTGTCGTCGATATCCGGATAATGCTCGTTCTCATACTCGAAGGCCCATCCTCCGGGCACAAGGTTGGGACGCTTGACGCTCCAGTCGCCCCTGTGCCGCACTTCGCGGCCGATCAGCCAGTCCGCCGCCTTCTGCAATCGCTCCGTGGGTGCATTCCCCAGTTCGCCCAGGGCAAACGTCGCATATGCCGTATCCCAAACTGGCGAGAAGCAAGGCTGGAAATACAGGCCGTCTTCGGTCTCCGTCAGCAGTGCATCAAACTGGCGCAGTGCCTTCGTCAAGTCCGGATGGTCCTTAGGATACCCAAGCACGTCCAACGCCATGATGAGGTACATCATCGACGGATAGACGGCGCCCAGTCCCTCGCTGTGCCGCGTCCGATCCAGCATCCACTTCTCCGCCGCGCGAACCGCCGACCACCGCAACTGTCGAATCCCAAACCGTTGCCACACCTTCACGGCGCGGTCGATCTGGTGGAACAGCACCGACGGCCCGTCGTGCCGTGGCAGCGCAAAGCCCTTCGCTTCTGCTATCAGTTCATTCAGGTGGAATCCCGCCGGCACGGGCCGTGTCCCGCCAGCGGTCTGCACGATCGAGAGCGGCACGACAATGGCGCGAGTCCACGAAGACATCTCGTAAAGCATGTGTCCAGGTAGTAGCACCAACTCCGGCGGCACGGTCGGAACATACGCGCGCGGGTAGAGCCCGAACAGGCTCAAGTTCATCTTTACGTAGCTGTTTGCGGACTGAATTCCACCCAGCGCGAGAATCCTGTCCCTAAGCCGCCGCATCGCCTCCGACTCGGGAGCGATCCCGCCCAGCTTCAGGGCTGTGTATGCCTTCACCGATGCGCTTACGTCGGCGGGACCTCCCGGATAGATCCAGAAGCCGCCATCCGGCAACTGCCGCGAAAGGATTGACCGACACGCCTTAGCGATCCGCACGCGATGCTGAGGGCGCCACACTCCATCCGCCGGCGGATCCAACCAGAGCTGCAGCAGAACATAGTCCGACTCCAGTGTCGTATCCGCCAGCAGATCGCCACGCCAGTGCCCGTCCGGCCTCTGCAAGTCCAGTAGAGCCATCGCCGCACGAGACGCTGCCGCCTCGCACGCTGCCTCCGTCGCCGCACGTCCTCCCGCCACTGCCAGAAAGCCTTTAGGTTGGTTTAGAGATTGTGGATTGATAGATGGTGATGACATAGTTAACACCGGCGTTCACCAGCATTTCTTCTGCGGCTAGCAATCGGCCCTTGTCGTCTGACCGGCGGCGTCAGTCCTCTTTGAGCCTCTGAGGTTCAACGACTGAAGAATGTACGAAGTGTAAACGCCGATCGCGTGCAGGTGCGCGCCACTTTCGCCCAGTCGGCGGAGCAGGGTACGGCCAGCCTCGTCCACAACCAGGGCGCCCCGAAGAAAGATATGGACACGCTTGCCTAATGCCATTGCCTGATTGCAGCACTCCTCCGCGACCTGTACGCACTGGCCTACGAGATCCCCGTCGATGAAGACGTCCGTGCGCGATCGGTTGTGGACTTGGCTAACGCGGAACGTGATGAATCGCCTCCTACGACGCCAACTGTGCAGTGCAAGCCGTTAACCAATACCCGATAGCTGTACCCAATGCACTACGACTAATTGAAAGTCGGTCCATCAGTGTGCCCCATACAGCGCGACCAGGAAACGGCCCTCCGCATCAGGGGCTGCCGACCTTGACGCAAGTCATCGTCATGTGCCGATGTCGGCGTGTCCACCCAACTTCGTGGCTTGACGGATGCTATAGCGGTGGAAATAGCTCGTAAGCAACAGAGCCGCACTGTGGACCAAACCATGCAGGCCAATGGGTGGCAAAACTCTACATGAACGCAACTCAGATCCTTCCGGTGTGGGGCAGGATACTGCAAGGGCGTAAACCCTTCCTGTCAATCGAAGTGACGCGCGAGTGTCCCTTACGATGTCCCGGTTGTTACGCCTATAGTCCAGCGCACGTGGAGAACTCCAAGTCCTTGCGGGTAGTGCCTGACCTGACAGGGAATGAACTCGTGCAGGCAGTCCTGACGCTCACACGGCGAACGCGCCCCGTGCATGTCAGTTTCGTCGGCGGTGAACCCCTCGTTCGCTTCCGGGAACTGGACATCCTGATCCCTTTGCTTAAGGGATTGGAACTGCAGTTAGTCACGAGCGCGGTCCGTCCAATTCCTCGGGAGTGGGCGGCCTATCGTCACCTTCATGTGGTCGTGTCGGTCGATGGACTCCCTCCGGAACATGACCGCCGCCGTGCGCCGGCGACCTATGCCCGCGTGCTTGATAACATTTCCGGCCACCGGGTGATTATTCACTGCACGGTGACGCGCCAACTGCTGAGGCAGCCCGGATATTTGCGCGAGTTCGCCGCTCTTTGGTCTGGACGCACCGAAGCCCGGAAGATATGGTTCAGTTTGTTCACTCCTCAGGCCGATCACTTTCCCGACGAACGGTTAACCCAGGAGGACCGGAAGAATGCCGTCGCCGAAATCGCGCGTGTGGCGTCAGAGTTTGACAAGGTGTACATGCCCGACGGGGTTCTCGATAGCTATTTGAGGCCTCCTCACAAAGCGTCGGATTGCATCTTCTCGCAACTCACGCATTGTGTCTCCGCCGATCTGAAGACGGAGATCGCGCCTTGCGAATTCGGCGGCAGGCCCACGTGCTCGGAGTGCGGTTGTATGGCTTCGGCCGGGATGGCCGCGATCGGACGGTACCGCCTTGCCGGGCTTGTGCGCGTCAGTGACATCCTTCAACTGTCCAACAGAATCGGCCGGGCGCTTCGGCGCCACCTTTAGCGAGTTCTCTTCTCAGCGGCGGGAGCAACGTTGTCGTCATTCGACTCACGCCGACGGCAGGAGACGATGTCGGCGCGACGCAATAGCCGGCGTAGCGCGGGTCCTTGCGATCTCAACGAGGCTTTGCCCTCCCGGCGAGGATTGGACGCATTCGTGCAATTGGTTCGTATACAGCAGCCCAACGCGCCCGTAGATAAGGCATCGCGGAGCTGCGCGATCGAAAGGCAGGAGTGCCCGGTGTGGAGCATAAATGTATAGGTTAACGAGACAAGGTACGTATGTAAGTCGGAGTCGAGTGTCTATATGGGCACTTGTGCTGGTGGGTTTGGTGTGTACGCAGGAAACCTTCGGACAAGACACGATACCCCGGAGTGACATCTCTCTGAGCCTTACTCATGCGGTGGAACTGGCCCTGAAGAACAACCTGCAAGCCGTTATCGCACAAGAAGGCGTGACACGAGCGAAAGGCGAAAGAGGGATCACTCTCTCCGCGCTCTTGCCGAACATCTCAGGCGCGGCATTTCAGGCGAGTGTTACCAGCAACCTGCAGGCACTGGGGCTTCCCGTTGAAAAGCTGCCCGGCTTCCCTACGTTTGTGGGGCCGCTTAACGTGTTCGATGCCCGGTTTCAAATGGTTCAGAGTGTTTTCAATCTGGCCTCGATCCGCCGCTATCAGGCTGGCAGCGCTGGCGTCGCTTTGGCTCGCCGCCAGCAGCAGTTGGCCGCGCAACAAATCACCACTGCCGCGTCGGTGGCTTACCTTGCGGTGCTTGAATCCGAACAGTCGGTGGAGGCTGCGCGGTCCAATGTACAGTTGGCGGAGCGCCTCCTTACGCTGGCTGTGAATCAGCGGCAGGCCGGAATTGCCGCCGGCATCGATGTGGCTCGGGCGGAAACGCGGCTGGCGAACGAGCAGGTTCAATTGGCGCGGGCGCAGACGAATCTGGATACGGCGCGTCTGGACCTGCTGCGCATCGTCGGCGGTCATCCGCTCTCCAGCCAGGTAACGCTAAGTGACACGATGCGCGTGACTCCCGAAGCGGTGCGGGAGCCCGAGGAGGCGGTACGGCAAGCGCTCAGCGACCGGGTGGAGGTGGCGATCGCGGAACAACAGTTGCGCATCTCAGAGCTTCAGCGCAAAGCGGCCGTCGCGGACTGGGCGCCTTCGATGAGCCTGTTTGGCGACTACGGAAGCCGCGGTCTCAAGCCGGATGAGGTGAACTACCCGACGCGGAGCATTGGCATTCGAGTCGACGTACCCATTTTCAATGGCGGACGCACACGTTCCGAGATTCAGGTGGCGGCCAGCCGACAACGGGAATCCGACGCCCAACTGCGCGACGTTCGCGCTGCCGTGGAAAAGGACGTACGGCAGGCGTTGCAGAACCTCAAGACTAGAGAGACGCAAGTTCGAGCGGCGCAGTCGGCGGTTTCGTTGGCGACTCGTGAACTTGCGCTGGCGCAGGATCGGTTTACCAACGGCCTGGCAGATAACGTCGAGGTCATCAACGCGCAGACGGCGCTCGCCAATGCGCGGTTGGTTCTGGTTTCCAGCCTTGCTCAATTCAATGTCGCCCGGCTTAACGTAGCGTCCGCATTGGGCCACGCGGAAGACTTCCGGCTATAGCCGTTTCACAGAAATGGAAAAGACTCCCAATATGAACGACATCGTAGATTCGGTGAAAGAGGAAAGATCGCCAGCGGTGACGGCGGGAACACGCAGGCGGATGCGTGCGGTGGTGATCGCTGGCGGCGTGCTGGCCGCTGTGGCCGGGACCTGGTACTACCTGGACTCCAGAAGCTATGAGTCAACCGACAACGCCTTTATCGAGGGCAACATCGTTCAGGTCAGCCCTCGCGTATCGGGCCAGGTTATCCGTGTCCTTGTTACGGATAATCAACACGTAAACCGCGGAGATCTCATCGCCGAGATTGATCCGCGGGACTACGAAACCCGATTAGCCGAGGCTAGAGCGACACTGCAAGATGCCAGTGCGCGAATCAGCGGCGCGGAATCGAACTTGAATCTAACCTCTACGACAACCCGGGCCGTGTTGACACAGGCGGAAGCCGCACTCGCGGCAGCACGCGACCAGGTTGCGGTGCTCGAAGCCCGGCTGGCGCAAGGAGCGGCGGGGGTGCGAGTTGCTGAAGCGGGCCTCCAGCAGGCCGAGGCCCGGCAGGCTGTCGCGGAGGCGGAGAACCTCCGGGCGGCCAACGATGTGGTTCGCTACCGCGCCCTCTATCAGAAAGACGAAGTCTCCCGCCAGATGTTGGACCGTGCGGAAACCGATGCCCGGTCGTCTACTGCCAATCTGGAGGCGGCAAAGCAGGTGGTCGCATCCGCCCGGGCGCAACTCTCCCAGGCGAATGCCGGACACGCCGCAAGTCTGGCCGCTTTGGGTCTCGCCAATAAGCAAGTGCGGCAGGCTGAAGGACGGCTGCATGAAGCGCAATCGGCCCCTCAGCAGCTTCGCGTGCGGCACTCGGATCTCCAATCGGCAAAGGCGCAACAGGAGCAGCAGGGAGCAGCCGTAAAGCAGGCCGAACTCAACCTTTCGTACACCAAGATCTACGCTCCCGATTCCGGCTACATCACCAAGAAATCCGTCGAGCCCGGAAACTTCGTGCAGGCCGGTCAGGCTTTACTGGCTATCGTTTCCGACCGGCTCTGGGTGGTGGCGAACTTCAAAGAGACGCAACTCACGCACATGCGCCCGGGCCAATGGGCCGAGATCAAAGTAGACGCCTACCCTCAAATGAAGCTGCGCGGCCGCGTGGACAGCATTCAGAGCGGCACGGGCGCGCGCTTCAGCCTGATACCGCCAGAGAACGCGACCGGCAACTACGTGAAGGTCGTGCAGCGCGTCCCCGTCAAGATTGTTTTGCTCGAGCCGCCGTCGGCGGGTTTTCGCGTGGGACCGGGCATGTCGGTTGAGCCCAAGGTGCGCGTTCGATGAACACGGACGAGCGGAGGGACGAGTCGCCGGAAGTCGCCGAATGGCACCCATCCGTCAACCCGTGGCTGATCGCGCTAGCGGTGGTCTTGTGCTCCTTCATGGAAGTGCTGGACACCACCATCCTGACGGTGGCGCTCCCTTATATCGCCGGAAGCTTGTCTTCCACAAATGAGGAGTCCACCTGGGTGCTGACGAGTTACCTGGTCGCCAATGGGTTGGTCATGCCGACCAGCGGCTGGTTCTCCATCCGCTTCGGCCGCAAGCGATTCCTGATGGCCTGCACCGCCATCTTCCTCGTAGCCTCCTTCTTCTGCTCCATGGCGCCTTCGATGGGCTTTCTGGTGCTCTCGCAAGTCATGCTGGGGTTGGGCGGGGGCGCCATGCAGCCGATTGCTCAGGCGGTGCTGCTCGAAAGCTTCCCGCGGGGGAAGCGTGGAATCGCGATGACCCTATTCGGCCTAGTCGTGATCACCGCGCCAGTAATCGGGCCGGTTCTCGGCGGCTGGTTGACCGATAACTATTCGTGGCGGTGGTGTTTTGGCATCAATATTCCGCTCGGCCTGCTCGCCTTGCTCCTGATGGCGCGTTTCCTTGAAGATCCACCTTATATCAAGAATGCCAAGGCCGGCTCGATAGACGGGGTCGGGTTCGGACTCTTGACTTTGTGGGTGGCGACTTTGCAGATCGTGTTGGATAAAGGACAGACGGCGGATTGGTTTGCCGCCACCTGGATCAAATGGTTCTCCTTTGTCTGCATCTGCGCCTTTATTACCCTGGTCTTCTGGGAGCTGCGCTCCCGAAATCCTCTGGTTGACCTCAGGGTATTCAAAAATCGCAATTTCTGGGTCGGATCGAGCATTGTGGCGTTAGTCTCGATGTCCATGTACGGCTCTTTGACAACCCTCCCCCTTCTTCTACAAGGTCTTTATGGATATACCGCGGAGTCCGCTGGTTGGGCAACCGCATCGCGAGGCGTCGGCGCGCTCGTGGCGATGGTGCTCAGCGGTTTGCTCCTGGCGAAATTCGACGGGCGTTGGGCCATGGTCGCGGGAATCGCCGGCCTCACCGGATCGACGTTCATGTTTGGCAGAGTCACTCTCGATGCAGCAATGCCTAACTTCGCGTGGCCCTGTGCCTTTCAAGGTGCCTTCATTGGTATGGCTCTGGTGCCTGGGATGACTTACGTGATGGCGACACTACCCAACGATAAGATCGGCAACGCGAGCGGTGTTTTTAATCTCGTCCGAAATCTCTCTGGCAGTATTGGGATCTCGATTGCAATGACAAGCATCTCGCGCTTCTCGCAGATATACCGGTCACAGATGGTAGGCAATTTAACTCCGTATGACCCTGCCTACCAGCAGCACATGGCTGGGTTCACCGCCGCGCTCGCGCCCCTGGCGGGTACGCCTCAGGCCGCCCAACTGGCTCACGGCCTCATGTTTTCGGTGGTTCAACAACAGGCTACCTATCAGGCATTCATGGCTGTGTTTGCCTGGTCCGCACTAGTAACGGCAATAACCACGTTTGCGCCGCTATTGATGAAAAAGGTCGCACTTCGGGGAGAGGTCCATATGCATTAACGCCGGCTGGCGAGCCCCGTGGAAAGGCAGCCGGGAAGGAGGGCAGACATGAATGTCAGAGTGTTGACTATTGCTCGGGAGTACGGCAGTGGGGGCGGGGAAATTGCTCGTATTGTGGCCAGCCGTCTTGGCTGGACACTTGTAGATCAGGCGCTCCTTGCGAAGGTCGCGAGCAAAGCGAATGTGCCTGCGGGGAGTGTAGCCGACCTGGACGAGCAGGTCGATCCTTGGCTCTACCGTATCATGCGCCGGTTATGGGGAACGGGCGCCGATGGATACTCGGCCATCACTCCCCCCGTCAAGTTGGTGGATGCTGATGCAGTTGCGGCCCTAACGAGACAGGTGATTCAAGAGGCGCACGTCGCGGGCCGGTGCGTCATCGTGGGACGGGGAGCCCAGTGTGTCCTCAGAGGCAAAACGGACGTGTTCCATGCATTCGTGTACGCCGACTGGACCGACAGGGTTCAACGCATTCATAGCCGCTTGGGGCCTGACATCGACGCGGCTGAAATCATTCGCTCAATGGATGCCGGCCGTTTGGACTATGTTCGTCACCACTACGGAGTAAATCGCCTGGATCGACATTTGTACGACTTGCTGGTAAGGTCCAGGAATCACACCGACGAGGTGGCCCGGTTGATCCTTTCGGCCATGGAGATCGCCCGGTGAGATCAGATCAGCAACACGCAACGGCGATTGAAGAGAAGACTGTCTTTCGCGTAAATGCCCGGATTCACGATGTGCTCATGGGCGGCGCGAAACCCGCCCCGTTGACACCGCGTGGCGAACCAGCCACCCTGCCGGAACCTGTCTTTCCTATGTTTCCGGAACTCGCGGGCGACGTCGAGCCGGACCCACGGCTTCTTCCGCAGGGCGAAAGCCCGTATCGTACTAGCGTGACGCCGGCCATGGTAAGGAGGGCTCTTCGCGGATGGCTATATCCTTATATCCGTTCGCGACTCCTGCCTGGAGACTTCCAGCCACTTATCGCGTACTTGTTCACTGAGTGGAAATGCAACCTGGACTGTCATTACTGCTGGGCCTTCAATAACCAGGTCAGCGGAATGACCGAAGACACAGCCCGGCGCTCCATAGACTGGCTTCATGACACGGGATGTCGGGTGCTAGCCCTGATGGGCGGGGAGGTTCTGCTGCGTCCCCGATTCGCACACAAGGTAGTCTACTATGCGGCGAAAAAAGGGTTCTGGGTATACGTTCCAACTAATGGCAGGCTGATGCGCAAGGAGGTGATCGATTGGCTGGGAGACGCCGGGGTGGCGACGGTAAACCTGGCGGTGGACTCACTGGAAGACCGCAAGGAGTTGCCAAAGTCTCTGAACCCGATTCGGCCCTATTTCGACTATCTCATCAAGAAGCAATATGTGTATGGATTCAGCGTCTTCTTCAATATCAACATTACGCGGATCAATCTGGAAGACGTTCGACGGCTCACCGAGATCGCTCACGATGTGGGTATCGCCACCGACTATCACATCAACGAGTCGCCGATGCTGGAACAGACGACCTTCAAGCACTTCGGCGCCAACAACACCTTCATCACGCCCGAGGATTGGCCCAAAATCGACGAGACCGTGGATTGGCTGATCGAAAAGAACCGATCCGGCTACAAGATGGTGAACTCAGTGCGGAGGCTCCTGGAGATGAAGGCTTTCATGCGAGGGAAACTCCAACACTGGAACTGCCGCGCTGGCCAGAACTCGCTCATCATCCGCACCGACGGAACGCTCGCGCCCTGCTTTCCGATGTATCCCGCCACCCATGATTGGGGGACCGTCGAGAATCCACACTTCAATGGCGCGCGATTGGCCGAGATCAAGCAGGGCTGCCAGCCACAATGTTTTTCAACGCTCAACCATAACCTGAGCTACTGCTACGACGCCAGCAGAGCCATTCGCTGGACACTGAAACAAGCCATGCGAGGCTTTCAGGGGACGACGGGCAGTTTCGAGGATTGATCGATGCCGGCTTCGGCACGTGCCGCATTGCTATGATGAAACTGGTGAAAGATGGGGAAAGTGGGCTTTACCAGGCCCTGTTCGAACTGACCCAATCCATCTCGGGACACAGCGACCTTGAGGGGCTATGCCGCGGGCTGGCACACTCTCTGGCGCCGGTCGTCGACCTCGACTATCTTGGGTTGGTCCTCTATGATCGCGTCCAGAACGTATTGCGATTGCACGCCATTACCGGCATGTCGTCGGACGCCTACCACAGCGTCGCGACCATGGCGCTTGACGACAACCCCGCTGGTTGGGTTTGGCAGAATCAACGTCCCCTGACGATCCCGGATTTGGACCGCGAAGATCGCTGGCGGGAGTTTGTTTCGAAAGTGCGTGAGTCGGGTATTCAATCTCTGATGCTCCTCCCCCTAACGAGCGGCAACCGCCGCCTGGGAGTCCTGGGTCTCGGAAAACAGAATACATACGATCCGAGCGAGACGGAACTTGCCTTCCTCTTGCGCATGGCCTCGGAATCCGCGGTCACGCTGGACACCCATCTGATGCAGCAGGAACTCCGGCATCAGTACGACAGGCTACAGGTGTTATTCGACATCACAAATGCATTGGTGTCGAAACTGGCGCCCGAGCAGTTGTTTTCATCGATTTCCAATGAGCTTGACAAAGTAACACCGCACGACATTGCCGCCATTACGCTGTACAACAAGCGGTCCGGCGAGATCCAGGTACATGCGCTTCACTTTGTGGGCGATGTATGCTTCGAGGTCCCGCAGGGACCCGTATCTCCGGACGGGCTTCCTCCGGGCGAGGCTCTGCGGACGGGCAAGCCGGTCGCGATTTGCGAGCCCGATCTGCAGCGGTTCCCATCGCCCCTTTACCGGCAGTGGGTGAACGCCGGCCTGAAGAGCTGGTGTTCCGTCCCTCTGATCACATCGAACGCTACCGTTGGCACGCTCGAACTGGCTCGCCGAACCGATCGCGCCTTCGCCCAGGATGAAGTCGAACTCTGCGGCCAAGTAGCGCGGCAGGTAGCTATCGCCGTCGAGAATGCTCTTGCATTCACGGAGATCGCCGAGATGCGGGACAAGCTGGCCACGGAGAAGCTCTATCTCGAAGACGAAATCCGCTCTGACCAGAACCTGACCAACATGATTGGTGAGAGTCCCGCCTTCCGGGCTCTATTGAAAAGCGCGGAGGTGGTGGCCGCGACAGACGCAACCGTATTAATACTGGGCGAGACGGGCACGGGGAAGGAACTAATAGCACGTGCTATTCACGAGATGAGCAGGCGAAATAAGCAGACCTTCGTGAAAGTGAATTGTGCGGCGATCCCGGCGACACTATTGGAAAGCGAGTTGTTTGGCCATGAGAAGGGCGCCTTCACTGGAGCCTCGGCGCAGAAGCTAGGGCGGTTCGAACTCGCCGACCGCGGCACTTTATTTCTCGATGAAGTCGGTGAGATTCCTCTGGAGCTACAGGCAAAGCTGCTGCGGGCTGTGCAGGAACAAGAGTTCGAGCGGCTAGGGAGTAATCGAACCATCCGCGTCGATATTCGCCTAGTCGCGGCAACGAACCGCGACTTGAAGGCTATGGTGGACGAAGGCAAGTTCCGAAGCGATCTCTATTACCGCTTGCATGTCTTCCCGCTTCATGTTCCATCGTTGCGTGAGCGGAAGTCGGACATCCCGTTGCTCATCCGGTACTTCTGCCAGAAATATGCCCAGCGCATGAAGCGCCGTATTGAGTCCATTCCAAGCGCTGGGATAGAGGCGCTGTCCGCTTACCATTGGCCCGGCAACGTTCGCGAGTTGCAGAATCTTGTAGAACGCTCGGTGATTCTGACTGAGGGCCCGGTCTTGCGAATCGCAATGCCTGAGAGCGAGATAAAGCCTGTGGCTATTTCGTTGCGTGGCTCGGAACTGTACTCGACCAAAGAGCGCGAGAAGATTGTACGCGCGTTGAAAGAGGCGAGCGGCGCTATCGGGGGGCCGGATGGAGCGGCCGCCCGGCTCGGTTTGAAGAGAACAACGCTGCAATCACGGATGAAGAGACTGCGAATTACCCGCCAGTACCGGTAGTATCGAACCCGCCTCCGAAATCTCTCTTAGCACCGCACCAGAAGAAACCTGCCTCCAGCACCGGCCAGCCGCATCAGTCTGCTATCTGAATCCACGGCAGCGGGGTGTACTTATAGATCCGTCTGTTCTCGTCGGCACGTGACGACGCAAGTGACGACGACGGCAGTGAGCGACGGTTGGCGCTGCGGCATTTCGAGCTACCAGGGTCCAAACGTTTCAATGGAAGGCCAATTGCAATATACAGGCGTGAGAATGCGTCCGAACTGGTTGGTAAACGTGAATGCCGCTAAAGCGGCGAGCGTACTGCTGGTGCCCGCTCCCGCGCGTGCACCCAAGACGCAGGTGTCGCCGAGTCTTACGGGCGGACTGCGAGGCGAAGTATACACCCAAGGCACCGGCCATGAACGGACGCCGATTCCAGGCGCGCGTCTGCGAATTCAGTCCATAGAAGCCGGTGGCCCCGCCATCGACGCAAGGACGGATGAGGCCGGCCGTTTCTCCGCGGTCGCCCTGGTTGCGGGCCGCTACTGCATCGCGACGGAGTTCGCCGGCCTGCAGGCGGCGGACACCGAAGTCATCGTTCAGGCGGGAAGAGACACTGAGGTTGAAATCGAACTACAGCTTGCGAGCGTGCAAGAAACAATCACCGTCTCCGCGCAGGCCGAAGAGGTCGATACTTCGGAAACCGATTCCAAGGCCGTACTCCGACAGCCGGTGCTAAGGCGCGCGCCGAACGTCAACGAGCGCTTCGAAGGCCTCTTGCCGTGGCTGCCCGGAGTGGTCCGCGGTCCTGGCGGCCTGATCAACATCAAGGGCGCGAGAGCGTCGCAGGGTGGGACGCTCCTCAATAGCGCCAACGTCACCGAATTCGAAAGGTTCCGCTTTCAGGTCCAGAACTTGATGCCGCGAATGCCGAAGCGCGACGGCATGATCGTCGGCGTCGGGTCGTCAACGCCCCGAGCGACTCTGACCAGCTCGCAGATCCGCGAACGCGCCGCCCTCACGCAATCGTTCGAGTACCGCTATGTAAGGACGCCTGTCGAAACCCTGCCGCCCCAACAGTGCGATACCCGGGTGAAGAGCTTCGACTCTTACGCCCAGCTCGATCTCAACCTCACGGAGCGGCAAAACACCTCGGTCGCGCCATCGCTTTACCCGCAGAAGCTGAACTATCTCGGCTTGAACACGTTCACGCCGCAGCCGGCCACGCCCGACCTTAACCCACGCGGTTATTTCCTGGCCTTTTTACACAAGTTCGTCTCACCGTCCGGATCGCCGCTCGCATCGCAGGTCAGCGTCAAGGAGCTCAATTCCAACTTCAAGGCGCACAGCAACGACCTCTACCGTCTGGCGGTAGAAGCGACTACAGGCGGATTCTTCAACCGGCAGGACCGTGATACGAATCGCTTCGAGTGGCGAGAGGTCTTCACTCCGCCCGCCACACATGGATGTGGCCGCCATGAATTGAAGACGGGGAGCAACTTCGTTCGCTACGCCTACGGTGGGCGGCAAGCCTTCAGTCCAGTCGAAGTTCTGAGGGCGTCGGGAAGCCCGGCGGAACGGATCGCCTTCGCACACGACACGACGGTATCTATCATGCAGCGGGAGCGCACGGCCTTCGTGCTGAATAAGTGGACGATTCATTCGGGGATGGCTCTCGACGCCGGCTTCCGTCTCGACTACGACTCCATCAGCGACGAGGGCCATGTGGTGCCGCGGCTCGGATTCGCCATTGCACCGTTCCATGGCTCGCGAACCGTGCTCCGGGGAGGTGCGGGCTACTTCTATGACAGGAGCGGTTTGAGCATTCCTACGTTTCCGTTCCTGCCCGAAAGGACAGTGCTCCGATATCTCTCTGACGGCTCGGCGCCCGATGCGTCACTCTACCGGCACGAAACGGCAGGCCCCATCGTCCACCCGCGAAGCACGGCGTGGAAGGTAGGGATGCAGCACGAGGTTTTTCACAACCTGGTGCTGCGCACAAGCCACAGCCGGCGCAACGCCGTTCGCGGTTTCTTCATCGAGCCGGTGCAGCGCTTGGACGCTGGCGCCCTAATCCTGTCCAATGCCGGTAGAAACCGCTACCGCGAGTTCCAGGTTACCTCTAGGTATCAAATCCGGTGCCATGTACTGAACGAGTCTTATGTGCGATCGAGCGCGATCGGAGACCTGAGTGACCTCAACCAGTTCCTTGGAAATACCCCCGTCGCGGTCATCCGCCCGAACGAACGCGGCCCATTGCCTTCAGATGCGCCGCATCGAGTCTTGCTTTGGGGGCATCTCGAAGTCCCGTGGAAAATCACGCTCGCCCCGGTATTGGATGCTCACACCGGATCTCCCTATTCAGTGGCTGAGGAGGAACGCGACTTCATCGGCGGGCGAAATCGGGCGGACGCTTCCCGCGATTCTCCGCCTCAGATTGACAAGCAACCAAAGAAATCGCACTTCCGATCCGAGGGAGGAACTACAGGGCGCACGCCAGGTGCAAGGTATTCAACGTTTTGAACCATCATAATCCGCACGATCTTCAAAACAACGCCGGCAGCTTGAGATACGGCGCCCTTCTCAATGGTGTCGGCCGGATGCTGCACGGGAAGTTCGTTTTGGAGTTTTGGTCGTGATGCCACAAATCCTGGCTTTGTTGGTGATGTTTGAGGGCGCGTCGGCGCCGCCTCTGACAGCCCCGGAAATCGTCGATCGCATGATGCAAGCCGACACCAAGAGGCTAGCAGCCTTCCTTGGCTACACAGGGATGCGCCGCTACCGGCTCGAGAACAGGCGCTTCAACAAGCGGGCCGAGATGACCGTGCGTGTCACGTGCGACCGCACCGGTGCCAAGACATTTGATGTCGTAGCGGAGAGCGGCTCCGGGTTCGTGCGAAACCGGGTCTTCCGCAAGATGATCGACGCGGAACGGGAGGCGAGCGAAAAGAGCGAATACGAACAGACGCGAATCGTTCCTGCCAACTACGACTTCCGTCTCGTAGGAACGGAACTCTCTGATGGAAGAGCGAGCTATGTGCTGGAGGTCGAACCGAAAACGAGTAACCGCTTTCTGGTCTGTGGCCGCATCTGGGTGGACACGGAAGACTTTGCGATCACACGGATCGAGGGAAGTCCGGCGAAAGATCCGTCGTTCTGGGTTCACAGTGTTCAAGTGATCCACCGTTACGACCGCACTGGGAGGTTTTGGCTGCCGGCGACTAACTACTCCACCGCAGAGGCAAAGGTTGTCGGGACGACAGAGATAACGATTGAGTACTTCGATTATACGATTCGTGCTGCGCAACAGCTGGGTAGTCAAGCAACGGAAAAGGAGTGGACTAGGTGAAGAATCTTCGCCCGCTTCCTGGAATCGCCGGCGCCACAGCGCTCGGGCTGCTGACTTCCCGCATCAGCCTTGGCGAAATCGCGGTACAAGCCGCCGGCTACTTGGCAGTGCTCGGACCGGTCGTGTCCGAGCCGGCGAAACTCGTTTTGCTACGCAATTCGTGTGGGCTGGCCGCAACCGCCTCATCGACCCTGATTGAAACGGGCACGTACTGGTTCACGGCGGTGATCCTGAGTCTGGCCGGCACTTGCGCTGGGGCGTTCCTGATCGCCGTCACGCCGGTAGTTTGCGCTGCTGCGGCCCTGTTTGGGATCGCTCTTGCCGTGCTGGTCTCGCGGCGGTCCCTCCTCACGCCCCTGGTACGCATGGCGGGTGCGCGAGCGCCCGGTTGGTTGCGGAGTGCGGAACTCGTGGAGCACCGCATCCGCTCGTTCCGCGACCAACACCCGCGAGCAGCCCGGAGAGTTCTCGGATTCGACCCTCTCGCCCAGCTTTTGACACTCATTGAAGTCGCGGTCGTGTTGTGGTGGGTGAGCGCGCATTTCTCTCCTCTGCGTGCGCTCATCATCGAGGCGGCGGGCCGGGTGGTGAAGGTGCTCGGGGCATGGATCCCGGGCCGGATCGGCGCGGACGAAGGCGGCGTGGCCACCGCGTTCGCTCTGCTCGGACTCCCGCCCGCCGCCGGAATGATGCTGGCCATAGCCCGCCGCTTGCGTGATCTATTTTGGTGTGCGGCGGGAATTGTGTGGGCCGCCCGGTCGAGCACGTGCCGAGCGGTTGCGGAGGGTATTCCAAGCCAGATGCCGCTTTGCATTGAGGAACGCTGAGATGCAGATAGTGATTGCAATGCCGCAGGTCGCGGATATCGGCAGGCTGACCACGCAAGTGTGCGGAGTGCCGTTGCTCGTCCGGGTTCTCATGACCACTCTCAGCGCCGGCGTCGGCAAAGTGCTTCTTGTACTGCCGGATGCCTGGCCGCGACGATGGCTACAAAATTACCCATGGTCGAGGGACATCGAAGCTTCTTGCATCGAGACCGTGGAGATTGGACATCCGTTCGACCCCGATAGGCGGGAAGACTGGCGTGCCATCGAGCACTGCCTGGACGACCGGTTCCTTTGGATGCCCTATGACTACCTGGCGCACGGGGCGGCGTTGTCCGGATTGATTTCGGCAGCAAACAAACATCCGGGTTCTGCGGTGCGCTTTTCAGGCGTTGCTGCGACCGGTCCGGACAAACACATTTATGATCGTCCCGGCGTGTTCCTGAAAAGCGATCAGATTGCCGGCTCCGCTCCGGATTTCTGGGTCATCCCCGTGAAAGGGCAACCAGGTGTGTCCCTGCGCCCATCCGCGCAGGTTGTTGAGATCGAAGCCGAACTGGTGCGCCGCTCAGGCAAGGCGACGGACGGAATCTACTCGCGATTCAACCAGAGGCTCTCTTGGCCCGTTGTGCGCTGGCTGTCCCGTACCTGCGTGACTCCCAACGCCGTCACCTTCGTGAGCATGGCGGTGTCGGCCATGGCCGGACTGAACTTCGCGCGAGGATCCTGGGCCGGGGACGTAACGGCAGCAGCGGTGTTCTTCCTCTCCGGGTTGATTGATGAGATCGACGGCATGTTAACCAGGCTGAAGTTCCAGGAGTCGCCGTTCAGTTGCTGGCTGAAGACGTGGGTCGATTACTCGTCCTACCTGCTCATCTTCGTCGGCATGACGGCGGGCGGATATCGCCGTGGAGGCGTGTTGTACCTGTTCCTGGGCGCGGGCCTGCTGTGCGGAAGCCTTCTATCATTTGCGGTGATCAGCGTTCAGCGCGGACTGGCGGCCCCCCGCGGCAAGCCCAACGAGTATTCGAGGCGCTACCTCGCCGCGCTCGACCGCGATTCCGCGAATCCGATCTCCCGCCTCGTGCGCCAACTTCAGTTCCTGACGAAGAAAGGCGTCCTGATCTATTATCTGCTGCTGGGCGCGGTGCTCAACGCGATGCCGGCGGTCATGTTCCTTTCCGCATTCGGCGCGAACGTCGTCTGGATGGTGACCATCTACTTCAATCGCAAGCTGTTCTTGGCCCATCGGCGCCCGCGCAGAGAGACAGCATCCTTGGACGCAGTCCCCATGGAGGTGGAGAGATGAAAGCTGTGATCCTTGCGGCCGACCGGGGAACGCGAATCGCGATTTACCCGGACGGTATGCCACTCACTTGTTGATATGCAAAACACTGGAGGTTGGAATTGAGAATCGACTTACCCGCCACCGATGCGGAACCCACTCATCACGTACTGGAAGACATCCTTGGACGACCTTCGGTTCGTCGCATCCTTGACTATGTGACCCGAACCGACAGCAGCGGCAATTGTTTCTTTGGGCGAGTATGCGAGCGCTATAACAATCCCGGACTTTCCGCACTCGAACGACTCAAATGGTACTTCCCGGAATTGCTGATCGACTACGCGCTGAGGCGCGGGAAGCTCGACAAGGAGTTCATGACAAGAAAGCTATTCCACCACGAGCCGACCGTGCGCGCCCTCGCAGTCACCGGCCGAAGCATCGCCCGCTACGGCCTGTCCGCGCCGCAGAGGTTTGCTGCTCCCCTCATGGTTGTTTGGAACATGACGCAGGCATGCAACCTGCTCTGCAAGCACTGCTATCAGAATGCTACACCTAAACCCGCACCAGACGAGTTAACGCTTGAGGAAAAACTCAGGACCGTGGACCAGATCGGCGCCGCAGGCGTGCCCTTCCTGGCGATCGCCGGTGGCGAACCACTGGTATCCAAGGATCTCTGGTACGTCCTTGAGCGGGCCAAGCTGCGCAAGATTCACACCACCATAGCCACGAACGGCACACTTCTCACCAAGGAGACCGTGGCGCGCCTGATCGCGGCGGGCGTCAAATACGTGGAAGTGAGTATCGACAGCGTGGTCCCCGAGGAACATGACCGATTCCGGGGCCGGCCCGGAGCTTGGGCACGTTCCATAGAGGGAATTCGCAATTCCGTCGCCGGTGGGATGCGTACTGGATTCGCAACGTGCTTCACGCGCCGGAACGTCGAGACCGTCGATCAAGCGATAGAACTCGCCATAGCTCTCGACTGCCGCACATTCTCCCATTTCAACTTCATCCCCGTTGGGCGAGGGAGGCAAATGGTCGAGTCCGACATCACTCCAGCCCAGCGGGAGTGGCTATTGCGTAAACTTGTTGCGCACCTTCAGGAAGGCAGGATTAACATTATCTCTACGGCGCCTCAATTTGGCCGCTCCTGCGTGGCCTATGCGCCTCCGGACGGCATCTTTGCGACAGGACATGCCGGCACGGGAAAAGGAAAGCAGACCATGGTCCTTTCCCGCTATGTTGGAGGGTGCGGCGCGGGACGTTGCTATTGCGCCATCCAGCCGAACGGCGATATCACGCCGTGCGTTTACATTTCCTCTTTGAAGGTTGGCAGTCTGAGGTCCCAATCCTTTGCCGAGATCTGGGAGTGTCCCCTTTTCGGGGTCCTGTCCGACCGCGGCGATCGTCTGGACCACTGCGCCACCTGCGCGGACCGTTCCTATTGTGGCGGCTGCCGCGCGCGGTCTTTTGCCTATTTGGACGACATTCGTGCCGGTGACCCGGGTTGCAGGCACAACCAGCACTTGTGGGATGAATTGGTAGCCCCGAGCGAGGAAGTGTCCGCTGGCAGGATTGGCACAGCCTAGAGAAGTTGGCGCGAAAGTCCGAAGCTCCGTGGATTCGACGTGCTCGCGACCGCCGTGTTCTCGGTTCGCACGTAAGGAACGAGCAGCCCCGTCGTGTTTCCTCCCGCCGAAATTGCGACGTGACGAAACACGCACCGGCATATGTCAACTCGCCGCGTTATGAGAGATCGTCACCGCACCCTAATGTGACTTCCCTTGGCACACACGACGCCCGGAATCTGTTCAAAATCTTGAGATCGTTGGTTGCGAGTGGGATCGCCATGAACACGTACTATCACGGCTGATTCGAGGAACTGCTGCATCGACCCGTTGCATGGTCGATATGTCGGAAAGAAGTGCTCCTCAGGTAGGACTCGGACTACACGAGGGTATTGACAGGATTGGAAGTTATTGATTTTATTGCAGCGCTTCCAAGGGATTTGGACCGCTGGGACAATTAGGGCACAGGAATTGTCACATGCAACAGCGTATTCGCACGCTGCTCATTTGCCCACGTCATCCGTAACGGGTGGGAGTCTTCCCGGCCCAGAGTCCCATCCCAGGATTCCAGCTGCTGGGACCACTCATGAATCGGTCTGGAAACAGCAATCGCCGCCAGACCTCACCCCGACGCACAGGGCGGCCCAGGATCGCTCCGCTGTTGCCCGATGACCTCGCATCCCCGGCCACAGAAACGTCGTACGGGATGCCTTGTCCTTCCGGTTTGTTACCTGCTTTAGGCAGTGGTTCCACGGGCTGGGAGTCCCTTTTTATATTTCTCTGTTCCCCTCCGTGACGACGGGCGGGCAGAATAGTATAACCCTTTTGGATGGGTACCCTTTTTCGGATTTCATTGTATCCCTTCGTTTTCCCAATGCCCCGGCAATCGCAGAGAGAATGTGCACGACGGTCTCGTCGGGTTGGGGCGGACTTGCTGGCAACCCCGCACGAGGGCGACGGCTTGTAAGGCCGCATTCCGCCTATCGCTCCGGGAGGTTCCACATTTCGGCATTGAACTCGCACAGGTCATCCCGATTGCCAGTGAAGACCGCCTCGTAATCGAAGGGAATCTCGAACTTGCAGTTCGGCAGTTCGTCTACAACGTCAAACACGTCGAACCACGGCTCGTCGGCGTCGGTTGGGTACTTGATCGTTTGAATGTAGATCCTGCCGAACTTCTCCCGCCAATGGTAGAAGCACTGCTCCTGTGCATGCCATCGGGCAATCGTGGCATTGCGGCAACGGCCCTTGTAGTATCGACCATGGACGAGTCGATCTTTCGGAATAATCTTGCGTCCGGTACACTCGTCGTGCGTTCTCGTCTTGATCAGGTGAACAGCTTACTCACGCACGGCGTCAATGTCGTCTGGTTCTAGTCCGGCGTGCTTCCGCAGAACTCCCTCTCCGCTGAGGCCGTGAAACGTCAAGTCCCGGTACACGTCCCAAAACTTGATCGTTAGACCCCGGATGTGGGGTTGTCCATCCGGGTCAATAGTGATGCGGTCGATGCCCATATCCCCACCCGACGCCATCACGGAAGATCAAATCCGTGTTGTGCGACCGGATCGCATGAACTGCATGTAGATGGCCCCACCCAAACATCCTACGATAGTGCCGATGACAATGGCCCAAAAGCGAACTTGCAGACCGAAGGTAATCTGCCGTATCAGAATGTCCATCGGGCTACGTCCAAGAATGAACCATGTTGAAGACCTGTACCACGCCATCATCCTGGGATAGACAATATGACATCCCCAAAACGCTCCCCACAACACATAACAGCCGATAAGGACGTTAATGACCAATTTCGAAGCCGACGAAAAGAAACCTCCTATCTCCGAAAAGATGCCAGGACTGGCGCTCGACCCATCGGTCCGTCCCTCATGTTTTGGAATTGATGTCGTTTGTGACGGTCGTAACGGCTGGTTCTCGGCCATCGTGGTCGCTTGTTCGGGTAACGCTGGCGCTTCCGGTGCTGGCGTGCTGACTCCAGCCGTCTGTTCCCCACCAGATGATTGTAAGGGGCTGACCTCACCCGGACGAGCCGTTTGTCCCGGCTGTGCATCTCCAGAGTTCGTCGTCGACGGTTGTTGTGGCATGGGTTGTTGGACATCGGGTCGGGATTCCGGGACGCTCATGGCACGGGTGGGAGTTGGAGTAGTGCCTGATGGATCGGACCCGACGGGCGGCGGTGCAGACGCCCTTGCAATCAGTGCTTCCAAAGTCGCCGCTCTGTCGATGTAGCGTTTCTTGATGCAGTCTACCCGCTCCCAACAACCACCACTGTAGGTCTCCCACCAGCCCTGTTCCCGCTCAAGTAGTGTCCGCTCGGAGCCGCTGGATACAGCCAGCGCCTTCTCATAAACGGTTGAAAGCTGGCGGTCAAATTCCAGGAGTTCGGGAGTGGCACATACCACCCGTTGCTGGCGATTTTTCGGGTAGCGGCAATCGACAGCCGCCGAGAGGATGTGCAACGACAGGAAGAAGAGCGAGATTCGGAGTGCGTATCGTGTGGGCATGAGTTTTTAGGGATTTGTCGCAGTCTTGAAAGAGCATTCCGCTATCGGCACGCAACGAACTAGAGCACGGTTTCGATTGCTTCGAACGACAGTGCCACAGGAAATGGAAGGGCATACGCTATGCTACGAGTTGTATGACTACTATCTGTATGTGGACTTCCCAGCCATCATATCCCGAATCTACAGATAGTGCAAGACTTCTCCACAGCGTCGGTACTGTTGGGTCGGCGTATCGCCAAGATGCGCCGCAAACTCCAAATCAGTCAGGAAACTCTGGCAGACCGGGCGAACCTTCACCGGACGGCGATTGGATTTGTGGAACGAGGCGAACGAACCGTCACGCTTCGAACCTTGCTGGCGCTTTGCACGGGGCTTGGTACAACCGCATCTACGTTGTTGTCGGGTATTGAGAAGGAAATCGAGTCGATGGGGAAAACCGAGATACGGCAGCGGAAGAGGGCAGCTACGTCTGAGCGGAAAAGGACGTGACGCTTGTTTTGATCTCGTCGACCGCCATCTTCAGCTCCTCCTACTTGCACGCCATAGTCACCCGTTTCACCGCCGCTTGCTAGACGGACCTCGCCGCTACCTGGACACGTAATGCGGCGACGGCGGATACAATGTGCATCCCTGGCTCCGTTGGAACTCAATTGCACACTGAAGTGCCCCTCGAACTCATGGCGTCCATCTCTGATAGCTCCATCCTGGCCAACCGGGGTGAGCGATCCCAAATGTGAAAGCGTGGCCAGTGCCATTGGAATAGAGTCGGCTCTCCATCGTCTGCTCATCCGACAGCGAGACTAACGGCCCCGGGTTCGAGGTCATAGAAAGCCTCCTCCAAAGTCTGTTTCCTAAGGCCAGAACAAAATGAGGCTGGAGTTGGATCAGCACTTCTTCAAATGGTGATTTCGCATTACGACACATCTCCTCAGCCGGGATGCCTCGGGAATCCGGCCCGACAGACGCCTGAATATAGTTGTAAAAAACCACAGGGGACCAAAACCTACGCCGCTTGGCAAAAACTTCAATCAACTTATCAGACCCGCTGCCTCAGACCCTAAACGCTAACTTGGACAAGAGTGTTGCCGCCGATATGTTTTGGTCGCTCGTCCCGCCAGCCGATATTTTGATGCCAGAAAAAGGTGGTGAACCGAAAGTCCTCGGTGTTCGCCAAGGGTTGTGGATACAGCAAAATTGTCGTGTTGGGGCGCAGGAACGATGGTGTGGTTGTCGTCCCTCATCTCGTCGAGTCGGCCGCGGGAAGGGTCAAGTGGTTGACCTCGCCTTTCACGTTCATAACGGCCATGAGCCACTTGGCCAGATTTCTGACACCTTGGGCTGAATGGTTGTACTGACGAGTCCGGCGTCCAAGCTCCAGCCGCTTGAAGACCACGCCTGTTTTCGTGCTGCACACCCGGCAGGTCCAGATCAGGTTCTCGGGCTCGGAGTTCTCCTCGTAGCCGTCCACGCGGCCCAGCTCCACATTATGCTTGGAGCTACATAATTCGCAGTTCTTCTGGCCGGTGGCGGGCAGGCGTTAGCCCGGCACCGCAAGGCCCGGTCGGTGACCTCCGGGATGTCCTTGCACCGAGCTGCCGCCTGTCCACATCGCCCGGCTGATGTCAGTCCTGGCCTTCGTCAGTCTCGTCTTCGTCCTCTTCGTCAGCAGCGACGCCAGCGATGTCGTCCAGCATCGTTTCTAGCTCTTCGATGTACCCGTGTGCCTCATCCAGTTCTGCTTTTAACTCCGCTTTCAATTTGCCGCGTCCCATGGCTCCTTGATGGCTTGAGAAGCTCTGCTCCCTTGTGTTCAACGAACTCCTTGGCGTCCATAGCCTCGAACCGGTCGGCGTCTTCGTCGCGGCCGATCCGCCGAAGAAACTCCACGGCCTGGCGACGCTTGTTTCCGCTTTGGAGGGGACAGTAGTTTCACGTGGGAAGCTTGGCATGGGATCGGGGTGAAGAATGCTGAGTGAGAGTATTTCGGCGTGACGAACTCAGCGGTGCTTCGTCGTTGGATTCCTCAGAACAGATTGTGGAGTCTGCACGTCTGCTGCTGACCACATCGAAGGCCAGGTGGCGAAGAGGGATCAATGGCAACATGCCAACTTGCGAGGACTGATTCGGCGACGGGCATATCATCACCCAGACTACCGTCCGCTGCGACTCGGCACATTGAAGGTGATAAACTGAAACAATCTCAGCAAGCAATGTTTCCGCGTGCTCGGCAGTTTCGCGGTCTCGAAACGGGAAACGCACGTGTTGGTTCAGACGGTTGATCGCCTTCGGTCGCTGTTCCTGCAAGACAGCAGCTGTAAACCTGTCTTCCTTCTCGGAGCAGGCGCCTCTCTCAAATCAGGCATACCGTTAAGCGAGCAGATCGTAGAGAGAGTTGCCCGGTGGTCGTATTGCCAAGCCAATGGACGGCATCCTGACGATCCCAACGTGAAGCGTAGCGATTGGCTGCGGTGGGTTCAGAGTCAGCCGTGGTACGAAAGGGACGCGAGTGCGGCGGATAACTACTCCGCGGTGATCGAGAACCTGCTCCAACCGCGCGAGAACCGGAGGGAGTTTTTCCTACAACTCATCAACCCCAGCGTGCCGGCGAGTCCTGGATATGAAAGGCTTCTCGACCTCCTGGACCACCGTCGTCTTGAGACGGTTCTGACAACCAACTTCGACTGCGTACTGCCTGATCTGCACGTTATGCGGCGCCGACCACATCATCTTGAGATCATCCGTACATCGGCCGACTACACGAAGTTCTCGACGTCCCCGACCCATCCACAGCTTATCTATTTGCACGGGTCTGTCGAGCACTATACGGATCAGAATTTGCTAAATGAGGTGCAGCGCCTCGATGAGAACCTAGTGTCGCTACTCACACCGCTACTGCGGGATCATTCGTTGATCGTCGTTGGATACCGCGGTGCCGAACCGTCTATCATGCAGCACCTCCTCTCAGATCAGCGCACAAGGACGAACGGCTTCAGACGCGGTATCTATTGGTGCGTTCTCCCGAACAGCAAGGTCCACCCATGCGTGGTCGCGCTTGCCCATAGCCTCAGCGGGAATCTACAACTAGTGGAGATCCCAGGGTTTGACGAAGCAATGCAGGCTCTCACTGAGACTTGCGCCACGCTGCCGGAGAGCGTTTCGGACAGTTCGGTACGTGCATCCTCCCACGATTCACAAATGCCATTTGACATGGAGGTGACTACCGGCGCCCAACTCGACGAATTGGATTGGTCTCGTGTTCAGTTGCAGGTCCTTGCATATTGCCGCAGGATGCAGATCGACATTCCTGTGAACGTGACCAGAGCTTGGCTTCAGCACCAGATGGAGCAACTCGACCTTCTTCGCCGAACCGATTCCGGCGTGCAGCTCACAAACGCCAGTTATCTGATGTTTGCCAGGAATCCGGCAAGACGAATTACGGGCGCTGAGTGTCACCTTTACATCGACGGCGAGGAGAAGCTTGTTGAGGGCAACCTATGGACGCAACTGGAAGCGCTTACTGAGTTGTTCACGGAAGTCAATCGTCCATTCCGTCTGAAGGGGGCCGTGTCTGAGTCCGTTTATCCGTATCCACCCCTGGCGCTAAAGGAACTCCTGGTGAACACGCTCGTTCATCGGGCGTACGATGTTCGGGAGCCGCTCCGGATCGGCGTCGACTCTAAGTTCATTCGTTTGGTGAATCCAGGTGGTCTGGTCGATGCTGTGTTCCAGCGTGTCAACACGCGTCTTCAGGAACAGATAGAGCTCGGCAACCGAGGCATCAAAGGGTATCGTAATCCTGTGATCGCCGACCTGTTTTACGGCGGTGGCGCGATGGACAAAGAGGGGTCCGGCCTTCCCGATGTCCATGCCGAAGTCTCATTGAATGAGGGGAAAGTGATCTTCGGTCCGGTAGACGACACCAACCAGACCTTCCGTGCGTTGATCTATCGCAGAGAGGAGGAAGCGGATCCCACAACACGGACGGCCACACCTGCCACCTCGAAATCGAGGTTCTTCGCAAATCTCCTGGAGGTCCTCGAAATCCCGGAACACGTGTGGCGCGCAAGGACGCAATGCGCCAACGGCTATGAGGTGTCAAAGCTCGCAGGTTCCGTGCTGCTGCCGCCCTTCGCACTGAAGCGTAGTACTGAACTGCTTACATTCACCAATCTGTCGGATCAGGTCAATCCTTTTCGGGGTTCCATTGACCTCGCGTCCACTGAGGTGCTACGGACCGACGAGATCCTCGCCACTTCGGAGGGGCGACGCAACTTCGTAGAACTACTGAATCGAGCCTTTTATCAATACCTGGAATCACGCGGGCTGCTGGTGGACACCTTGAAGAAGCGGGCCTACTTCGGGCCAGGAGAGCAGGGGCCAAGAGAAATTACGTATCAGGCCAGTTTTCGCCAGGCCACTCGCACAGTGACGAAAGCGGTCGTTTCTAAGCGCACCAACAAGGTCGTCTACTGGCAACACGAAGCGCTTGGTTTTGCTTTTGAGAGCCTCCACGGCGAGTGGGCTCTACGCATTCTCCCAGGGTACGTCTTTACTGCGGACGGGAAATACCTGCCTCTCAGGTCTTCAAAGGTGGGCGTCTTAGCCACTAGAAAGGCCGCCCGTGACTTCAACATGAAGGTCTACAACGACCTGGTGTTCTGGACCTGGGTGCTTGCAGGAGGTAAGGACAGTTTCCGGATTGAGCTGGGTGACAGCCATTCCCTTTCGATCCGGGGGTTGCTGTTGAGTTGTGAACTCGCTGCCCCTCCCTCGGCGGATCTCGATGTTGCTCCTGAAATGCTCAGAAGTGAAGACGCTCAACTCGCTCGTCTGGAACATGAGGTCGCCGAGGCTGCTGAGTCCGAACTTGAGGGCGACGGCGGTGAGGTCAAGGATGCGGATTAGCGTGATGGAACTCCGCACGCCGGAGCTAGAATTCGGCGATAACAAGGGCTATTTTACGGACCCTCGCGAGGGTCTCGCCTCGGCGGGACCTTTCAGTCTGAGGTTTGGTCGCGCTCACAAAGCTCAGATCCGTCTTGGACTCGTTGGACCGCGCGACCTCCTTGAGGACGCACGCCAATGGTACAGGCGCTGCGAGAACACAGTGCTCACCGGCAAGCCCACGAACCCAATGTACCTGGACTTCCAGGGTTTCGAGCGCGTGTTCCAGTCGGTCGTTGTGCTGGACAAGACCTGGGAGATTGATATCCAGAATGCACTTGACAAAGCGCTCGAGCGCTCAGGTCGGGATCGTTTTGAGGGAGTCCTCAACGCGTATTCAACGGGAATTAGCCGACTCAGCCGAACACAGAGCCTCGACGTGATCACGTGCTGCTTGCCTGACGCTGTTGTGGCCAGTTGCTGGAGTCTCACGCGTAGGCTTACCCGCATAGAGCGCAAACAGCTCGAAAGGGCCCGGAAGGACGAGGAATCTGGGCAATTATCTTTTGACGCGATCTGGGCGCCGGACGACACTGCTGAAGAGTTGCTGCAGCGAGATTTTCGTCGCGCGTTGAAGGCACGAGCGATGGACGCCAACATGCCGATCCAAATCGCAACCTCCAGCCTGTTTTGCGATGATGAAGCCAGCCAGGACCCGGCGACCCGTGCCTGGAACAGCAGCGTTGCGCTTTTCTACAAGGCTGGAGGGATTCCCTGGCGAGTGAGATCCGACGGTCCGGCGACGTGTTTTGTCGGTATCAGTTTTCACTATTTGAGAACTACGAAATCTGATCTGATGTACTCAAGCGTTGCTCAGGCATTCTCGTCTGAGGGCGAGGGCTTTGCGCTCAAAGGCGATTCTGTTCCGCGCTCGCGAGAATCTGGACACACAGCTTATTTGACGCTGGAACAGGCATCGAAGCTCGCCAGGAAGATACTCGACGAGTATCGGGAGCGAACGGGCAAGGAGCCCTCTCGCCTTGTTCTTCACAAGACGACGCAATTCACCGCAGATGAACGCCGCGGGTTCAGCGAGGTGTTCAACCAGATCCCCGTTGTTGAGTTCATGAATGTTGCGCCGTCGGACTTCCGACTGGTTCAGCGCAGCGCGTACCCTCCAAAACGCGGAACACTCTGCCGCATCAATGATGACGCAACTTACCTCTTTACAACAGGATACATTCCGGAATGGCAAACCTACCCTGGAATGCACGTTCCAGTCCCGTTGAAGATCGTGACGGACCGGGAAACAGACATCGTTCGTGCGGCATCGGACGTACTGGCGCTGGCGCGTATGAATTGGAACACGGCGTTTGACACGACGGGGGCGCCGATCACGCTTCGCTTCGCCCGCCAGGTCGGCGGGATTATGGCCGAAGTCGGGCAGAAGGAACCCAGCCCATCGTACCGGTTCTATATGTAGGATCAGACCGAACCCACTCACCAAAGCAAGTGCAGGAGTAATCCCAGCACCAAGTCCGTGAAAAACGAGAGCGCGGGTCGCAGTGGCCAAGTGTTGCCATTCGTGGTCGCTTAGTTTCGTCCTGGCCTTGCTGGCCTTAGAGCATTTTCATAGTTACTATAGGGTCGCTGTGGCCAGTCGGAACCAGGCCTGTGCCTCTTCGGTGGTAACGCGAGCAATGGCGTCGGCGATGGCGTGTTCAAGAGCTTCTCGGGTCCGTGGACGCTGGGAACGAAGGCGTTGTTTGATCTTCGCCCAAGCCTTTTCGATCGGATTCAGATCCGGCGAGTAGGGCGGCAGGTAGAGAACTTCCGCGCCGCGGGCCTGGATGAGTTCTTCCACGCCGTTGACCTTATGCGCGCCGAGATTATCCATCACGACGACATCGCCAGTCGCCAGTGTGGGGCACAAAACCTGTTTCACATATGCCAGAAAGATGTCGCCGTCGGTGGCCTCTTCGATGGTCATGGCGGCGGTGATTCCGATCTGCCGCAGGCCCCCGAGGATGGTCATGATCTTCCAGCGGCCGCCGGGCGTAGCTTCGTGGATGCGGCGGCCATCTGGGCGACGCGCATAGAGACGCGTCATCGAGGTCGTGACCCCGCTCTCGTCGAGGAAAATCAAGCGCTCGGCCGGTGTGGCGCG
>JAJFUV010000224.1 GCA_021372245.1 Terriglobales bacterium
CAGCGCAGCGCCGCCCATACCTGGCCGAACAGCCGCTGCAGCGGATAGCCGCTGGCCAGCGACAACCACACCTTGCGCACCGTGATCCGGATCTGCGCCCCGATCTTCAGCAGCCGCAGCCGGATCGTCGTCGCCTGCGCCCGCGCCAGGTCCAGCACCAATTGTTTCAGCTGGGCGGTTTCCTCCCGCAACTGTCGCACGTTGCGCAGCTCCTGCACTCCATTCCGACATACTGCCTCTTCCAAGTGTAGAACGTTGCCTAGCTGATCGAGAGCTGCTCACGGCAGATATCGGTCAGCTTGTGGCCGCCTTCGGCCTGTTCCATTGCCGTCACAATCTGCTGTTTGCAGTGGCCTTTCTTGGGCGTCTCTACGGTCCTTTCGCCGGCTTGGCCGGCGTTGCTGTGCCTAAGATTACTCCAGTTTCAGATGGTGGAGTTTTCGGGGTTTGGGTGGCACCCCCCCCGATATGATCAGCACAGGAGCGTCGAAACCGTGGCCGCACCCTATGCAGCACTGACCGCCCAACACGCTCACCAGACCATTCGCGAAGAAGAGTCACGAGTCCGCAACTTCGACGGACACGTCTAGGTGCTTGAGCGACGATACACCGCCGATGCGCCCTTCTCGGGCAAGGGCGTGCGGCAACGCGCCAGCGTGGCCAAGCTCACAGAGCGATCCTGGCAAAACTCCGTTCGACTCAAACCGCTTGCCCCACACTTCGCCATTGTTTGTTTGGTCTCGGTTCGGCTTCGGCGCCGTCCCTCTGGCACGAAGTGTCGCATTTCTTCCATCACTCGATTCCAACACACAATGAGCGGCAATGAGAAACGAGTGGCGCAGACCTTTACGATGCACGACACATGCGACTTCCTACCGCTCCAGCTCCGCAACTACGGGGCAAACAGCGGGGCGGCTGGTATCCGCTGGACCCCGCAGTGGAGACCGACACCGTCCATTCTTTGAAGGGGCTGTAGACAGAAGTACGCAGTTCCTCTATCATGCGTGGCACATGTTTGCGTCTCTCCAGGAGTCGCCCAAGAAGGATTTCGAATGGTCGCGTGTCCGTCTCCCATTCTGCAGGTACGAGCCCAACTAGAGACATGACGACACGTTCGTCAACGGAGTCGATTGCCTCAAACCAGGGTTCAAAATCAGCCCACGAACGAACAGCATGATAGACGGCCTTGTCTCTGTAGAGTCCGTACAGAGGAGCGCTCTCGAACGTCCAATGTTGACCACCGAACGTATAACCGTGGTCGATCATGCGGGCAAGTATACCCATCTGACGGGGATGCACAGACTGAATGCCTAGGTTACCGCGGATATTCCCCCGATAGAAGACCGCCTGTCTGGTGTCCATATTGCCCAGCCACTTGTCCGCCACAAGCATTCCGATGAAGTGAGACAGGTTGAAGACTCGCTCCACTAGCTTGGTGGGCAATAGATCATAGACCGCAACTGTATTCGGGTGCCCCGGGTACAGCGAGCCAAAGTGATAGCCAACAGGGACGGGTTCCGTCCGATAGCTCAGTTCGATGCAGACGTCAGGATGGCGTGAAAGCAGTTCATCATCTACGAAGACAAGACCGAAACCGGCGGCGGAAAGGCCAAGGGCCCGCAGCAGGGCTGAAGCAACCAACTCGTTGACCAACGTGCGCGTCCCTTGTGGGTTATTGAAAAACTTCACCACGTAGTAAAACCCATCGGAGGCGGACATCAACTGCGATTGAGCCCCGCCACGCATCTTTCTGACTACGTTCACCGCCCTGACACGAGGGCAGTGCCCATGATCCGCAAAGCCAGCGGGATCATTCGGTTGCTTAAGCCAACATTCCTTCGACATTGGTGAGTTCCCAAGCGCACTCACGTGCTCCGAGTGCTTTAACTAACAAGCGTGACCGCTCCCATATCTGGTGAGCCTCTACTTTGGAGCCGCCTGCATTGACGATAACGAGATGGGCGAACACTATGATCGGCAGATGCCCATACGCCGCCCAGCGACCCTTGCCTTGGCGCGCGATTTCCGACAACGGAACTGACCTTCGCTAATACCCATCTCCGCACAAATCTGGAGGGGATCTTGTCCCTCCAGATAGAACCGAGTGAGGATTTCGCGGTCAGTAGGTTTCAATCGCGCGAGTCGTCGAAGCACGACCTCGCGTTCTTCGGCGGTGAGCACGTCTGATTCGAGATTCTGCGCCGAATCTTGCAGGTCCATTTCTACGGCCGACAGCGGCACCAACCTCTGCCGGAGCACCACGCGGTGCCTGACGTGTGCGCAGATCATGCGTCTCACGATAGTAGCGATGAAGCCCGGAAGACAGTCGGGTTGGCGTACCCGGTCACTCAGTATCGCATCGAGTACCACAATGTAGGCGTCGTGTAGACAGTCCTCGTAATCAGTCCAAAAGCCTTGCCTTCGCAAGTGCCCCAGGGACAGGCGCGCGACCAAGGAGAATAGCATCTCCATCGCCTCCGGCACTTCTCTCCGAACATCCTCAAGGACGATCGGCGGAGGGGTGTCACCCCAAGAGCCCCCACCGGACGCTGTGACGTCACGCTCCCAACGAGAGTCAAAAGAATCCAATAATAAGGCACCCGCAGACATATGACATTCCTCCTCAACGGCGACCACGGCTATAATGACAAGTCCTTTGATATCGTTTTTTACGGCCCGCCGTACTCCATAGCAACGCCGGAATATGAATAGTAACGCTTTTTGCACGCTCCCTCGCACTCAACTTCGAGGTCATTTGCGGGGGTAAACCTGACACAGCCATCCAGCATTACGGCTCTTTCACTAGCAGGCTGCTGAAAAGCGACCCTTCGTAAGTCCGTCCGAGGGTTTCGAGAGCTTATCGAAGGTTGAAATTGGTCGAGAACAGTTGCGGCGATGGTCTGGCGGAACCGCCGGAACTGCGGCCGGCGTCCCGCCTGGCCG